>CAZYDW010000001.1:0-149231 GCA_964646445.1 uncultured Bacteroides sp.
CTGAAATGGACCCCGCCGCCTAAGAGGCGGGGGACATCGGCGAATAGGTTATAATATTATTTTAATCCTATTAAAATCTATTGTCAATAATGATATTAACTGATATAATAAAATCGGTGATAAAAATGTTTTCAAAAATCAGCAGTATGGGTATATTCGGCATTGACGCTTTCGGCGTTACTGTAGAGTGTGATATAAGTCAGGGTTTACCAAGGTTTGATGTTGTGGGTCTGCCCGATAATTCAGTAAAGGAAAGCCGTGAACGCGTAAGAGCATCAATAAAAAACTGCCATCTTGATTTCCCTGTTTCAAGAATCACGATAAACATTGCCCCGGCAGATATAAAAAAAGAAGGCGCAATGTATGACCTGCCCGTGTTTATTTCCATACTCAAGGCAACCAAACAGCTAAACGGTAATACCGACGGCTATGCATTTATCGGCGAGCTGTCACTCGACGGGGAAATCCGTGCGGTCAACGGTGTGCTGCCAATGCTTCTTAAAGCGCGTGAAAATAAAATCAATGCTGTATTTATTCCGTATGATAACAGGCTTGAAGGCAGTGTGCCAAACGGCATTGATGTTTTGCCCGTTAAAAATATATATGAGGTTATGCAGCATTTATCAGGCGAAAACAGGCTTAGTCCCTGTTATAACCCCGATATTGCCTCAAAAGAACAAAATTATAATGTCGATTTTGCAGATGTTAAAGGTCAGAATGAAGCCAAAAGAGCGCTTGAAATTGTTGCCGCCGGCGGTCACAACTGCATAATGGTAGGTCCGCCGGGCTCCGGAAAATCAATGCTTGCAAAAAGGCTGCCGACAATTTTGCCCGATATGACATTTGAAGAAAAACTTGAAACAACAAAGCTTTATTCAATAGCCGGCATGATACCAAAAGGCGAGGCAATAATCAGCAGCCGACCGTTTCGCTCCCCTCATCATACCATATCGGCACAGGCACTTACCGGAGGGGGAATTAATATTCATCCCGGTGAAATAAGCCTTGCGCATAACGGCGTTATATTTATGGACGAGTTTCCCGAATTTGACAGGCGTGCAAAGGAGGCGCTGCGCCAGCCGCTTGAGGATGGCGTTGTGAACATTTCACGCACAACCGGTTCGGTTACATATCCGTCAAATCTTGTGCTTGTAGCGGCAATGAACCCCTGCCCCTGCGGCTATTTCGGTCATCCTTCCAAAGAGTGTAAATGCACACCGGCTGCAAAAAAGCGTTACCTTGACAAAATTTCAGGTCCCGTGCTTGACAGAATAGATATTCATATAGAATTAAGCCCTGTAGAATATGAGCAGTTATCCTGTAAAAAGCAGGGCGAAAAAAGCAGTCAAATTAAGCAGCGCGTTGAAAGGGCAAGGGAAATACAGCGAAAAAGATTTGAAGGCACCGATATTAAATGCAATGCAAATATGACGCCGAAAATGACAAAGGAATACTGCGCTTTAAGCCCTGATGCAGATGCTTTGCTGAAAGTAAGCTTTGAAAAGCTGGGACTGTCCGCAAGGGCTTATGACAAAATTTTAAGAATGGGAAGAACTATTGCAGATTTAGACGAAAGTGATATAATTAAAACCGAACATATTGCCGAGGCGCTGCAATACCGTTCACTTGACAGAAAATACTGGAACAGTGAGGAATAAAAATGAACATTGAAAAAACACTTGAAAATCTTGAAAAAAATAATTATAAGCCGTATTTTGCGGAAAATAAAAGCGAAGCTGTTGAACTGATTAAAACACTTATCAGCAAGGGCGAAAGTGTTTCGCACGGCGGCAGTGAAACCCTTAAGGAGTGCGGAATCATCGACCTTATTAAAAACGGCGATTATGATTATATTGACCGCAGCGGTTTAGAGGGCGAGGAACTGCGGCAGGCATATATCCGTGCTTTCGGCTGCGATACCTTTTTCACCTCGTCAAACGCTGTTACCGAAAACGGAGAGCTTTATAATGTTGACGGCAATTCAAACAGAGTCGCTTGTATAGTTTACGGACCAAAGCAGGTAATTATGGTTGTCGGCGTCAACAAAATTGTCGAAAACATTGATGACGCAATTAAAAGAGTTAAGGAAAAGGCCGCGCCTGCGAACACAAAAAGATTATCCTGCAAAACGCCCTGCAGCGTAACCGGAAAATGCATAAGCCTTAATAAAAAAAATCCGTTTATCTGCGACGGCTGTGAAAGCGAGCAGAGAATTTGCTGCAGCTATGTTGTATCCGCAAAGCAGCGCCATAAAGACAGAATTAAGGTTATCATTGTCAACGAAAAGCTTGGTTATTAAACAAAGCAAAAGGCCATATATCAAACTTCAAGGTACGATATAACCTATTCGCCGATGGACCCCGCCTAAGAGGCGGGGTCCATTTCAAGCGAGCTTGCCGGAGCCGCTCTGCGATTTAAATAAAACGGCAGCCCGACTGTTAAAGCCGAGCTGCTGTTTTTTTATTTATCTTCAGTTGTTTCCCTTATCCTCAATCAATGTGCACTCAACCTCAAAGGTGTTTATGCTGTTATTCTCAATTCGCGCAATGGTCAAGGTAATTGTATCGCCCGGTGCTGAATCTGCAAGGATTGATGTCATAACATCCGTCGATGTCATTGTATTGCCGTTTACCGCAACAATCATATCATACTGCTGAATATTTTTGCTTGAAAGGTCGCTGCTTGAATCAACGCTGTTTATTACCATTGTTCCCTGGGCGTCCTCAAAGCCTTCCTGCTCAAGGGCCTTTATAATTGTACTTGAGTTACTGAAGCTTGAAATCGGGCTGTACTGAATACCTATTTTTGCTCTGCCCTCAACATAGCCTACTTTTATAAGACTGTTTGCAGTTGCAACCGCAGTGCTTGAAGGAACGGCAAAGCCCATACCTTCATATTCCGTTGAGGCGATTTTTGAAGAATTAATACCTATAACCTGACCCTGCATATTAAACAACGCACCGCCGCTGTTGCCGGGATTTATGGCCGCGTCGGTCTGAATACACTCGTTATCATAGCCGATTGATGATGAAACAGGTCTGTCAAGAGCTGAGATATAACCGCTTGTTACACTGTTCATAAATTCAAGTCCGCCCGGGCAGCCGATTGCAACGACCTGCTCCCCTACAACAAGATTATCGCTGTCGGCAAATTCCGCAATTTTAAGACCTGTTTTATCTACCGAAAGAACGCCTATATCAGTCTGACTGTCATATCCAACCATTTGTGCTTCAAGCTCGGTACCGTCATTGAGCGTAACCGTAAAGCTGTCGCCGTCGCTGATAACATGGGCGCAGGTCATAACATAGGTTTTTCCGTCCTGCTCGCCCATAAGTACACCTGAACCCTCGCCTGAAACCGTCGGGTCGGTGCTTGAGCTGCTGCCCTGCCCATAGTTGTAAAAATAGTTATACGCTTCGCTTTGCTGTGTATAAACCGTAATGCCTACACAGCTTTCCATAGCTGCATCCGCAACACCTGCGACAGTATAGTTGTTGTCACTGTCAATAAGCGGAACATCCTCGCTGTCAGCAACGCTTGCAGTATCGTTCTGCGCTTGCGAATCTGTATCGCTGCTTGTGCCGCTGTCGGAGCCGATATAATTCACTCCTGCAACGACCAGTCCGACGCAAGCAATAAGCACACAAGCACAAACTATAATCGCGATTATTTTGCCGGTCTTGTTTTTTTTCGGCGGCTCGTTATCGCCTGACGGCTGATTATCGTCTGATGAATAATACCCCTGACTGCCGTATGCGCTTTGACGATTATCCGAATATGAATAGTGATAGCTGCCGTTTTCAGCATTTTCACTTTTAGGCGGTGTATAATAGGTGCCGTTGAAGGCTGTATTATCACTGCTGCCCTGTTGGGGCTGATAATAATCAGGTCTTTTCTGATTGTTATCGCTGTTAAAGCTGTTATTGTCAAATTCGTTCATACTTATCGTATCTCCTTTTTATAGATGGGGCTGTAGGTTTTCGGCAGCTTGAAAACAAATTCCGCGGTATGCTCATCCTCGCTTTCTGCCCAAATACTGCCTGAATGCATCTCCACCATCATTTTTACTATATAAAGTCCCAGACCTGCGCCCTTGGCATCAAGACTTCGGGACTTGTCAACCTTATAAAATCTTTCAAATACCTTTGAAAGCTCGTCGGCGTTAATACCAATGCCGCTGTTTTTAATGTGAACCTCTATCTCCTTTTCACTTTCAATCATTTCAACGCTTATATATCCGCCCTCGTTTGTAAACTTAACGGCATTATCAAAGATATTATAAATAACCTGATAAATCATATCCGTATCGGCGACAATATATGTCGGCTTGAGATTTTCAAGCCCTCTTATCTCAATATTCTTTTTGTCTATTTTCTGCTCAAAGGTTAAAAGAATATGAATTATCTGGTCTGATATATCATAGTTGCTCGGCTTCATTTCAAAGCTGCCTGACTCGATTTTGCTCATATTCAGCATAGCAACAACGAGGCGTGAAAGCCGTCTGATTTCGCCGCTGACAATATTTAAGTAATAATCGGACTTTTCCCTCGGTATTGTTCCGTCAAGAATACCGTCAATAAAACCGCCTATTGATGTCATTGGTGTTCTTAGCTCGTGCGATACATTAGAAACAAAACTTCTCCTTGAGGATTCAAGAGCATCAAGGCTGTCAGCCATATCGTTAAAGGCTTTGCCGAGCTCTGCAAGCTCGTCATTGCCGTGTACCTTTACCCTGTATGAGAAATCACCGATTGCAAACTGCTTTGCAGCCGCACTCATTTGGCGAAGCGGTTTAACAAAATTGCGTGTTAAATGCCATATACATATAAACCCTATGACAAGGCACGCAAACGCACTTGCCATAAACATTCTCAGCACAGCAAATGCAAGTGAATTGCCGCTCGATGCCGTAGTGGCAAAAACAGAGCCTATTATCTGCCCCGCGCTGTATATAGGATATCCGACTATATATGACAGCTGACCGTTTACTGAGCCCTTACCCACGTATCCGCCTTCATATACGCTTTTCAAAAGATTATCTCCAACAGTGTATGAACTGTGCTGACGGCAGCTTGGCAGCCTTCCGAAATTCGGAACTTCGTTTGCTCTTTCCTTGCACATTATTATGTTGCCCTCAACATCACACACAAAAACATCGGCGTCGATTGAACTTGAAATAATTGCAAGCGTTGAGCAAATCATTTCCTTTTCGACAGAATAATTGCTGTTCATATCCTGCGCGATAAAGGTTGTCGAAATACTGCTTGCAATAGACTGGGTATTTTCTTTTAAAAGCTTTGTATTTTCATTTTGAGTATATGCACTGACAAGCAGTATCAATGTGGTGCCGAGTATAGTCAGCACCACAAAGAATATTGTTGCAAAAAGAATAAAATATTTCGCGAATATATTATTCTTTATATATTTTTTAGCCATAGATTTTTCTGCGGACATTTATTTAATCCTTTGTTTCAAACTTGTAGCCTACTCCCCAAACAGTCTTGAGCGACCATTTATCGGATACACCCTCAAGCTTTTCACGAAGCCTTTTGACATGAACATCAACCGTTCGTGAATCGCCGTAATAATCAAAGCCCCATACCTCGTCAAGAAGCTGGTCACGGGTATAAACACGGTTGGGATTTGAAGCAAAGTGATATATAAGCTCAAGCTCTTTCGGCGGAGTATCAATGTTTTTGCCCTTAACCTTCAGCTCATAATTAACAATGTTTATTTCAAGATTGTCATAGATAACAACCTTTTTGCCGCCGTCGCTGTCAGACTGAGTGCCGTTTGTACGGCGAAGCACTGCTTTAACCCTTGCCATAACCTCCTTGGCGTCAAAGGGCTTTGTTACATAATCATCCGCACCAAGCTCAAGTCCCAGAACCTTATCGAAGGTTTCGCCCTTTGCGGTGAGCATAATGATGGGGACACTCGAGGTTTTCCTTATTTCACGGCAAACCTGCCAGCCATCCATTTTAGGCAGCATAATATCAAGCAAAACAAGCTGGGGAGATTTCGCCTGAAAAACATTCACCGCAGCCTGCCCGTCATTGGCAACATAAACAGTATAGCCTTCATTTTCGAGATAGAGCTTTAAAAGCTCACAGATATTTAAATCGTCATCTACTACAAGAATTTTTGTGCCCATAGTTTTTTCTCCTTTTCAATTTAACTGTATTTTATCACCTTAAATTGTCGTTTTTTTGTTTAAAGATTGAACATTCTATAAAAATTTTTAACTTTTTATAAATTAAGCGTTAAAAAAATTTTACCATTGTTTGTTTCGCTTTAAACAGCTTTCAACATAATCAATAAACTGCTTTGCGCATCTCGGCGATCTGCCTCCCTTTCGTATTGCCCATCTGTCTGCCTTAAAGCAAAGCTCCTCGGCGTCAACATTCAGCCTTCTGTCTAAGGCTATCTTTTTAACTATATCAAAAAAATCTGCCTTATTGGGATTTAAAAAAGTGATGGTTAAGCCAAATCGGTCAGAAAGACTTAACTGCTCCTGCATAATATCATTTTTGTTAATTTCATTCTGCCGGTCAGAAAAGCTTTCTTTTATAAGATGACGCCTGTTTGAAGTGGCATAAATAACAGTGTTTGACTGTCTTCCGGAAAGTGAGCCCTCAAGCGCCGCCTTAAGCTCGTTGAAGGAGCTGTCGTTTGTATCAAAGCTTAAATCGTCAATATATATTATAAATTTAAGAGGCGAGTCGGATATGGCTTCCATTATAACCGAAAGGTCACAAACAGCGCTTTTAGGTATCTCAATCATTCTTAAGCCGCGGCTGTGATATTCATTAAGTATTGCGTGAACGGTTGAGCTTTTGCCTGTTCCCCTGTCGCCGTAAAGCAAAACATTATTGGCGGGATGCCCGGCAATAAAGCTTTCCGTGTTATCAATAACCCTCTGCCTTTGCTCCTCATAATTTTTAAGGTCATAAAGCGTGATTGTGTCAATATGCTCAATCGGTATAATACTGTTATTTCGCCACTTGAATGCAATGTTTTTTGAATATATCCCGTAACCGTTTTGCTTATGATATTCGATAAGCTCATCAATACTGTTATTCCAGTCCCTGTCAAGAGGCTTTGAAGCCGTACCGTATTCAAATTCAGGCATACTGTCAAAAAGCTCCCTGAAATCATCACTTTTTATTGAAGCTTTAATATCGTCAAATGTTACAGACGAAACCGCCTCAAGCTTTTCAAGATCAGCCCTTACGGCTTTTATAACCGTTTGAGGAATCGGCTCATCGCAGCAGGCAAGACGGGTAAATACATTTTCGTCCGACAGAATTAAATTTGAAACATAATTTTTAAACGCACCCTTGTATGAAATATAATTGAAAAAGCTGCCGTAAAGCTCGGTTTTGCTATCATCATCACAGGCTAAAATATCGTGAAGCAGCCTGAGCGCCCTGTCATCCTTCAGATTATATATACACAGCGAGTCTATATAGTGCATAATTTTTTCCGACCTTTTCATCAAGGTATCACTTCCTCAATATGATTGTACTCTATTTGTTCACAATTTACAAGATAAAATATCTTGACTATTGAATATTAAAGGAATATAATATTATGACAAGCACACAAGTGCAATATTATTACATATTTTATTGGAGGAAATTAAAATGGCAGAAGCAAAGATTTTCTATGAATCGGACTGTAACCTTGATGTCCTTTCAGGCAAAACAGTTGCAATCATCGGATTCGGCTCACAGGGTCACGCTCACGCACTTAACCTTCACGAAAGCGGCGTTAATGTAATCGTTGGACTTTATGAGGGCTCAAAGTCATGGAAGCATGTTGAGGAGCTCGGTCTTAAAGTTATGACAACAGCACAGGCAACAAAGGCTGCTGATGTTGTTATGATTCTTACACCTGATGAAAGACAGGCGGCAATTTATAAAAAGGATATTGAACCAAATCTTACAGAAGGCAAGGCTCTCGCATTTGCACACGGCTTCAATATTCATTTCAAGCAAATCGTTCCGCCGTCAAATATCGATGTATTTATGATTGCCCCCAAAGCACCGGGACACACTGTTCGTTCAGAATATAAAGAGGGTAAAGGCACACCTTGTCTTGTTGCCGTATATCAGGATGCTACAGGTCATTGCCTTGACATAGCTCTTGCTTACGGTGCAGGTATCGGCGGCGCTCGTGCAGCAATTCTTGAAACAACCTTCAAATGTGAAACGGAAACCGACCTTTTCGGTGAGCAGGCTGTCCTTTGCGGCGGCGTAACAGCTCTTATGAAGGCCGGATTTGAAACACTTGTTGAAGCAGGCTATGATCCGAGAAATGCTTACTTTGAATGTATTCATGAAATGAAGCTCATCGTTGACCTTATCTATTCAGGCGGTTTTTCAAAGATGAGATATTCAATTTCCAATACTGCTGAATTCGGCGATTACGAAACAGGAAAGCGCCTTATAACCGACGAAACCAAGAAGGAAATGAAAAAGGTTCTTGAAGAAATTCAGGACGGCACATTTGCTTCAAAGTTCATTACCGAAAGCAACAACGGCTGGGCACACTTCAAAGCAAAAAGAGCTCTCGAGGCTGAACATCAGCTTGAAAAAGTCGGTGAAAGTATCCGCGCTATGTACAGCTGGAACGGTGAAGATAAGTACGCAGAAAAATAAGCCTGTATGTTAAAATCAAAACTGCTGACGAACACGAGCGTTTGTCAGCAGTTTGATTTTGAAGAAATGAGAAACTTTGTTTATGTGTTTAATCTGTGATAGAATTAAGTCGATTGAATGAGGAGACAATCCTTATTTTGTAAAGGAACTTGAGAAAAGAAAACCCGCTATGAGCAGCTTTCAGTTTTGAAAGTGTCATAGTGGGTTATATTATTTTTTTCATTTTGTTCCTAAGTCGATTCCGAGAAACTTCTTTATAGAACCGCCCACAATACAGCCTTTTTGTGTTCGTTGTTTAAAGCACAGCACGCATAAGGCGCTTATTATTTAAATCATATCTGCTATTGTGTCAGAAAGCTCTGTCGGGTTATCAATGTCAAGGCCTGCAATAAGTCTTGCCGACGCATAAAGAAGCCTCGTATATTTTTTGACGCTTTCATCATCCGCGTTTTTAAGCTTATCAACAATCGGATGCTCTGAATTGATTTCAAGCACAAGCTGTGCTTTTACGCCTTGGCGGCTGTCAGGCATAGAATTTAATACCTTTGCCATTTCAAGTGAAACATAGCCTTCGGCAGTAATTGCAACAGGATGTGTGCCGAGCTTGTTTGAAAGCTTAACATCAGTAACCTGACCGTCAAGAGCATTTTTCATCTTTTCAAGCAAATCCTTTGAAGCCTCGTTCTTTTTCTCCATTGCTTCTTTTTCGGCATCAGTGCTCAAATCAAGGTCATTTTTACAAATGTTCACAAAATGCTTGCCGTCATATTCCATAAGCATTTGAATTGCAAATTCATCAACATCATCAGTAAAATAAAGCACCTCATAGCCCTTAGCCTTAACGGCGTCTAACTGCGGAAGCAGGGCAATTTTCTGCTCGTTCTCTCCGCAGGCATAATAAATATCCTGCTGGCTGTCAGCCATTCTGCCGACATATTCTTTGAGAGTTACATAGCTGTTGTCGCTGCTCGATTTGAAAAGCAGTAAATCTTTAAGTCCGTCCTTTTCCATACCATAGTTTGCATATACGCCGTATTTAAGCTGCAAGCCGAATGTCTTAAAGAATTTTTCGTATTTTTCCCTGTCATTTTTGAGCATTTTTGAAAGCTCGCTCTTTATTTTTTTGTCAATCGCCTTTGCAATAATTTTAAGCTGATGATCCTGCTGCAGCATTTCGCGGCTTATGTTAAGGCTTAAATCGGCGCTGTCAACAAGACCTTTAACAAAGCTGAAATAGTCCGGCAAAAGGTCGGCGCATTTTTCCATTATAAGCACGCCGTTTGAATAAAGCTGCAAGCCCTTTTCATATTCCTTTGAATAAAAATCATACGGCGGATTTTCGGGAATATACATAAGAGCATCAAAGGTTGCCTGACCCTCAGTTTTTGAATGAATAACTGCAAGAGGGTCATTGTGATCCATAAACTTATTTTTATAAAACTCGTTATAATCCTCGCTTTTGATTTCACGCTTTGACTTTCGCCAGATAGGTACCATTGAGTTAATGGTTTCCTCTGCGATTTCAGTTATATATTCACCCTCTTTTTCAGGGTCGGGAACCTGGTGGCTCATCTCCATAATAATGGGATAACGGATATAATCGCTGTACTTTTTGACAAGCTCGCTTACTCTGTACTGTTCAAGAAACTGTGAATAATCCTCATTTTCATTGTCATCTTTTATATGAAGCGTAATGACTGTACCCGCAGTCTCTTTTTCACATTCTTCTATAGTATATCCGTCGGCGCCCGATGACTGCCATTTGTTTGCCGTGTCACATCCAAATGCCCTTGAAACAACCTCAACCTTATCGGCAACCATAAAAGAAGAATAAAAGCCTACGCCAAACTGACCGATAACCGAAATGTCATCGGCATTTTCACTGTCAATATTATCCTTTTTAAAATTAAGAGAACCGCTTTTCGCAATGGTACCGAGATTTGATTCAAGCTCCTGTGCGGTCATACCTATGCCGTTATCGGTAATTGTTATAAGTCTGTTGTCCTTATCTATATCAATATTAATTTTAAAATCACTTCTTGAAAGTGAAACCGAATCATCGGTAAGTGATTTGAAATAAAGCTTGTCAATGGCATCGCTTGCGTTTGAGATAAGCTCTCTTAAAAATATTTCCTTATGTGTGTAAATAGAGTTAATCATCATATCAAGGAGCTTTTTGCTTTCAGCCTTGAATTGTTTTTTTCTCATTTTATCAGTCCTTTATCGTTAAATTAGCACTCTATATCTGCGAGTGCTAATTCTATTATAGTCTTATTTTTCCATATGTCAAGAGGTAAAAATAAAAAAGCTCTCTTTGAGCTTTTTTTAATCGTAGCAGCGCTCCGGCAAGCTCGCTTGAAATGGAGCTTGTAAACGATTGCAAAGTGCGCAGGGAGCGTTAGCTTTTCAGAATTTCAGTGTGAGATTACCACTCCCGCTGAAATTCTGAAGTGGAGCCCGCCGCCAAAGAGGCGGGGGACATCTTTCGTTTAGTTATAAAAAATCATCTATTGTCTGAACGATGGTGCTTTCATTTGAGTTCTCATCATAAATTATTATTTCGGGATACCAATCACTTGCAAAGCGATATGGATTTTCAATCCCCTTTTCGTCATATATAACCTGCTGATAATGTGAGCTCTCCTTTTCGGCAGCAACGGGCTTTTGTGCATTTTCAGAGCATAAAAGCCCCACAACAACAAATCTGTAATTTTCTCTGTATTCGGTATCGCAGGATATTGTAATAAGCTTGTCCTGCCTGGTGAGTGTTATACCTGTGCTGTAAATAAAACGGCTGTTAAGCCTTGAAACAAATTCGTTGCTGCTTTGAACCGTCATTTTTTCAGTAACATTATAAGGAAAAACATAACCATTGTCATCCGCAGGGTCTGTGTTGGTATAAAATGCGCCCACTACCTTAAAGCAATAATCGTCACACAAATCGGAATATTTCAAAAAACCGCTCGCGTTGTTATAGGCTGCCGCGCTTTTATAAAGGGCTTCAAGGCTGTTGTCGTTCATATAAACAACAAAATTATTTATTTCACTGCCCTCAACGCTGTCCTCCGCCATGGGATAAGCTCCGCTCTCCCTGCAAAACACAGGCGTTTCAAGCGATATGTCCGATATTTGTATATATCCTGCCGCGTAAGGATTTTCGCCGAACATATCACAATACTTTTCGCTTATGCCTGCCGGAAATGTTACATCGGGATATTTTTCTTCATAAGGCTTGAGATATGCGGTTTTTGAAAGCGAAACCGCATAACCGATACCTGATGCCGCGGCGGCGGCAAGTACTGAAACCAAAATGACAGTAAGCGCTCTCTTGTTAAAAACGGCGGCCCTGATTTTAAGCAAAGCGGCTTTTCGTTTTTCTTTTGCAGCCTGCTTTTCCTCCGGCGTCGTTTTTTTCCTTTCGGGATTTTTAACTTTTTTTATTTTTGTTGAATTTTTCAAAGCCTCGTCGGAAATTTTGTTTCCGCCCGACTCTTTTGAAAAATCAATCGCATTATCCCTTCTTACAGGTGGAGCAACGATCTCGCGCAAATCCCTGTCAGGATTATCAACAGCATCTTTTTTTCGCCTGAACTCGTCAAGAATTTCGCCTATATCGTCAAAATTTTCTTCACTCATCTGATAATTACCTTTTCTGCGTTTTTAATTGCATCTTCAATCATACCGTCAAGATTTTTTATTCTGCTTTCTGCAAGAAGGACATCATCAAGCCGCGGCTTTGTCTTTGGATGCTTTGGTGTAAATACCGTGCAGCAATCTTCATACGGCTGAATTGATGTTTCAAAGGTGTCGATTTCCCTTGAAATTTTTATAATCTCCTCCTTGTCCATACCGATACACGGTCTGAACACAGGCATATTGACAGCGCAGTCAGTGCAGGCAAGGGCATACATAGTCTGGCTTGCAACCTGACCGACGCTTTCGCCTGTAATAAGTGCCGTACAGTTTTGCTCTGCCGCTATTTTTTCACTTATCATCATCATAATTCTGCGCATTATAATTGTAAAATATTCCTCGGGGCAAAGGTCACGGATAGCTTCCTGAATTTTTGTGAAAGGAACAACATAAGCTGTAATAGCCCCCGAATACTGTGAAACCTTTTTGAGAAGCTGCATAACCTTCATCCTTGCAAGCTCGGAGGTGTAGGGCGGAGATGCAAAATGAACCGCGCAAAGCTCAATACCTCTTTTAGCCATCATATAAGCTGCAACGGGAGAATCAATGCCCCCGCTGATAAGTATGCCTGCCCTGCCGCTTGTGCCGGAGGGCATACCTCCTGCTCCTTTAATGTTATTCCCTCTTACAAAAGCATATTTGTCCCTTACCTCAACGGTAACGGTTATATCCGGATTGTGAACATCAACCGACAGATTTTGAAACCTTGAAAGAATATATCCGCCAAGCTCCCTGCATATTTCAGGCGATTTCATAGGAAATTTTTTATCGGAGCGCTTTGCTTCAACCTTAAAGGTTTTCGCGTCCTCAAGCTCCTCCTCAAGATAACTTGCGGCAGTCTTTTTTATGTCATCAAAATCCTTTTTACACACTCCTGCACGGGAAAGCGCTGCGATACCGAATACCTTTGAAAGCCTGCTGACGGCTTTTTCAAGGTCAATGCTGTCATCAAGCGCTTCAACCATTATTGTTGACTGGCTTTTTGTATATTCAAAGCTGCCGATATCGTTGAGTCTTTTTTTAATATTTTTAATGAGAGTATCCTCAAAAAAATTTCTGTTAAGACCTTTAAGGGCAAGCTCCCCGTTTTTTATTAAAATTATTTCTTTCATGTCCGACTCCGCGGATGTTTTTCAATAAGTGCCTTCAGCGAGCTTACAAGCACATCAACATCCTTTTTTGTATTATTTCGTGAAAAGCTTATTCTTATGCTTTTGTCAAGCATTTCATCGCTTAATCCCATGGCAGCGAGCACATGGCTTTTTTTGCCCTTTGCACAGGCAGAACCGTTGCTGACATATACGCCGTAATTTGCACAAAGCTCCTGCAAAATCGTTTGACTTCTCATAAATGTAGGCACATATACATTTATTATATATGGCGATGCGGTTTCATCATTATTGAAAATCAAGCCGTCTATTTCCGCCAAACGCCGCCTTGCATACAGGTTCAGTTCTTTTATTTTTAAAGATTGCTCATTTATATCGGGCATAGCCTCAACAGCCGCCGCGAAGCCTGCAATAAGCGGCGCCGCTTCTGTACCCGGTCTTAAGCGCTTTTCCTGCTCGCCGCCGTAGGTGCGCGGAAAATTCTGACTTGTGAGATTTGTGCCCTTATTAACATAAAGAGCGCCCACACCCTTTGCGCCATGCACTTTATGCGCGCTAACTGATATCAAATCAGCTTTGAGCTGTTTTGCATTGATGCCGGATTTTCCGTACGCCTGAACACAGTCAATATGTATAAGCGCAGGTGACCCCGCTTTTTTTACGGCACGCCTTATGGCGTCAACGGGCATAATTGTTCCCACCTCATTGTTGACATACATCATTGAAACAAGAATCGTATTATTGTCAACAGCATTAAATAACTGTTCCCGGGTGATATTGCCGCGGCCGTCGGGGCTTAAATACACAACCTCAAAGCCTTGCTTTTCAAGAAAACGCATCGCCTCAAGCACGCTCTCATGCTCAATAGCCGTTGTAACGATTCTTTTGCCGAGCCGTTTTCTTGCGTTTACTCCGCCGAGCACAGCAAGGTTATTTGCCTCTGTTGCGCCTGATGTAAATATTATTTCGTCGCTTGAAGCACCAAGGCTTTTTGCAATAACAGCTCTTGATGAAATTATTTCCTTCATGGCGTCAACGCCCGCCTGATGAAGGCTTGACGGATTACCCCAATTATTTTCAAGCATATTAACCACTGCGCTTACGCACTGTCGGCACGGCTTGGTTGTTGCCGAATTATCAAGATACGCTGTCATAATTTTTTAATTTCCTTTAGCTTGAGAATACCGATTATCGTTTTGGCATCCTTTATTTCACCGCTCATTATTTTATCAAGGCACTCACTAAACGGCATTCTGACAACATCAAGAAATTCATCATCGTCAAGGCTCTGACTGCCGAAGGTAAGATCCGTCGCATAAAACATTCTTATTATTTCACTGCAATATCCCGGTGTAGGGTAAATTTCGCCCATAGGCTCAAATACACCTGCCTGTGCGCCGCATTCCTCTTTAAATTCCCTTTTCCCCGCATTGCAAGGGTCCTCGCCCCTTTCGAGCTTGCCTGCAGGAATTTCATAAATCGTTTCTTTATACGGATACCGAAACTGCCTTACCATAATTATCTCATTGTTATCCGTAAGCCCCACGACCGCAACTCCGCCCGGATGGTCAACAACCTCACGGCTTGCGGATTCCCCGTTTGCAAGTGTAACGGTGTCATTGTGAACCGTAATTATTTTTCCGCTGAAAATTCCCTGTACATCGTCGGTCTGCTCATAAAAACCGAGCGCAACGGCTTCAACATCATCAACCCTTTTAACAATGAATTTTGCCCCTGCCTCTATGTGTTCAAACTTAGAGCCATAGCCCCATAAAACACCGACGCTGTCAATCATATTTGCCTTGGCTGCTTCGATATCATATTTCTTGTCGCCGACCATTATGCACATATTGCCGGGCACATCAAGCTCTTTTTGGCACCTTGCAACTATGTTTGTTTTTGATTCGCAGTCCGCCGTAAAGCTGACACCGCATACGCAATCGAAATAGCTTTTCACGCCGAAATGCTCAAGCAATACCTCAATATAATCCTGCGGCTTTGATGAAGCAATGCCTATCTTAAAGCCTTCCTTCCTCAGCCGTGAAAGAAGCTGCTTTATTCCTGTGTAAAGCTCACTTTCAAATATGCCTTTGTTTGTATAACGCTCTCTGAATTTTTTTACAAGCTCATCGGCAGTAGATGGGTCAACACCGAATTTTTCCTGAAATGTTATAAGCAGCGGCGGACCTATAAAATAGGTCATTTCCCTGTAATCGGGACTTTCAATCCCGAATGCGTCAAGTGCATATTTTGCACTTTTCAATATGCCTTCGCCGGTATCGCATATAGTACCGTCAAAATCAAAAATAACTGCACTGTATTTCATAAGTCCTGCACCCTTTTCATAAATTTATCGCTTATAACCAAAAACCTTTCTATCGTACCTTTACCGATAATATCGTTTTTGCTGTCATATGCACAAACAGAAAATGTCAGGCGTCTTGCGTTGACGCTCTCAAGCACGGCTGTTGCCCTGATTGTTTCCCCGATTGCACTTGCCTTGTCATGAGAAATGCTTATGCGTGTGCCCACTGTTGTTTCATTCTCATCAAGCAAATATGCCGCGCAGTTACAGGAAGCATGCTCCATAAGCGCTATAAGCGCCGGAGTTGCGAGCACATCGAGCGAGCCGGATTTAACGGCTCTTGCGCTCATATCAGTTGTAACCTTTGCAACGGCTTCGCTCGTCAGACCTTTTTTAAAATCCTTCATAAGAATACCCCACTTGAAAATTCCCAAATATTATAACATAAATTTTAATTATATACAACACCAAAGAAATATGATATACTGTTAATATATACATTAAGGAGGCAGTAATGGCTGATAAGCAAAAACGGATTCATATGCTTGATGAGCTGCGTGGCTTTGCAATAATATGTATGATTATACATCATACATTTCTTGATATAGGCGATGTGCTCGGGCTTGAATGGGGATATACCGTGTTTGATAAGCTTTGCACCGTTCAGCCTGTATTCTGGGCTGTGTTTATTATAATTTCGGGTATATGCTCACGCCTTTCACGAAACGCGGCAAAAAGAGGTCTGATTGTATTTGCCTGTGCAATAGCTGTAACAACAGTCACGGCGTTTATTATGCCGCTGTCAGGCTTTTACGGCGCCGAAATTTATTTCGGTATTCTGCACTGTCTCGGACTTTGCATGATTATCGCGGGTGTCATAATGCCTTTAATTAACAAAATAAATTTCAAAGCAGGTGCGGCCGTGTGCGCATTGCTTTTCGCAATCACATACGGCATTGAAAACAGAAAGCTCTGTTTCGGTATGATAAATCTGCCGG
The DNA here is from genome assembly GCA_964646445.1 of uncultured Bacteroides sp. Lineage (GTDB taxonomy): Bacteria > Bacillota > Clostridia > Oscillospirales > Acutalibacteraceae > Eubacterium_R. Next base: position 16,769 of record CAZYDW010000001.1, read on the forward strand.
ACAGCTTGTACTCATCAAATCTTTTTGCACCGCTCGGATTTCATAATTCAGCATTTTACAGTGCGGATTACTTTCCTCTTATTCCCTGGATATTTATGTTTTTATTCGGTGCGTTTATCGGCAAATCAGCACTCGAACAAAGGCTGCCTGCCTTTATGTATAAAAAAAATTCAAGGGCATTATCTTTCATCGGCAGAAACAGCCTTTGGGTATATCTTGCCCATCAGCCCGTTATTTACGGCATATTGCTTATTATTTCAATAATAGCATTTTAAAAAGATGTCCCCTTTATAGGCGGGCAGGGTTCTTTTGATTTCGGCGTAAGCTGAAAGCTCCGTTTGAAACAGAAATGCACCCTTGACAGGCGTTGCTGTTCGGGCGTTTCGGGCAGTTAATTTAATAACCAAAATAAAGCGCACCTCATAAAATAAAGAGGTGCGCTTTACAACTGTTTAGCCGCGGTGGAGCTTTCCTTTAAAACAGCCGCAGCCGTATCGGTTGATAATCATAGAGCAATGGCTATTCAAGCTTCAGCCATTGCTCATTCGCCTGCTTAACGGCATAAATACAATATGAAAGGCATTTGTTAGTTATGCTTTTTGCCGTTTTGATATGCCTGCTGACCGTAGGCTGAGAAAGCTTGAGCCGGTTTGCAATTTCAGTTTGGTTTTTTCCGTGAACATAAAACAGCCTTAGACAAAGGCTTTGTCTTTCGGTAAGCTCGTTTTTAATTATAAGAGGCAGCACCTTTGACACCGCCTTCATAAGTATTTTGTTTTCATCAAAGCCGTCGTCGCAATAGGCATTCGCATCTGTCATATATTCATCTACAAAATCAATCATCGTCTTCCTCCTCATAATAGCCATAGAGCAGTGCCGAGATTCTCTTGCACTCGCACGCCATATCATAATAGGTTTTTATTTTGCGCCTTAAAAGCAGCAAATCCTCACCACTGTAAACACACAGCAGCGGGCGCAAGCCGTCAATTTTTGCACATAATACTTTATACTGTATTTCATATTCACAGGCAAGCTCTTCAATAGTCATTTTTTATCCCTTCTTTTTTCGTATATTTTCTTTTTGCCTTCAATACGAATATTATACGAACATTTGTTCTATGTCAAATTATAATGCTGCACTGTACCTAAAAAAAGACTTTTAATAAAAAATACATAAAATTTTTTGTAACCTTTTTAAAATTGTTAATTTATATATTTTTTTTTAACAATTTACTTGACATTATATGCATTATGCACTATAATACAAATAGACTTGATACGGGCCGCACCGTGTCAAATCTATGGTCCTCCATAGTTTGTAATAACAGAGAGGGGAAGGTCGCAAATGCAGTTGCGGCCTTCTTTCTTTGCTTTATGCCGATTTTCGATAAAACGAAAGAAATCCCCTTGCCGACATTTTTCTTACTCTTAAGAAAAGCTTTTTCGCAAAGGAAAAAGCCGCACTTCAGTCAGGGGACATCGGCGGAATAGGTTTAAATCGGAGCAGCGCTCCATCAAGCTCGCTTGAAATGGGGCCTGCGAACGATTGCAAAGTGCGCAGGGAGCGTTAGCTCCTCAAGGTTTCAGTGGGAGATTGTCACTCCCACTGAAATTTTGAAATGGACCCCGCCGCCTAAGAGGCGGGGGACATCGGCGGAATAGGTTATATTTTTACTTTACTTTTCAGGTCAGTAGTATTAAAATATAGGTATTCATTTTTAAGAGGGTTTGAAATGTATCACAGAACATATGTCAAAATCAATTTGAATAATGTTGACTATAATATTAATAATGTAAAAAACAAAATCGGTTCAGGCACAAAGCTGCTTGTTGTTGTTAAGGCAGACGCCTACGGACACGGTGCGGTTGAAATAAGCCGTTTTCTTGAAAACAAGTGTGATTTTTTCGGTGTTGCCTGTGTTGATGAGGCTATGGAGCTTGTTGACGCCGGTATTAAAAAACCGATTCTGGTGCTCGGCTATGTTTCGCCGAGTGAATATAATGCCGTTGTAAAGCATTCAATAAGAATACCCATTTTTTCCTATGATAACGCTGCGGCCTTATCGCTGGAGGCTCAAAGACAAAAAAAAGAAATACCGTTTCATTTTTGCGTTGATACGGGAATGAGCCGTATAGGCTTTCAGGCAAATGATCAAAGTGCTGATTTATGCAAAAAAATAACCCTGCTGCCTAACATAAAGGCAGAGGGTCTGTTTTCACATTTTGCAACCGCTGACGAGAAAGATTTAACAAAAACCTTAAAACAGCGCCGGCTTTTTAAAGCGTTTATAAATATGCTCAACGAAAGGGGCGTCAGCATATCCGTTAAACACATCAATAATTCCGCGGGCATAATGATGCTTGATGAATATTTTGATATGGTGCGCTGCGGGATTGTGAGCTATGGTATGTACCCGTCAGACGAGGTTGACAAATCACGCCTTAAGCTAATGCCCGCAATGGAATGGAAAACCCATATCAGCTTTATCAAGGAGCTTGAAAAGGGGAGGGAAATATCATACGGCGGCACTTATGTCACAACAAAAAGGACCGTTGTTGCAACGGTTCCTGTAGGTTACGCAGACGGATATCCGAGGTGCTTAAGTAATATAGGAAAGGTAATTGTCAAGGGCAAATATGCAAATATCATCGGCAGGGTTTGTATGGACCAATTTATGATTGATATTACCGATATTGACGATGTCAGCGTTGAGGACGAGGTAACGCTCGTGGGCGCGCAGGGCGATGCGGCTCTTTCAATGGAGGAGGTTTCCGGCATGGCTCATTCATTTAACTATGAGCTGCCTTGTAAAATTGCACGGCGTGTGCCGCGAGTTTATTACAAAAATAATAACGAAGTCAAAACAAATAATTATATACTGTAAGCCAAAGCATAGGTTATAAATGAAATTATTTATACAAGTAAAATTATACACTTCAAGTTAAAGCAGTGGGCTGATGCCCACTGCAACATTTTTTGTATTCCTGTTCCAAGCAATGCCTTTGAATCTTTATCTGTGTTTTAAAACTATGATTTAAGTCAAATAAAGAGCTAATAGCAATACCTAAAACGAATACTTCCAATTACACCGATTGCAAATTTGATATGCACCTCCTAAGTGTCTAACTTTCGGAGGTGCATATCATGGAGGCGGTGAATTTTTGCCTAAGTTATATTGAGCGTTACATTATAATCCCCGTAAATCCAGCAGGTATCTGAGCCTTCAACCGTCGCAGAAGCCTTAAAGGTTTGTAAGCCCAAAGGAACATCGCCGTCATCGGCATCTGTTACATCAACAACAAGCTTAATATCTGATGAGGTCAAAGCCTCGACACTGCTCTCATCTCCCACTGCGGTTACAACATATGACGACAGTCCCGAAACACTTGCTTTGCAGCCGTCAGGCAGATTGATAATATCCACATTATCTGAACTTACAGTTAAGGTTGTAGTTGTGTAGCTTGACGGCACTGTAACATTGACCTTGATTGTATCAATATTATCAAGCACAACCAGACCGTTTATTGAATTAACATTAAATGAAAATTCATTTTCGCCAACAGTTAGCTGTGAAAAATCAATTGAGCCGATATTTGCCTCTTTGGTGTTAGCCTCCTCAAGCACACCCGCGTTTACCTTTGAAACGCTGTAGCTTATGTCAAAATCGGATAAATCGACCTTGCCGGGCTTACCGGTAAATGAGGAGGTCACATCAAGCGTCATCTCTTTAAGAACGGGTATGGTTATTGTAAGACCTTCGCTTCCCGTATTAATTGTAATATAATTAACCCTTGAACCATAGCTGTCAAGCGCGCTTAAAACCAAATCCATTGATGTTGTTGTATTCAGCTTGTCACTCACGGTAACATTAGCAACCACACTGCTAACCTGTGAAACATAGCTTCTCGGTCCGCTGACCACAGCCGTGCTTTCACTTAACAGCGGCTCACCCATCATATAGCCTTCGGCAATGAAATCATCACTTGAGTATTTGACTTCAATATCCATTGTCTTTTCATCCTCAATATCAAAATAAGCACGATAAGAGGTTGGATAATAGCTTGTTACCTTAAAGTCCGAAGCGTCATTTGTTTCAACCTTAATGGGAACATCGGTATAGCCGCTTGTTGTAACAGCATTTGTCTGCAAATAAACATTGAGGTTGTCAGCGGAAATATCCTTTGCGAGATATTTTTTGCAGCTTATTGTAACATCAACATCAAAGCTTTCATCGCCAAAGCATTTAAGGCCAAGCTGCTCGGCAGCAGTGTTGCTGAAATCAACAGTAACGGGTACGGTTATTGTTTTAGTTGTTTCGGGTGATAGGTTCATTGATGTGGCAATCCACACGATAACCGCCATAATAATAGAAATTATAATAAGATATTTATCATTGTAAATAAGCTTTTTGATTGAAAATTTTGATTTTTTCTTTGCCTTATCTGCCATTATTTTTTCATCCTCCTTACAAGCCTTGTCAGTATCTTGTCATCAGAGGATGAATCTGACGGCACAAACTCGGTATATAAAATATCCCTTAAATCGCCGTCGGATATATCCCTTTGCAAAATTCCGCTCTTGGCAACCGAAATGGCGCCGGTTTCCTCACTCACGATAACAACAACCGCATCGCTTTGCTCCGTAAGCCCTATGCCTGCCCTGTGCCTTGTTCCGAGCGAGGAGGAAATGGTCTTTTTTGTCAACGGTAAAATACAGCCCGCCGCGTTGATTTTACCGTCGCGGATAATCATTGCCCCATCGTGGAGAGGAGATTTAGGGAAAAATATATTTTCAACAAGCTCCCTTGTTATTTTCGCATTTATTTCGGTACCGGTGGCAGTGACCTCGCCCAGAATAGTATTGTTTTCAAAGCATATAAGAGCACCTATTTTCTGGTCGCTCATATCAGAGCAAGCCTTGCAGACAGCCTCAATCGCGTCTGAAAGCTCCGCAATTTCAACAGCTACACCCGGGTGAATGATTGTTTTAAAGCTTTTTGCCGTTGCGCCATGACCGACCTGTTCAAGAATGTTCCTGATTTCGGGGCCGAAAAGAATAACAACAATAATAAGAATATTAGAAAATATAGATTTAAAAATATAGCTGGAGGCTTCCATATTAAGCAAATTTACAACACCGTAAATAACGGCAAGATATATAAGCCCCTTTGCAAGCTGTATTGCACGGCTTTCCCTAATAATGCGAATACAGATGTAAAACACGATTGCGACAAGACATATATCAAGAAAATCAGAAAAGGTAAATGCCGAAAACAAGCTCAATATTTTATTGAAAAAATCCGTAATCTGACTTAACATAACGAACATCCTTAATTTATGATTACATTTATTTTATCACACAAAACAAAATAAATAAAGTATATATCATATATTTTTTAAATAGTTTACAAAGCTTTCACATTCTTTGCGTGTTGAAAACACCGATGGACTTATACGCACCGTTCCCGTTTGCTCAGTGCCGAAAAATCTGTGTGCAAGGGGAGCGCAGTGAAGCCCCGCACGAAGTGCCACTCCCTTTTTGCCCAAAAGCTCCGCAGTTTTTTCTGATGAGTAATCACCGTAATTAAAAGATAATATCGGCACGGTTTTATTGTTTTCGGGATATGGAGTATATAAAATAACATTTTCATTTTTTTCAAGCTCGCTGTAAAGGCAGGCTATAAGCGATAGCTCATGCTTATATATACAATCAACGCCTTTTGATTTTACAAACTTTATGCCTGCGCCAAGTCCTATTATACCGCTGTTATTAAGAGTTCCCGATTCAAGTCTGTCCGGCAAAAAGTCAGGCTGCTTTAAATCAAATGACGATGAACCTGTACCTCCCTCAATAATCGTGTCAAGCCATATGTCATCACTCACTGCTATAAATCCCGTACCCATGGGACCGTAAAGCCCTTTATGCCCCGGCGCGCATAATATATCAATGCTATCTCTTTGCATATCAATATCCGTAATGCCCAAGCTCTGCGCGCCGTCAACAATAAATCTTATTCCCCTGCTTTGCGCAAGCCTGCCTATTTTTGCAATCGGCAGCATACAGCCGAAAACATTTGATGCCGCTGTGCACACAATAAGCTTTGTTTTATGATTGATAAGCATACTTATATTACGAATTACCTCGTCGTCATCGTAGCTGTAATCAAAAACGCTGTAAGATGCAGTCCCCTTTTCAAAGAGCGCTTCAGCCACCCTTGAAACAGCATTGTGCTCAAGGCTTGATATAATAATATGATCTCCGTGATGAACACTGCCCTTGATTGCCATATTAAGCGCAAGCGTGCAGTTTTGCGTAAACGCAATATTCTGGGGCTGACAGTTTATAAGAGAGGCAATTTCCTCTCTGACATTATAAATTTTTTCAGCGGCAGAAACCGATTGAATATAACCGCCCCTGCCGCTGTTAAAGCTGTAAAGCCTCATTGCATTGTTTACAGCATTTTTTACAAATGAAGGCTTGGGATTAGTAGTCGCGCTATTATCAAAATAGATCATCTCGACTCTGCTCCCTTAACCGAAATTCCGTTTCTTTCCAAAATTGATACAGGCTCGTTATTGTCCGCTTTTAAAAAAATAACATATCCGCAGCCGTCAGCGGCGGTCGGTTTTTCTATGCGCTTAATCTGTGCTTTATAGCCGTTTTTATTCAGTATTTTCACACCCCGCTGCGCGTTTGTTATCGAGCCTGCCTTTATATATAAATTCATATAAATAACCTCGTTTCATTTTATACTACATAGTATGCAGAAACGAGGTTATTGCTTATCGTTTATTATTCATTTTCTTTGCAGCCTTGCGTCTTTCAAGCTCTGCTTTTTCCTCTTCGCGCTTTCTTCGATTTTCCTCAAATTTCAGCCTTTCCTCCTCCTCGGCTTTGACTTTCGCATCATCATAAAGTGCTGCAATTTCATCAAAATGGCTGTAATTTTCTTCCTGAGTCAAAAGCTTTTTCGCATCGTTGAACGGCTTTGCTGCTCTGTTGAATTTGGCAAATTCATCCATAAGATTTTTTTGCTCTTTTTTAACACTGCGCTTATTTGCGTTAATCGCCTTTATTTGAGCGTTCAAGTCATTAAACAATGCCTTGTCCCCTGCCTTTTTGGCTGCCGCCTTTTCTTCGGTCAGACTGAAGATTTCTTCCTCAAGCTCATCCTCATTGTCAAACAGCCGCATCAGCATATTCATATCGGGCTCGGCAAAAATATTAACTGAGCCGTAATATTTGTCATAATTCTTTTTAGCCGATATTTTATCCTTACAAAGCTTTATGGCAAACGCACGGTTTTCTTTTTCAATTTCATTTGTTTTAGGCATAGCCTTTGCTTTTTCAAGATCATTTTTAACAGAAGCAATGTTGATATCTTTTATATAATCAAGCCCGCTGTCGTAGATAAGCTTATAATCATTGACCTGTCTGATAAATGCAGGACTGCTGAATTTGTCAAGCTCATTGCAGACAAATTTGGAAATTTCAATTTCCTCATTAAAATTAAGCGCTTCACGATATGCCTTTTTCGCAGATTTTCTTTCTGCCTTGTCCGAAACGCTTTTATACATATCCCTGCTGACCTGTTTAGGCTGTGAAACAGCCATTTCACGGGCATTATTAACCATATCGATAGCTTCGACAATTTGCCGGTTATTTAAGGCGTTGTTGCCGTAATCCTCAAATAAAGCACGCACCTGGAGAACCCGAACAACGCTCTTTTGCTTCTTTTCGGTAAAATCATAGAAGAAATAGGGAACCACATTTAAAAATGCACCGAATGCAGCCATAAGAATAAGAGCGCCCATAAGCTTATAAAGCAAATCCGGTTCGCCGGTATCGACATCTAAAATATCCCATGCGTTTTCATATCCGTTTCCCGAATATACGCCGTATGATTTCTGCACTGCCGGCAAAACCGCAGATGTTGCAAGCGTTACAAGGTTTCCGATTGTTGTAACAGCCGCGAACATACCGTCGATTCTTTCACCCGAACGATACTGCTGATAATCACGGATATCAGCCTGAATGGCAGGCGTGGTGATTTGCTCGAACGCACCGAACAGCCAGTTGAAATAAACACAAATAAACAGCCACCAGATGTTCCTCATATTGACAATCATCATCAAAATGCACACAACATTCATAAGGTTTACACCGATAAGAACCTTTTTCTTGCCGAAAGCTCTGATGCAAAACGGCGCTAACAGCATTCCCCAAAGAGATGCGTTGCCGGTCAATGTATTTATAAGAGACAGCTGTGCGCCTGTGCAGGTATGGCCGTAGTTTTGTGACCACTGAAGAATATTGCCGTATGCGCCCTCAAGAAAGCCGAGCCAGCCGGCGAGGGAAATAATCCAGAAATATTTATTTTTCGCAACCTCTTTGAGCGCGTCGATAAATCGAATCTGAATTGTGTGTGTTTTCGCCTGAACGATTTTTTCCTCTGTGTTGGCATAAACAATTATGGTTAAGCTTATACCTATAACGGCAAATATCGGATATGAAATTCTATATACTTTAAGATCCAGAACTTTTCCGTCTGCAAAATACTGCGCAATCAAAGGATTTACAATATTCATAATTGACGGTGCAAGTGAATATACGACCGATTTTATTGACAAAACATCTGTTCTTTCCTGAGTGTTCGGCGAAAGAACATGGATAAGATTTGTATAAGCGTCTTGGAAAAAATAAAAAAAGAAATGCAAAGCTAAGTTAAATATAAAAACCAAAGCGCATTTAATAAGATATCCGTTTTCAAGATTAAAAGTCTTACCCGGGAACCAATAATAAAGCTGTTCATAAGGGAACCACACATACATAACCGCCAAAAGCGCAGTCGGAATACCCATATAAAGAAGATAAGGTCTGTATTTACCGCCCTTGCCCCTTGTGTTATCAACCATATTGGCACGCACACCTGTAAGAGGAATGTTTAAAATGGTTGCGATTATGTAAATAATGTAAACATCCATCGGCAAAACACCGATTGCGTTTGCTACAATGGTATTTGTAGTGCTCACTATAAGCGTTAAGCCAAGCTGAATTATAAAATATGCGCCTATTCCGCCGAATGAATATGCTGCTATTTCCTTAAACGGCATATACCTGCCTTTAGGGGGTTCCTTCCAATAGTATCTGACATTGTCGGCAAGTGATGATATCTTGTCCTTAATGCTCACATCAGCCATATGCATCCTCCTAAAATTTTATTTACACTTATTGTAACACATGCTGCTTACAAATACAACAAAAAATAAATGCAAATCAGGTTAATTTTAGTTGAATTTCAACATATAATCATCGCTGCCTCCATATTGAACGGCAACCTCGTCACCGTCGGCATTGAATGAAACAGAAGCACGAAGGGCCTGATATTCATCATCGCCTTCCTCCTTAACCTCCTCGCCGTCCGTATAAGAAAAGCTGCTGCCTGTACTTTTTTCATTCATTGCAAAATATTTAAGAGCTGTGCCGCCGTTATTTATGATTTCCTTTGAGGGATTAAAGTAATACCATACGCCGTTAAATTCGGCAAGCGACATAATATTCGCCCCCGATATGGCAATTATATGACTTGCATTACCCCCGCCCTGAAGGATAAGATATTCAAAAAGAGAATTGACTGCCGAGTCATAGCCCTTGCCCTGAACGAGTGCATCATAAACAGTAAATATTGTATCATCAACAGTGAAATTTGATGTGATATAAGTATATACATTAAAAATGTATCTGTTTATACTTACATTCCCAAAACCGCATTCGCGCATAATTTCGCTTATTTTTTCATTGAATTTTGAAACGAGCTCAAGGTGCGTATCTTTATCGTTTTTGTAAGTAATCACGCAGCCGCTGCCGTCATCTGAAATGACAACGCTTTCAACAAGCGGATACAAAGGAAATCCGGTATAATAAAGCTGATTTACATCCTCAAACAACGCAGTGTTAAACTTAACCTCTCCCTCGCCGTTTAATACGGCATTGCATAACTTTTCATATGCACTTACAATGCTTTCGTCATAATCCGAGTAATGACTGTCAACAGTTATTTTTATATTTTCGATTTGAGCGGTATCTTGCTTTGAACACCCGGAAAAAACGGATACTGCAAGAAACGCCGAAAAAACAACAGATAATAATTTTTTCATATTTGACCTAACCTTTCATTTGCTTTATCCTGAACATATTGCTTTCAAAAAAGCTTTTATACGATGGGCAGTAATCGCTGTCGATGCGGTTTCTTTTGCAGCCGCCGCCCCGGCATATTGTAAAATATTCACATTCCCTGCATCGCTCATCAACAATAAATGACTGCTTTAAAAACTCGGCGGCTCTTTGACTGTGATACATTTCGTCAAAGCCCGTTTTATTTATGTTGCCGAGATACCACTCATCAATACAGTAAAAATCACAGGGATAGGTGCTGCCGTCGCCCTCAACAACAAACTGCGCCGAACAGCAGCCGTTCATACCGCACTGCTCCGCATTGCCGCCGTTTGACAAAGCGATATAATTATCAAACGAACGAATTGATACATAATCCCCTCGCATATAACCGTTAAAATAAATTTTAAATGCCGTGTTAAGATAGTTTTCATAATCCTTTTCAGTCATATAAAGGCTGCTGTCATAATCGCTTTTAAACGGCTTAAGGCATATGATAAACTGCAAATATCTTAAGTCGTTTTCCTTAAAAAACCTGTATGCAGACCTGAAATTTTCGGCGGTGTGCTTAGTAAGAACCGACAAAACATTAAAGGCTGCACCTTTGCTTTTTAAAATATTTATACCCCTCATAACATCCTCAAACGAGCTTTTGCCGTTTGGATAAACACGATATTTGTTATGCTCGCTTGTACCGTCAAGTGAAACGCCGACAAGAAAGCCGTTCGCCTTTATAAAGTCGGCAAAATCATCATCAATCAGTGTGCCGTTGGTTTGAAGACAATAGTGAATTTCAGAATTAAGGCTGTTATTTTCTTTTGCATATTCAACAAAATCAGCGAAAAATTTTTTGCCTGCAAGCAACGGCTCGCCGCCCTGAAAGGTGAAATAAACATCACTGCCGCGGGCAAATTCAAGGGCGCTTACGATAATCCTTTTTGCAGTATCGCTGTTCATCATACCCTTTGAAAAATCCTTTCTTTCAGATGAAAGGGAATTATAAAAACAATATTCACATTTTAAATTGCAGCTGCTTGACGCAGGCTTAAGCATAACCGAAATAGCCATAAAACCACCTTAAGCATTATATAACAAAATCAGCATTTAAACAAGTATGTAAATATATAAAGTAACTATTTGACAACTAATATTCATAATGATATAATTTCTATTATTAACGATTATTTAGTTATTGGAAGTTGTTTAATTGAAAAATTATTCTATAAGCCTGCCGAGCTATTCAATCGGCGATAATGTTTACGGTAAAATAGGCAAAATCTGCTCTCCCTTCGGCAAAAGAGTAATCTGCATAGGCGGTAAAACCGCAATGAGCAAGGTGCGTGATTTAATAGAAAGTGCCGTTTCACAGTCGCCGCTTGAAATACTCGGCTTTTTATGGTACGGCGGCGAAGCAAGCTATGAAAATGTTGAGCTTCTCAGGGAAAACGAGATGGTTGAAAAAGCGGATATTATTTTTGCAATCGGCGGCGGCAAGGCGCTTGACACGGCTAAAGCGCTTGCATATACGGTTAATAAAGTTATATTCACATTTCCGACAATCGCGTCAAACTGTGCAGGCACAACGGCTGTTTCGATTATGTATAACAGTGACGGCAGCTTCAAGGAGCCTTTCTTTTTTCCGGCTCCCGCAAAGCACTGCTTTATTCATACACCCACAATAGCCAAATCCCCTGCAAAATACATCTGGGCAGGGATGGGCGATACATATGCAAAATATTTTGAAAGCGAAATGAGCAGCCGAGGCGAGGATCTCGTGCATTATCATAATCTCGGTGTAACAACAAGTCAGCTTTGTCTTTATCCGCTTTTGAAATACGGCAAAAAAGCGCTTGACGATTTTAAAAACGGCACTGCAAGCTTTGAGGTTGAGCAGGTAATTTTATCGGTTGTTGTCACAACAGGCATAGCGTCAATACTGCTGACTGCCGAGCATATCATTGATTATAACACAGGTCTTGCTCACGCGGTGTTCTATGCGCTTACATCATATCCGCATATTGAAGAAAGGCATCTTCACGGCGAGGTTGTGGCTTACGGTGTATTAATTCTTCTGCTTGTTGACGGCAACACGGAAATGTTCAAAACAATGTTTGATTTTAACAAAAGCGTTAAGCTTCCGACCTGCCTTGCGGATATCGAGATGAGTGAAAGCGACCTTGAAAGACTTGTTCCCATGGTATGTGAAATGAAGGATATTGAGCATAATCCTTATATAATAACAAAAGACATGGTTTTAAAAGCGTTTAACACGCTTGAAAAATACAACAAAAATCCAAAGGAGAAAAGCATATGAAAAAAGGAATTAAAAAAATTGCTGCCGTTATTATTGCAGCAGCAATGCTTGCGGCTTGTTTTGCAGGCTGCTCCGGCAAAACAGAAAGTACGGTAAATGAAAAATTCGCCATTGTTGTTCAAACAGGTGCTAACGGTGCATTTGTCGATATGAAGGACGGCATTATCGCATACCTTCAGGCAAACGGATATGAGGACGCAACATTTGATTATAAGGACGCACAGGGCGATACCTCTGCTCTTTCAACTATCGTAAGCGCCCTCGACGACGGCACATACGAGGCTGTTTTTACAATCGGCACAGCCTGCACACAGGCAATGGTTAATCTTCAGTCTGAAACTCCCTGCTTCTTCTGCGCGGTATCTGCACCTGTTGAAGCAGAGGTAATCAGCGATATGTCAACACCTGACAAAAACGCTACCGGTACATCCAACGCGATACCCGTATCGGATATTATTGATATGGGTATTAAAATCACTCCTGATGTAACAAAATGGGGATTTGTATATTCAACCTCACAGGTCAACGCGGTGAATACCGTTACATCAGCGCAGGAATACTTAACATCTATAGGCGCAAAATTTGAAAGCGCAACCGTTGAAACATCGGCTGATGTTAAAAGCGCTGCTGAAACACTTATTTCAAACGGCTGTGATGTAATTTTTGTACCTAACGATGCAATCGTCCAGGACGGCGTTGCTTCTCTCGCGCAGGTTTGCGAGGAGGCGGGTATTCCCACCTACTGTTCCTCAGCAACCACTGTAAACAGCGGCTGCCTTGCTACACTTGCCATTGATGATAAGGGCATCGGTGAAAAAACCGCACAAAAATATCTTGACTATGTTGCAAACGGAAAGGACATCACTGCCGTTGCAAGCGAGGTTGTGGGCATTGATGAATGTACCTTTAACGGCAAGGTTGCAAAATCTCTCGGTATAACAGAACCTACCGCAGACATCATTGGATACTCGGTTAATGTTGTTGGTGCTGAAGAATAAAATTTATTTAATTTCGGGTAATAACTTATGCAGGTATATATAACTGCCGTTGAAGAAGGCTTTTTATACGGACTTCTTGCACTCGGTGTATTTATTTCATTAAGAATACTCAACATACCTGACCTGACAACGGAGGGGTCATTCGGTTTTGGCTCCGCCGTTGCCGCGGTTGTTGCTGCGCAGGGCTTCAGCTTCCTGAGCTTTTTAGCCGCGTTTGCCGCAGGTCTGCTTGCAGGCGTTGTAACAGGTCTTTTGCAGACAAAGCTGAAGGTGCATCCCGTGCTTGCCGGTATAATCACAATGAGCGCACTGTATTCGGTCAACCTTATGGTCAGAGGTTCTTCAAATCTGAATTTCAATGACAATTCGATTTTTACCAAGCTGTTCGGCGCGCTTAGTGTTTCAGGCATAAACAAAAAGATAATCGGTCTTATTGCCGGCGCAGTCATATGCATTGCTATACTTGTTCTGATTATTATATTTTTCAGAACGCACCTCGGTCTTTGCATAAGAGCAACAGGCGACAATGCCGATATGGTTAAGGCTTCATCAATAAATGTTGATTTATCACTTGTTGTGGGACTGGCTCTTGCAAACGGTCTGATTGCTCTTTCGGGCGCTCTGATTTCACACTATCTCGGCTTATCCGACCAGAGCTTTTCAAACGGAATGCTTATATACGGTCTTGCGGCAGTGATTATCGGCGAGGCTGTGTTCGGCAAAAAAAGCGTTACTCTCGGTCTTATAAGCGCAGTTGTGGGTTCGGTTATATATAAAATAATCGTTGCATTTGTTATTGATGTTTCCCTCTTTGGCAAAAACAGTGAAAATCTTATGAAGCTTACCTGTGCACTTATTGTTGCATTGACTCTTGTTATTCCGGAAATAAGTAACATTATTAAAAATAACAGGGTTAAAAAGGAGGCAAGGAAAAATGCTTGAACTGACTAATGTTTCAAAAACCTTTGCTGCGGGAACGGTTAATGAGCATACCGCCTTAAAAAGCATAAACCTCAGCCTTGCCGACGGCGATTTTGTTACAATTGTCGGTTCAAACGGCGCAGGCAAATCAACACTTTTCAATATAATTTGCGCAACCTATCTCCAGGACAGCGGCAAAATAACGCTCGACGGTAAGGATATATCCTTTATGCCGGAGCATAAAAGAGCCAAGCTTATCGGCAGGGTTTTTCAGGACCCTATGAAGGGCACCGCGCCGAATATGACAATCGAAGAAAATCTTGCCCTTGCATATTCAAGGGCAGATTCGGGCTTTTTAACACAGGCAGTCAGTAAAAAGAAAAGGGAGCTTTTCAGGCAAAAGGTTTCTGAATTTGATATGGGACTTGAGGACAGGATGAAAACTAAAATCGGTCTTTTATCCGGCGGTCAAAGACAGGTCGTTACGCTGTTGATGTGCACTATAGTAACACCGAAGCTGCTTCTTCTCGACGAACACACTGCGGCGCTTGACCCCGTAACTGCCGACAAGGTTATGAATATAACCGATAAAATAGTTAAAGAAAACAAAATAACCACTATGATGATTACACATAATATGTCGCAGGCACTTTCAACCGGCAACCGCACAATTATGATGGAAAGCGGTGAAATAATAATTGATATAACCGGCGGGGAAAGGCAGAAAATGAGCGTTTCGGATTTGCTTAGGCTTTATCGCGAAAAAGAAAATAAAGATTTCGATAACGACCGAATCCTTTTGCAAAAGGATTAAAAAATAAAAAGGCAGTTTAAACTGCCTTTTTATTTTTTTTAATTTATTCATCATCACTTGAGAGCTTTAGGACAGCGAGGAATGCCTCCTGCGGAACCTCAACCGAACCAAACTGACGCATTCGCTTTTTGCCCTCCTTCTGCTTTTCAAGCAGCTTTTTCTTTCGTGTGACATCGCCGCCGTAGCATTTTGCAAGCACATCCTTGCGAAGTGCTTTAACCGTTTCACGGGCAATTACCTTGCCGCCGATTGCGACCTGAATGGGTATTTCAAACAGGTGGCGCGGTATATGCTTTTTTAGCTGCTGCGCGATTTTTCTTGCACGGGAATATGCCTTTTCCCTGTGAATTATGAATGAAAGTGCATCAATAATATCTCCGTTTAAAAGCACATCCACCTTGCACAAATCGGACTTTCGGTAATCGGCGATTTCATAATCAAGCGAAGCATAACCCTTTGTGCGCGATTTAAGCGCGTCAAAGAAATCATATATAATTTCATTAAGAGGCAATTCATAATGAATATCAACACGATTCGGCGTTATATAATTCATATCCTTAAAAACGCCCCTGCGCTCCTGGCACATATCCATAACAGTGCCTACAAATTCGCTCGGCACATAGATATGAGCATTTGAAAAAGGTTCCTCACAGTAATCAATCAAAGCGGGGTCGGGATAGCTTGTCGGATTATCTATCTCAGCCAAGGTACCGTCTGTCATATGAATTTTATAAACTACGCTCGGAACTGTTGTAATAAGGTCAAGATTATATTCACGCTCTAACCGTTCCTCAATAATTTCAAGATGCAGAAGTCCTAAAAAACCGCATCTGAAGCCAAAGCCGAGAGCCCCCGAGGTTTCGGGTTCATATGAAAGCGACGCATCATTAAGCCGTAATTTTTCAAGAGCGTCATGCAGCGCCTCATAGTCGGCACCGTCAGCAGGATATACTCCGCAGAAAACCATGGGATTAACCTTGCGATAGCCGGGCAGTGCCTCTTGTGCGGGATTATCTGCAAGCGTTACAGTGTCTCCTACATTTGCATCGTGCACCGTTTTAATTGATGCGGTAATATAACCGACCTCACCTGCCGAAAGCTTTTGCGCCTTTTCCATTGAGGTTGCTCTCATATAACCGACCTCAACAACAGTGAACTCTGCTCCGGTAGCCATCATTTTCATGGTATCGCCTGCTTTTATTGTTCCGTCCATGATACGAACATAAACAATAACGCCGCGGTATGAATCATATATCGAATCGAATATGAGCGCCTTTAACGGCTTGGTATCATCGCCTGAAGGCGGCGATACCCCGTTTACAATATATTCTAAAACAGACTCAACATTCTGACCTGTTTTTGCGCTCACCCTCGGTGCGTCAAGACAGGGTATTCCTATTATATCCTCAACCTCGCCTGCCGCCCTTTCCGGATCTGCCGCAGGCAAATCAATTTTATTTATTACAGGCAGAATATCAAGATTATGGTCAAGCGCGAGATATGTGTTTGCAAGCGTTTGAGCTTCAACTCCCTGCGATGCGTCAACAATGAGTATTGCCCCCTCACAGGCGGCAAGCGAGCGTGACACCTCATAGTTAAAGTCAACATGGCCGGGGGTGTCAATCAGGTTAAACTCATAAAGCTCACCGTTTTCAGCCGTATAATCAAGCTTAACCGCGTGAGCCTTAATGGTTATGCCCCTCTCCCTTTCAAGCTCCATATCATCAAGTATTTGCTCCTGCATATCTCTGCTCTCAACAGAGCTTGTAAGCTCAAGCAGTCTGTCGGCAAGCGTAGACTTGCCGTGATCAATATGTGCAATTATAGAAAAATTTCTTATATGTTCCTTATCAACCGACAACGGATTGCCCTCCGAATTTATTTTATACTGTTAATCTCTTTAAGCTCTTTCCTTGCGCTTGAAGAATTGTATCTGATTTTATAAACCAAGCGTTTTATATAGAAATAAAGCAGCAGATACGGTCTTTTTTCAAGCTGCTTATAATCAGCCCTCATTTTTTCAAAACTCGGAAAAAGTCTTTTAAAAATATATTTAAGCTTTGAATTTCCGCAATCCTCAAGTGCTTTTTTATAATCAACGCGTTTAATACCGTAAACACCGTTTGAAAGCATATAGTCAAAAATCCGCTGCTGCCTTTCGGTAACATCGCCGTTATCAAAAACAGCTAAAGCAAGAGCCGTTACATCATTTGCAAAATGCAATATGCCTATGTCCTCAAGCTGTTTTTCGGCAAGCTTAAAATCAATGCTGCCGTCTTTTTTCATCATCAGATAAATATCGCATAAAAACCTTACGCCGCATCCTGCCGTTATATAATGCTTATACATATGGCAAATTGTGTAAACGAAATGGTCCGTGCCGTTTATGTGATATTTATATGGATTTTCACTGTCCTGAACGGCGTTTTTCCACAAATCAAAATGAGGGCAAAATTCAGCCTCTTCAAAAAAAAGCTCTCTGTGCAACTCAAAAGTAAAATACGGTTTCTTGAAAAAATCATCTGAATTTTCGCAGGCGGCAGTCATCCTGTAGCCGTGAGAACGCATTATTTTTATCAGCTCATCCCGCTTGCGAAAGTCATACAGAATATCAATATCGCTCATTTGGCGCATTCTCTGCATAGGGTAAAGCTCTTTTAAAACGCTGCCCTTTAAAAGCATAAATCTGATTTTGTGCTCTTTGAACTCATCTTCAAGCAGCTCAAGCTCATTTTTCATCGCAAGCATTCTTAAAAGCTCGCTGTTTGTGTAACGCTTTAATTCATCCGAAATATCCTCCGGCAATCCCTTTTGATTAAAAACCACGGATGAAATTATTGAATAAACCTGCTGAGATTTAGAAATTCCGAATAATTCCGCCCAGTCGATTTCACTTTCTGCATCAGGCGGATTTTCGCCTTTTACGGCACTTTTAATCAATTTAATAAGATATTCGCTTTCCGCTGACAAATACTTAATCATAATCAATCCTCAATAAGATGCTTACTTTTGAGAATATCAATATATTCTTTAACATCCGCTCTGACAACAGCCTCGTCAGCATCATATTTTTCAAGCATTGCGGCAACGATACTGTCGAGCGTCTGCTCTTTTTTAAGCAGTTCAAAAATAAATGCGGCAGTAGGATTGTTTTTAACAAGTCCGTTAAATTCTTTGGCTGCCTTGCCTGTCGCGATTGCAAAATTCTCGCCGTCTATTGAATTTGTAACAATTCCCTTTTTCAGCTTCATATTTATCCACCTTTAATACTTTTTACATTACGCACGTCTGCGCCGCTTGTTATTGCGGCAGGGTAATGGCACTCATATGCTCGATTATGGATTTTACCTCAAAATTCGTAATTATATTATATTCTAATTATCAAATAATAACAAGAGCTAATTTTGAATATACAAACGCTTTGCTTTTTCAGACAGTGCTTAACATTTTCGGCATAAACGATGTGCTGCCGCTTACAGGTAAACATATTCCTTTTTTGCTCGTTACGATTTTTATTTTTTCTTTTCGCATATGCTCAAGACCACATAAATCAGCATCAATGCCACAACCGCTCCTGCAAGAATGATATACATTGCGTTAAGCTCCACCTTATCACCAAAGAAATACAGGTTGCAGTCGACAGAGTCCTTGATGCTCTCCACGACCTCTGCCGGAAATCCCTGCGCCGCCATCTCCCCATAAACGCCGCGCAGAGCATGGTTGCGCAAAAGAGAGGTTCCATAGGTGCCGGGCAGAAAAGAAAGCACCTTTTGCAGCCCTGCGCTGAAGTTGGAAATCGGCATATAGGCTCCGCAGATGAAGCCATAGCCCGCACTGACAATAGTGCCGACCGCGGAAATCTGCCCTTGAGAGGACAAAAAGAGATTGATGATTGAGGACAATGCCGTACCGAACAATACCAGCAGCACCACATCAAGAAGTATGCATGCCACATCTGCCCCCGAAAGATACCAACCCGCTTTGGCAAGGTAGAAGAAACAAAGCACCGTGGCAAACAAGCATACGATTAAAGTGCTGATTACTGTAGATATGTAATAACCCATCGCCATTGTTGATTTTTTTACGGGAGTCATGGTAAGATCCTTCGCGGCGCCGGTTACCTTATCCTGCACCATCAGCATATTGGAGCAGAATGCTACGGTTATACAGGAAACCGCCAGCAGGGAAGATACCAGTTCCCCACCGACTGTAGCATCGATGAGCTTTTCCGGTATAGAGATAAGCCCCTCCATGTTGGAGATAAAGGTATCTTTGTAAACATTTCCCAAAAAGGTCACATACAGTACCAACAAAATCATCGGTGTGATGAGGGATGTAAAAAACATCCCTTTATCCTTAAAAAACAGCTTGCAGTTTCTTTTTATCAACGCGCTGAGTCCGCTCATTTTTCTGCACCTCCCACTAATTTCTTTCCCGTCACGGCAAGGAATACATCGTCCATTTTACCTTTTGTAATCTCATAATCAGTAAACAATTCAGGATGCTTTACAATCAGCTCCGTCGCGGTTTTAGTATCCGGCACCGCCACCCGGTAAGCATCTCTTACTGCTTCACAGGGCATGGCAAGGCTTTTTGCCTGCTCTTGCGTCACTCCGTAGAGCGTAATAAAATCGCCGGTATAAGTGTTTTTCAGTGTAAGAGGCGTACCCTCGGCAACAATTTTTCCGCTGTCAAGTATCACAACATAGTCGGCATCTGCCGCCTCCTCCATATAATGCGTAGTCAGGAAAACCGTCATATTCTTTTCCCTGCGCAGTTTGGAAATCACATCCCATAAAAGCTTCCTTGTCTGCGGATCCAATCCAGTGGTCGGCTCGTCGAGTATCAAAATTTCAGGGTCGTGGAGAAGTGCCCGAGCGATATCAATCCTGCGCCGCTGACCGCCTGAAAGCTTTCCCACCGTGCGCTTATACAGACCCTGTAAATTCAGCAGGGCATCAAGCTCTGCAAGCCGTTTTTCCAGTGCCTGCCCCGTTATCCCGTAGAGCTTTGCGCGGCTTGTAAGATTATCCCTGACGGAAAGGGAGCGGTCCAGCACGGAATTTTGGAATACAACGCCCAGTCTGCGTTTTGCCGTATCCATAGCCTTATCAACATCCTGTCCACATACCTCCACGCTGCCTGAATCCCGTGCAAGCTGCCCGCAAAGGATTGATATTGTCGTGCTCTTGCCTGCGCCGTTGACACCCAAGAATGCGAAAAGCTCTCCCTTATTCACGCAGAAGCTCAAATCCTGCACGGCTTTGATGTCCCCAAAGGACTTGTTTAAGTGTTTGATTTCAATAATATGCTCCATTATGCTTCCTCTCTTGTTCTTTTTTTGTTTCACAACGGGCAGTTCGTCATACATAACATTGAACAATCCCGTTAAAAATTCTTTGCTGTCAACCTCAACCACCGACAGCATCTCCTTTGCTCCCTCGTAGGGCGTCTCCCATTCGGCGTCCGGCATAAAGTCACGCGCGGCTTTTACGGGCTTGACAAGCAGCCTGTCATCATAAATCCCGCCGAAACGTTGAATGACGGCGCAATGCACCTTAGTGAATTACTGTTAAACTCTATACTGATATTTTTTTAAATCAACCGTATAATTTATAACCTCTATATTTTCTTTTTCCAGCTTTTCTTTTTGTTTTTCAATTCCTCCGAAAGCAAATGCTTTTGATAAATTTCCTTTACTGTTTACCACCTTATAGCAAGGATATTTGTTTTCATTTGGATTTCTGTGCAGGATATTCCCAATGGCCCTTGCCAGTTTAGGATTGCCTAAATACTCTGCTATTTGCTTATAGGTAACAACTTTTCCTTTTGGAATTGTAAGTAAATAATTATATACTTTTTCTTTCAATACGAACCTCCGAAGTATTTCGATAATTTGCAAATACAATTATTTTTCAAGCACTTCAAAAAACTCACATATCAGTTGTGTTTTCCGGCGAAAAGATGTGCGATTCATCTTCCCCTGTTACACTAAAAATCGAACACAGTGACTGAAATTCTAACTTAAACGCATTTGACAGTTCTTTCTCTGTCAGGTCGGCATAACCCGTGTTTACCATAACCGCCAGTCCTATGGTAAATATGCCCATCTCCCTGTGAAACTGCTCGCATATTTCTTTGTCCCATCCGAATCTGTCGTGAAGCAAAGCCAGTATCCGGGGAATTGTTACATCGTCAACCTCTTTACCCCTCTTTCCGTCCTCAAGATAGAGATATCTGAAAAGCTGCTTTTCCTTTTTCGCAAACCTCACATATCCCATTCCATAGGACGCATAGGGGAAATACTCCCCGCTGTCCAGATATTCCTGCACAGTATCTATATAGAGCTGCGCCGCCGCCTTTTTAAGTTCGCTTTTCAGCTCCTCCATATTGGAGAAATGCTGATAAACCGGCTGCGTTGAACATCCTGCTTCCAATGCAACGCTCCTTGCACTGATCGCGTCAAAGCCCTTATTTCTTAATACATTTAATCCCGCTTCTATAACCATAGCTTTTGTAATTTTTTGCGGTGCGCCCATTTTGTATCCTCCCTAATCATTAATTACATACCGTTATATTACACAATGTTATTATACCGCTTTTCTTTTAAAATTGCAACAGTAAAAAGAATATCCACATCAAAATCTTGCAAAAGAATTAAGTTTAGAAAGCGCGCACCCTGCAATTTGCCCGTTCAATATGAATGTTAAAATTGAGGGTTCTGCTTTACTCCGTGAATCAAGCACAAGAAAAAGCGCCTGTTTCCAGACGCTTTCAAAAATCGTGTTTGGTTTATTATTGCGAAAGATGGCGTTTCATCATCAATGTGTCCGTAATTAATTAATTCAATAAGGTGCAATGCACCTTATTGAATTAAAGTCCTGTATTTTCCGCAATATACTTTCTTGCTTTAACAGCATATTCAAACGGATTTGCTTTTGCAGGGTCCTGCTCTGCCTCAACAACTACCCAGCCTTCATAATCACTCTCGGCAAGGATATCAAATATCGGCTTGAAATCAACATCGCCGTCGCCGGGCACCGTGAACACACCCGCCCTCACTGCATCGAGGAATGACATATGCTGCGGCACAACCTGATTGTTATAAACATCAAGCCTTACATCCTTAAGATGAACATGCTTAACACGGCTGATATATTTTTTAAGCACAGGCACCGGGTCAATACCGGCAAATGTAAGATGACCGCTGTCAAAAAGAAGATATACAAGCTGCGGATCCGTGAGTTGCATAAGCTTGTCGATTTCTTCAACAGTCTGTACACCTGTTCCCATATGATGATGAACGGTAAAATACATACCCTTTGATTTTGCGTAAGCGCCCATTTCATTAAAGCCCTTTACAACTATTTCCCATTCTTTATCGGTATAGTACGGCTTTTCATCGAGAATAGACTTTGTAAGGTCACCTTGAATTGAGTTGCCCTGCTCGCTTGCGCCGATAACCTTCGCGCCGAGGCTGTACAGCTTGTCGCAATGAACCTTGAAAGCCTCAATGGTTTCCTCATAAGGCTTCGATGTTAAATATGACGAAAACCAAGCGTTACAAATCTGAAGCCCCCTTATGTCAAGATAATGCTTTAAAACACCGGGGTCTGACGGATACTTGTTGCCGATTTCAGAGCCTTTAAAGCCTGCAAGCGCCATTTCGCTTACGCACTGCTCAAATGTATTTTCCGCGCCGAGGTCGGGCATATCATCATTAGTCCAGCCGATTGGAGCAATAGCAAGTTTAACTTTGTTGGGATTTAACATAGCTTTATTACCTTTCAAAATTAATAATCAAATGTTTCTTCAATATGCTTTTGCATATCCTTATATGCCGCTGCGACCGTTTCGCTCTTTGAAACCTCGGCAACACCGACTCTCCACCAGCTTTCAAAGCCCGGCGTCATTGTTTTAGGCAAAACCTTAATATCAAACAAGCACGATACCGTCTGCTTTTTTGCGTCTTCAAGAGCGGCGCGAAGCTCGTCTGATGTGCGGCAGGTATATCCCTTTGCGCCGTATCCCTCCGCGATTTTTGCGAAATCAATATCAATTTCATCGCCGTCAAGCATACCCGTTACGGGATTTCTTGCGCGGAATACCGTGCCGAATGTATCGGTTCCCTGATTGTTCTGGAGATTTTCAATACAGCCCCAGCCCATATTGTCAAAAAGGCACACATTTATTTTGAGATTTTCCTGGAGAGCTGTGTATAGCTCACTGTGACCCATAAGGAATGAGCCGTCACCGCAGAAGGTATAAACCTCTGACTCCGGCTTTGCAAGCTTTGCACCGAGTGCGCCGTTTACCTCATATCCCATATTTGAATAACCGTATTCCATATGATATGTTCCCCTGTTCTTTGGCCTGAACAGTCTTTGCATATCGCCCGGAAGAGAGCCGGCAGAGCCAAGAGCAATAGCATCATCATCCATAAATTCGTTGATTATACCCAAAGCAAGCGTTTGATTAAGCCCGCCCTCAAGCTCAGTTGAATAGAAATCATCAACGATTTTATCCCATTCGGATTTAGCTGCCGAAATCTCATTTGTATATTCGGTTTCATAACCTTCACAGGATTTGATAAGTGCCGTCAGGGTTTCCCTTGCATCGGCAATAACGGCTTGTGCATCCATTTTGTAAGCGTCAAACGGGCAAATATTTATGCCGAGAACCTTTCGGTTTTCATTAAACAGCCATTTTGAGGATGTTGTAAAATCGGAAAATCTTGTACCGATGCCTATTACGAGGTCGGCATCTCTGCCGATAATATTTGCAGCCTTTCCTCCTGTTACGCCGATACCGCCGAGATTAAGAGGATTTTTCCAGTCAATCAAGCCTTTGCCTGCCTGTGTTTCGCTGATAGGAATATTATATTTTTCAGCAAACTCAAGCAGCTCTTTTTCCGCACCGCTGTATCTTACGCCGCCGCCGCAGATAATGATAGGCTTTTTGGACGATTTAATAAGGGCCGTTGCTCTTTCAAGCTGTGAAGCAGAAACAGGTCTCCTGTCCATATGCCAAACCCTTTTAGCAAGGAAATGCTCCGGATAATCATAAGCCTCGCCCTCGACATCCTGCGGCATTGCCAGACAGACAGCGCCGGTGTCGGCAGGGTCGGTCAGTACTCTCATAGCATTAAGGCATGCAGTCATAAGATGCTCCGGTCTTAAAATCCTGTCAAAATAATGGCAAACCCCCTTGAAGGCATCTGTAACCGTTCTGCCGTAATTGTCGAAAAACTCCGCCTGCTGCAAAACAGGATCAGGCTGGCGGCAGGCAAATGTATCGCCCGGAAGAACAAGGAGCGGTATTCTGTTGGCGGTAGCGCAGCCGCAGGCTGTTACCATATTTGTTGCGCCCGGTCCTATTGAAGAAACGCAGGGAATTATTGCCTTCCTGTCCATCTGTTTAGCATATGCAACGGCAGCAAGCGCCATATTCTGTTCGTTTTTGCCCTGATAGAACTTGAGATTATGACCGCCCTGCTCAAGTGCCTGACCGACGCCTACAACGCAGCCGTGTCCGAATATACCGAATATACCGCTGACAAATTTGGTCTCAACACCGTCACATTCAATATACTGATTGTCAAGGAACTTAACAAGCGCCTGTGACATTGTAAGTCTTACTCTTTTCATAATTAACCCTCAATTTCCGAAAGCTTAACAGGTCTGTTTTCTTTTACGGAAAGCTTTGCGGCAAGTCCGAGACGAAGAGCCTCAAGTCCGTCATAAACAGTTGTTTTTGTCGGCTTATCATTTAACACACAGTCAATAAACTCGGTCATTTCATCGGTAAACGACTGCATATATCTTTCAAGGAAGAAATAAAGCGGTTTGTCGGTAACTGCGCCGTTTTCATCCATAAACTCAACATTGGTCGGCGTGTCGTTTGCAGCACTTGCCTGACCCTTTTTGCCAAACACCTCAAGCCTTTGGTCATAGCCGTAAGCAGCCTTGCGGCAGTTATCAATAACGCCTATTGCGCCGCTCTTGAATTTAAGGGCAACAAGTGCAGTATCGACATCTCCGGCGTCGCCGATTGCGGGGTCAACGGTTACTGCCGCGTTAGCATAAATCTCCTCAACCTCACCGCCGATAAACCGAGCCATATCAAAATCGTGTACGGTCATATCAAGGAAAATACCGCCTGATACCTTAACATATGAAATCGGGGGCGGTTCAGGGTCGCGGGAAGTAATTTTAATTGTTTGAAGCTCTCCTATTTTGCCCTTGTTTGCAAGGTCTTTAATCTGAGCAAAATTGTGATCATAACGGCGGTTAAAGCCAATCTGAAGCTTAACACCGGCCTCGTCAACGGCCTTGATAACCGCCTTGATTTTTGCGACTGTCAAATCAACAGGCTTTTCACAGAAAATGTTCTTGCCCGCCTTTGCAGCCTCAATAGCAATGTCTGCGTGAGTATCGGTTGATGAACAAATCAAAACCGCGTTAATTTCGGGATTATTTAAAATTTCATGGTAATCCTCATAATAGGCAGGGATGCCAAGCTCCTCAGCAACCTTTTTTGCTCCCTCGACATAGATGTCGGAAACGGCGACAATTTCAGCCTGCGGAATATGATATGTAATTGATTTCGCGTGTACCTGACCGATACGACCGGCACCGATGATGCCAACCTTTAGTTTTTTCATAAATTTACCTCTCAAAGTATTATTTGCAGCATAATGCTTTATCGTTTAAATGATACCACATCAAAATGTATAATTCAATAAGTTAAATTAACAAATGTAAATATTTTTTGCACTTGCTTTTAAAAAGTTGCAATAACAGTAAAATATATGTATAATATAAATAAATTACATCAAAATTCAAGGAGTAAAAAAATGATTTACACATACAGACCCGTGGGCGTTTGCTCACAACAGATTGTCATTGATATAGATGATGACGGCAAAACCATAAACGATATTAAATTTACAGGCGGCTGCCACGGCAATCTCCAGGGAATTGCCGCGCTCGCGAGGGGCAAAAGCATTGATGAGATAATCAGTTCTCTTAAAGGCATTGACTGCCGAATGAGGGGAACCTCCTGCCCTGACCAGCTTGCCCGCGCACTTGAGCAAATTAAAACAAAATTGTAAGAGGTTTGATATGTTAAGACTTGAAAGTAAAATATTACAGCGTGAATTTAAGGTGTATGAGGGTAATCTTTATGCATCGCAGATAAGAAATGTTCTGTCAAGAATGGACCTTGTGCCCGACGGCAACAGCGTTGAATTTTTATTTCATTTTACCGACGGCAGTGAGTTTTCCTCAAAGGGGCTTAGAGTGCAGGATTGCAGTCAGGAGCGCGGCAGGCTTTCGTTTGCCTTTGAGGAATGCTGCGGCATAAGCGTTACAATGTCGTTTTGGGCAGGTATTGACGGCAATACGCTTAATAAGCAGATTTCATTTGTTCAAAATGATGATAAAATAATTGATTATATACTGCTTGAAAGCATTGGTATAATCAACTCAAAAACACATTTTTGTGTTCCCGATGATGTTGAGGGAAATGAGCTTAACGCATACCGTTCGTCCCTTGGTCAGCCGTTTTATATTGACAGTCTGTTTTTCGGCTGTGAGTTTCCCGCAACGCAAAATTCAATAGTGTTCGGTGTCGGTCAGGTAAAATATTTTCTCGGCAAAAACATAAAGGGTAAGTTTGAATGTCCCGTCACGGTAATGGGCGGTGCAAAAAGCAACTCCCTTCAGGATGTTCAAAAGGCATTTTTTGATTATATTGAGGATATTGCAGTACCGTCTGATTTCAGGGTTCAGTACAACAGCCGGTATGATAATATGCTTAATATTGACGCCGATAAAATTGAAAAATCATTTTTTGAGATTGAAAGAAACTTAACCTCAAACGGTGTGCCGCCTATTGACGCATATGTTATTGACGACGGCTGGAACGATTACAGAGCCAATTTTTGGAGCGTTAATACAAAGAAATTTCCCAATCAGTTTTATGATGCAATGGATATTGCAGGCAAGCTCAGCTCCGGTTTCGGCTTATGGCTCGGACCGAGAGGCGGATATAACAATCAAAATAAATTTGCCAAAAAAATCGAAAAAGGCGGCTTCGGCTCATACAATTCACTGTCAAAGGATATTTGCGTAGCAGATAAAACATATATCAAAAATATTAAAAGCTTCATCTTAAAGACCACCAAAGAATTTAATATAAGCTACTGGAAGCTTGACGGGTTCAGTCTTGTACCCTGTGATAATTCAAAGCACAATCACATTGTAGGCGGGGAACAGGATATGTACCAGATTACCGAAATGTGGGAGGGCTGGATTGATATATTTGAATCCGTTCGTGAATTAAGAAAGAAACAGGGCAAAGATATATGGATTAATATGACCGGCTATGTTAATCCGTCACCCTGGTGGCTCAGGTATGTAAACAGCATATGGCTGCAAAACAGTGAGGATATAGGCTTTGCCGAAAGCTGCGAAAATCAATCACAGCTCGACAGTGAAATAACCTACCGCGATTCAAAATATTATGATTTTCTGTGCACAAGAGCAAATCAGTTTCCGATAAAACACATATACAACCACGAGCCGATTTACGGTAATTTCGCAAAGGTAACCTATACCGATGAGGAGTTTGAAAAGTACCTTTACTGGAATGCATGCAGGGGTCAGGCGCTCAACGAGCTTTATATAAGCTACAATATGATGAATAAGTCAAAATGGCGCACGCTTTCAAATGTAATAAGGTGGCAAAAGAGCAATTTTGATATTCTTCAAAATGTAACCTTGATAGGCGGTAAGCCTGATGAAAACAATATTTACGGCTATTTCGGCTGGAATGAAAAGGGCGACGGCATAATTGCGCTGCGAAATCCGACCGATGAAAAAACACCTGTCACGCTGACTCTCAACAAGCTTATGGGTTGCCCTGAAAACTTATCTGACATTCGCCGATATAATATTTATAATGAAAGCGCAACAGAAAGCTTTGACAGCTATTCATACGGTGATAAAATTGATATGACGCTCAAGCCTTTTGAAATTAAGATTTTTCAATTCGGCAAGACAGACAGGCGTTTTGATTATCTTGAAGATGTCACTGACTTTACACTTTCGTTTATATATAACGGCGAGGATAATATTGAAATCGCTGAAAACGAGGATATTAAAATTTCGATTGAAAAGGGCTATGTGGTTATAAAGGTTGACAACTGCGAAATGAAATCAAACAGTATTGTTCGCGGCGGAAGGCACAAGCTGACAATAGTCAGGGGCAACAACAAGCTTGTTAAGCTGTATATTGACAAAAGTCTTGACGCGTCCTGCTACAGCAGCAGTGCAAAGCCGAAGCTTAATCTCGCAATCGACAGCAATGCCGAGGATTTCACAGTTAAGGACGGTGCAACACCATACGGAGAAATAATAACGCTTAAGGAAATACTGACAAATATGAGCAGAAAAAGAAGGAAAAATAAAAATGAAATGTAAAAAATGCGGCAATGATACACTTATAAAGGACGGCGACTGGTATAAATGCGCAAACTGCGGTGCAACAATGTTTAACACCGAGATGGACGCCGACAGCCCTACAAGAAAGCTTGACATAATAGAAACCATCAAAAAAGACAGTGCCGAGTATGACAAGGCCCCTACGGTGCAGGCGGAAAACGAAAAGCCCGAAAAGAGCAAAATCAGGGAAATAATCGAATTTTGCACGCCGATAATAATTGCCGTTATTATTGCCATTCTTCTGAAAAGTCTGGTTTTTGCAAATGCAGTTGTGCCGACGGGTTCAATGCTCAACACCATTCAGGAGGGCGACAGGATAATCGCAAGCCGTCTGGCATATATTAATGATGATCCCGAAAGGTATGATATCGTAATATTCAGCTACCCCGATGACGAGGAACAGCCGTTTGTCAAAAGAATAATAGGTCTGCCCGGCGAAACGGTAGAAGTTGTTGAAGGTATTGTTTATGTAACAAAAACCGACGGCGAAATAATACAGCTTGACGACAGCTTTGTAACGGTGGAAAAGGCTGAAGGTGATTTCGGGCCGTACACTGTTCCCGAAGGGTGTTATTTTATGATGGGCGACAACAGGAACAGCAGCTGGGATTCAAGATATTGGGACAATAAATTTGTTGCAAAAGAAAAAATCATCGGAAAAGTTTTGTTCAGATATTATCCAAAAATCAGTAAAATAGAGTAATAAGGGGCTTGTTATGAATAAAAACAACCATGTTCCGAAAAAAGAATGGATGGCATATTGTATAGGCGCTCTCGGTCAGGGGATGATTTATGCCATCATGAGCTCATATATATCGGATTTTTACCTCAATGTTTTAAAGGCAACTCCCGTATTTGTGCTGCTCTTAATGCTTTTTGCAAGAATATGGGACGCCGTAAACGATCCTATTATGGGCTTTATCGTTGACCACACAAATATGAAGCGCGGCAAAATGCTGCCATATATTCTTTATACACCGCTGCCCGTTGCGATACTTACAATGCTTCTTTTTTATTCGCCCGATTTAAGCAGCGGCGGCAAAATGATTTATGCTGCTGTTACTTATGTTATGTGGGGTATGATTTACACCGCGTCAGATGTGCCGTTTTGGAGCCTTCCCAATATTATGACGCCAAATGCCGATGAGCGCGGCTCTATAATATCCAAGGCGCGAACCTCAAACGGCGTAGGCTCGGCGGTGCCGATGGCAATATTTATGATGCTCGGATTTATCCTTCCGAAATTCAACCTTTCGGGCACAGAGCTTGAACAGACTAAATATACGATAATGGCGCTTGTCAGCTCCATTATAGGAAATATTTTATTCATAAGGGTTTATTTTAAGGCAAATGAGCGTGTTATAATTCCCGACCCTCCCAAAAAGGATAAGGGGCAGCCATCGTCACTTAAGCTTATACTGACCTGCAAGCCGCTTATGCTTACCGCCCTTATGGGCATTTTATCGGCGGCAAGATATATGTATCAGGCAGGGGCGGTCCATGTTGCAAGATATTCGTTTTATGTCGGCAGGGATTTAACGGGTCTTTCCCGGGCAGAGCTTGAGAAGGCGCTTCAATCAAACATATCAACCGTATCAACTGTTTTTTCCGTTTGCTCGGCAGTCGGTATGATGGGTGCTATGCTTGCCGTAACCCCGCTTATTAAAAAATTCAGCTACAAACAAATAATAATCGCAACCTCACTCATAGGCTCGGCCGCAAGCTTTGCTATGTGGTTTATCGGCTATGAGCATTTTTGGGCTTGTGTACCCTGTCTTATACTTTCAACCATACCGTGCGGTGCAATAAATGTTTGTGCATTTGCAATGATTGGCGACTGCCTTGATTATATGGAATTAAAAACAGGCAGGCGCCTTACGGGTATGGGCTCGGCAATACAGAGCTTTGTTACGAAATTCGGTAATGCGATAAGCACCTCATTTATTATACTTATGTATATAATTGTTGACCTTGATGTGTCGTCAATCAATGCAAATATAACGGCAAATCCGCTTAATTTCGGCAGCAGCGTAAGAACAGGTATGTTCAGCATAGTATCCCTGATACCGGCAATATCCCTGCTGATATGCATAATACCTATGTTCTTTTATAAGCTTACAGGCGAATATAAGGAAAGAATGGAAGCACAGCTTGCCGCGCAACGAAAGGAAAAGGGTATTTCAGTTGAATAAGTCAGGTAAAAAATTAATTACTGCCGCTGCAATAGGTGTCGGTGTGCTGACTGAAACGGTCATTCACGGTTACTTTGATGTTATGGCAAGAAAAAATAAATTTAACTCCGTAATCGGTTATTTTGCCAACAAGGCAGGTGCCGACAATATGGAGGATTTTGCCCGCTTTAATAAAAGCAAACAGCAGTGGATTAACAACCGCCGCAGCGAGCGTGTAACTATCAAATCCGAAAGAAATGAAAAGCTTGTAGCCTACATAACCTATCCTGATAAAAAAAGTAATGTTTTTGTTCTTTTTGCTCACGGCTATCACGCTGACCATACAGGCGACCCTGCAAATTTTTTACAATATTATGTTGAAAAAGGATATAATTTTATTGCAGTTGATCATACTGCAAGCGGAGAAAGCGGGGGCATATTTGTAGGCTTTGATTATTTTGAAAGCAATGATTGTCTTAAATGGATAGAATATATAATAAACCGATTCGGGGAGGACATCAAAATAATTATTCACGGTGTTTCTATGGGCGGCGCTACAGTTTGCTCAATGGTAAACCGTGTTCCAAATCAGGTCAAGCTTGCAGTTGCCGACTGTCCTTACACAAGCGCACTTGAAGAATTTGGCGAAACGGCAAGGAATGCAGGCATAAAAAAGCCTGATGCTTTGCTTCGGCTTTTTAATGAACTCAACAAATTATTTGCAGGCTTTGACCTTAATAATACCGATGTCAGAAAGTCCGTTACGGCGTCAAAGGTTCCGATGCTCTTTGTTCACGGCGGCGATGATACCTTTGTGCCGACTCGTATGGGGCTGGAGCTTTATGAGCTTTGCACCTCGCCTAAAGACATTTTTATTGTTGACGGTGCAAAGCATGCCGAATCCGTAAGAGTTGATGAAAACGGCTATCATAATAAGCTTAATGAATTTATTAATAAATATTTGGAGGGATAATAATGCCTTTTATTGAGGTTAAAACAAATCAAAAAATCGGTGCTGAAGAAGATTTGAAATCCGAGCTTGGCAGAGCAATAACCGCAATACCCGGTAAAAGCGAAGCGTGGCTTATGATTGAGATTGAAGATGATAAGGATATGTATTTCAAAGGCAGCAATGCACCCTGCGCAATGCTTGAGGTTTCAATTTTCGGCAGTGCAGGTGACCGCGACTATGACGAGCTTACAAAACGGCTTTGCGAAATAAGCAAAAAACAGCTTGGGGTTTCGCCTGACAGGACCTATATAAAATACACCGAAATTGACCACTGGGGCTATAACGGGTTTAATTTTTAAATAAACGCAAAAAATCCCTGTGCATCACTGATGAATGCACGGGGATTTTTATGTGACAGCCGGTATTTTTTTCAGTTAATCCAAGCGTCCTGTGACTATACACGGGCAACCATTTCGCCGTACTGTTCTTTTGATTTTTTAATGAAATCCTCGACCTGCTTTGCCGATGGCATTGCGTCAGAGCATGAGTGTGCCGAAATAAGTATTGATGCAGATGCCGACCCAAATTCAAGGCACTCAATAATTTCCCTGCCCTGAAGAAGGCTGTAAAGGAATGACGAGCCATAGCCGTCTCCGCCGCCAAAGCCCTTAAGCTTAACCGCGGGGAACGGCTTTATTGAATAAAATTTGCCGTCGTTTGTATAAGCGGTTGAGCCGTCCTTGCCGTGTTTTATAACGCATATTGATGCACCGAAGGACTGCCAGTATTTTGCGCTTTCGGGGTCAGAGGCCTTAACTCCGACAATGCCTTCAGTCAAATCAAACTCCTCGCGGGAGCCCATAATAATATCCGCATTCTGTGCAACAAGGCTGTAATAAACAGCTATTTCATCCTTAGAGGTCCATGTATATTCACGATAGTCAATATCAAAAATTATTTTAACATTATTTTTCTTCGCAAGCATCATGGCCTTGAGGCACGCCTCTCTTGAAGGGGATTTTGCAAGCGCCGTTCCGCTTATAACAATAGCCTTTGCCGATGCTATATAATCCTCTTTAATATCCTCAGGCGCCATACAGAAATCGGCTACATTGTCACGGTACATAAGTATTGACGACTTTTCCTTTGAAAGAATTTCAGTAAAGGTAAGACCAATACATTCGCCGTTTTTTGCCCTTGTGATACAGCTTGTGTCAATGCCCTCTTTTTCAAAATAGTTCACAACAAAATCGCCGAACCGGTCGTTGCTCACGCAGCCGCAAAATCCGACCTTGCAGCCAAGACGCGCAAGTCCTACGGCAATATTTGCAGGCGAGCCGCCTACATATTTATTAAAGTTGCTGCTTTCACTCAGCGGCATATACATATCAGTCGGGTTGAAATCAATAGCAATTCTGCCGATAGGTATAAAGTCAAGCGGCTTAGACATATCAAACTCAATATATTTCATAATTTTTACCTCTCAAAAAAACGGGTTATGCCTTATTGTCGGTACCGAAAATCAGAATATGCTTTTCAGCGTTTTCATAAGCACCCTGAACCTCGGCCGCCTGAAGATCATAATAGCCCTTAATACTTTTTTCATTATAGCACTTATGAACGGTATTTTCAACCATATCAAAGGTTGCGGTTGCAATATTTATTTTTTTTATGCCCGTGTGTGAACACCTGATAAAATCATCGGGCGTTATGCCGGTGCCGCCGTGAAGAACGAGCGGAACATCCGTATTTTTTTCAACCTCTTCAAGAATATCAAAACGAAGCTTAGGAGTACTTTTATAATTTCCGTGAGCGTTGCCGATGGCTATTGCAAGGGCGTCTACGTCCGTTTTACTTTCAAACATAACGGCGTCCTCAAGCCTTGTACAATTAACGGCAATATCCTCACTGCCGTCCTCGCTGCCGCCCACACAGCCTATTTCGGCTTCAACGGCAGCGTCATATTCCTTTGCCGTTTCAATTACTCTTTTGGTCATTTCAATATTTTCCTCAAGGGGTAAATGCGAACCGTCAAACATAACCGATGTAAAGCCGAGGTCAAGCGCCTGACTGATTTTTTCAAGTGTTTTGCCGTGGTCAAAGTGAACGGCAACCGGCGTTTTCGCAGCCTCTGCCGCTGCTACCATAAGCGGACCGATAAGCTCAAGCGGACTTTGCTTTAACCTCACCTCTGCAATCTGTAAAATAACAGGAGCATTAAGCTTATCTGCTGCCTTGAGCACGCCAAGCACCATTTCCATATTGGCAACCGAAAACGAGCCTACTGCATAATTGCCGTCCTGCGCGTCTGCAAGAAGCTCTCTCATATTAACCAACATAATGCATATTCCTTTCATTATAAAAATAAACGAGCCGGCAATAAGCCGAGTTCTGTCGTGGGCAGTTATCTATCTCGACATAGCATTGCTGCTATGCTCCAGCCATCCTTCAAAGTTATGTGTCGAGCAAACAACCCTTTAGTCGATGTTGCAGCGGATAGGGTTTACATGGCAGAGGATGTCTCCATCCCCTCGGTGAGCTCTTACCTCGCCTTTCCACCCTTACCGAAACCGGCGGTTTATTTCTGTTGCACTTTCCCTAAGGTCACCCTCGGCGGCCGTTAGCCGTTATCCTGCTCTGTGCTGCTCGGACTTTCCTCATACCGTAAACACGATACGCAACTGCCTTGCCGACTCGTTCTTTTTATTGTAAAATAAAAATACATTAATTGTCAATAACTTTTAAAAAATGATTGTTGAATTTATTTACAATATATAGTAATATTTCTTTATAGAGGTGATACTATGCCCCGCTTTGAAAACAAGGGATTTAACCCTGACAAACGAAATCGTAATGAACAAACCGACAGAACGGTTCCGCAGAACGAAAATTATTACGGCAGTTCTTTTGTTGACTTAAATTTCAACAGCCGTGAAAAAAGCAATGATATAATCAGCGATAATCAAAAAGGCATAAATCCCTGCAACAACATTAACAATAATACGGATGATTTTGTGCCGTATGAGCGATTTGAGAGTGAACAGGCAGAGGATTTTATTACAGACAGGCAGCAGCCGCAAAAGCAAAATAAAAAACCAAAGCGTTCAAAAGACTCCGGCGGTAAAAAGCCGGTGCATAAAAACGGCGGTCACAAAAAAATTTCCATCGGCAAGGCAGTACTTATATTTATTCTTGTTCTTATACTTGTAATCGTAGGCTGCGTCGGCAGTGTAATGGGCAAAATAAATTATCAGGACAAGGCAGAAAATACTTATATTGCCGCCGATACGCTTGAAAGCAGCTCGATGGTTAAAAATATACTGCTGCTCGGTGTTGATGCAAGGTCAGACGAAAATGCAGACGAGACAAGGTCAGACACTATGATGCTCGTTTCGCTCGACCTTAAGCACAAATGTATAAAGCTTGTATCGTTTTTGCGTGACACATGGGTTTATATACCCGCGCTCGGATATGAGCAAAGGCTAAATGCAGCATGCTCGTCAGGCGGTTATCAGGGTGTTGTTGACGCTATAGAATATAACTTTGGTGTTGACATTGACGGCTATGCGGTTGTTGATTTTGAAATGTTCAAGGTACTCGTTGACAGCCTCGGCGGCGTTGAGGTTTCAGTTACCGAGGAGGAGGCAGACGAGGTAACAAGCCACCCATACCGATACGGCAGTGTTACACTTGATTCAGGCACATATAAGCTTTCCGGCGAACAAGCGCTTGCATATTGCAGAATAAGAAAAATAGATACTGATTTCGTCAGAACGCAAAGGCAGCGTACGGTTATGAGCGCAATACTTGACAGCGCGAAGCATTCGGGACCGTTTAAGCTTTACAAAATGGCATATAACAGCGCCCCTTATATCGAAACGGATTTAACAAAAAGCGAGCTTATGAGGCTTGCCGGTATGGCGGCAATTTGCATCACAGGTGATATGGTGCAGTCAAAGGTTCCTTTTGACGGTACATGGGAATATGTGACCATTCAGGGCAACAGCGTTATCGGCATTAATGTTGACGATAACAAGCGAATGCTGATTGATTATATTTATAATATGAGCGCAGACGAAATAAGCGAAAGTGAAAATAACGAATAAAACCGAAGCGGGATGTAAAAAACAAATGTTTTCTTACATCCCGCTTAAGCTATATGGAATTTCGTGTGAAAATCATACTAATCCTATTTAATAAGCTCTGCTACCGTATCGCCCATTTGCGAGGTATTAACCGGCTCAAAGCCGTCCTCCGCGATATCAGGTGTGCGCACTTTTGTGAGAGCCGTATCAACAGCCTTTTCAATAGCGTCTGCCGCCTCCGGCTCTGCGAGTGAATATCTTAGCATCATAGCACCCGAAAGGATAGTTGCAAGCGGATTTGCTTTGCCCTGCCCTGCAATATCAGGCGCAGAGCCGTGAATCGGCTCATACATACCAAAGCTGCCCTCGGCAAGCGATGCAGATGCAAGCATACCGATTGAACCGGAAATCATTGACGCCTCGTCAGATAAAATATCGCCGAATATATTTGATGTAACAATTGTGTCAAATTGATTAGGATTGCGGACAAGCTGCATTGCACAGTTGTCAACATACATATACGAAACCTCAACCTGCGGATAATCCTTTGATGTTTCCTCCATTACCTTTCGCCACAGCTTTGATGAATCAAGCACATTTGCCTTGTCAACACAAGTGAGCTTTTTGCCCCTTTTCATAGCGTATTCAAAGCCTGCAGCAACTATCCTCTTAATTTCAGGATATGTATAGCGTTCCGTGTCATACGCACCGACAATTCCGTTTTCCTCATAGGTTGCACGGTCACCGAAATAAATTCCGCCGGTAAGCTCACGAACAATCAATATATCAAGCTCGTCGCCGATTATCTCCTCTTTCAGCGGAGAGGCTGATTTAAGCGGCGCAAATATTTTTGCAGGGCGCAGATTTGCGAATAATCCAAGCGCTTCCCGAATTTTAAGCAAACCCTTTTCAGGTCTGATTTCACTCGGAAGTGCGTCCCACTTAGGACCGCCGACAGCACCTAAAAGCACAGCGTCAGACGCCTTGCAGGCAAGCTCTGTTTCTTTCGGGAAGGGCACACCTGTCTTGTCAATTGCCGCACCGCCTAAAAGCTGATAGTTATAATCAAGCTTGAAGCCGAATTTTTCACCTGCTTTATCAAGTACCTTAATACATTCATCAACAATTTCAGGTCCTATTCCGTCACCCTTAAGTACTGTAATTTTATAATTTCTCATAGTATCCTCCCTGTACAACCGGGGACAGTCCCTGATTGTACATTATCATAAAATATTTGCTGTTAATTATCTTAATCTCATACAAAAGGCAAAAGTTATATTCAATGCTGATTCAACTATCAATAACACGGCTGCTGCCGCTGTATTCTTATTAATTTTATCAGCAACATTTTCCAGCCGTTCATCTCTGTTATTATTAATTATCCTAATCAGATTCGCGAAAGTAACCAACAATACTATTCCTACAATTATTACCGAAATACTTAATATAGCAGTCACCTTTTCCACAAATTATCCTCCTAACAAACATCAAAAATCCCCGGCATTGTATCGTCACGCATTGTATCATCCTGGTCACGATTAACCGCGCATATAATTCCCTTCATTGACGCATAGCTGATGTTGTGGCTCACGCCTATACCGAACACATCCCTGCCCTGCGGATTTTTAAGATGAATATAACTGATTGCTTTTGAATCACTGCCCACCGAAATAGCGTGCTCGCTGTAATCAACAAACTCGTAATCCGTTATGCCTACTGCCCTAATCGCCGAGAAGAATGCGCCTATAGGTCCCGAGCCGCTGCCCTCAATCATAACCGGCGCATCGTCCTTATACTTAATTTCGCCGCTGAAATGAACCGTTGTTAAATAGTCATTTTCATTTTTTTCTTCGCTTATTTTATAATTAACAAGCCTGTAAGGTCCGCACACATTCCTGTATTCGTTTTGGAAAAGAGCGAATACCTCCTCAGGTGAAATTTCCTTGCCTTTTTCGTCACAAGCCTTTTGAACAACTGCGCCGAACTCCGGGTGCATTGCTTTAGGCATTTTAATGCCGTAGTTGTTTGCAAGAATATATGCCGTGCCGCCCTTGCCCGACTGCGAGTTAATGCGTATAATCGGCTCATACTCTCTGCCGACATCGGCAGGGTCAATAGGCAGATAAGGAACCTCCCACAAATCGGTGCCGCTTTCATCCATATAGATTTTGCCCTTGTTGATGGCATCCTGATGTGAGCCTGAAAACGCAGTAAAAACAAGCTCACCCGCATAAGGCCAGCGCGGCGGAACCTGCATTTTTGTGCAGCGCTCATAAACCTCTTTAACCTTGTTGATTTCGTGGAAATCAAGCTTCGGGTCAATGCCCTGCGTCCACATATTCATAGCAAGTGTAACAACATCAACATTGCCCGTTCTTTCGCCGTTGCCGAACAAGGTGCCCTCAACCCTGTCAGCGCCTGCCATTAAGCCAAGCTCGGTTGCGGCAACGCCCTCGCCTCGGTCATTGTGAGGATGAAGCGAAATAATTGCGGCATCCCTGTTTGGCAAATGGCGGCAGAAATATTCAATCTGGTCGGCATAATAATTAGGCGACGCGCATTCGACCGTATTCGGCAGATTAAGGATTATCGGATTATCCTTTGTGATATGCAGTGCCTCCATAACCTGACGGCAAATTTCAACTGAATTGTCAACCTCTGTCTGTGAGAATGATTCAGGCGAATATTCAAAACGGATATTCATTTCGGGATGAGCCTTTTTTTGCTCCTGCGTCAAATCATATATAAGCCTTGCGCCGCTGATTGCGATATCAATAACGCCCTGCATATCGGTTTTAAACACGACCTTGCGCTGAAGAGTTGATGTTGAATTGTAAAAATGCACGATAACATTTTTTGCGCCCTCAATAGCCTTAAAGGTTTTTTTAATAAGATGCTCCCTTGCCTGAACAAGCACCTGAATGGTAACATCGTCGGGGATGT
This sequence comes from uncultured Bacteroides sp., assembly GCA_964646445.1. Lineage (GTDB taxonomy): Bacteria > Bacillota > Clostridia > Oscillospirales > Acutalibacteraceae > Eubacterium_R. Next base: position 55,646 of record CAZYDW010000001.1, read on the forward strand.
ATCCGCCCTCGATAAGAGTTCTTAAAATTTCATAGTCGGTATCGGACGCCGACGGAAAGCCGACCTCAATCTCCTTAAAGCCTACCTCGATAAGGGTTTGGAAAAATTCAAGCTTTTCCTGTAGATTCATCGGGTCAACGATTGACTGATTTCCGTCACGCATATCAACCGAGCACCAGATTGGCGCCTTTGTGATTTGATTGTCGGGCCAGGTGCGGTCCTTGATGTTTATCGGCTTGAAGCCGACATATTTTTGATAGCCGTTTTTCATAGTGATTTTCCTTTCAAATTTGTACGGGAGAAAAAAATAAACCCCTATACAGTCAATGTATAGGGGTGTAATTTTATTACACGGTACCACCCTATTTCAGCAGTTAAAACTGCCCTTTAGCATCTGACAATGCCTTTGCTTTTAACGCGGCAACACGGCTGAACCTATTAATTTCTGTTCAGAACAGCAACTTCACAGAGAGCTATGCACCATATAACCTGTATTGACTTGCACCGTGCGTCAACTCTCTGAAACTTAATTATAAGGTCTTTTTCTGCTTCATAGTTTTTATTTGGGTACTATTAAATTGTGATACTATTATATCAAAATTAAATTTTTTGTCAAGTGCCGGCTTACAGTAATGAGTAGCCGTAGCCGTTTGCTATGGCGTCAACATTAACGCCTGCCTTGCAAAACGGGCAGTCATGCGGCGAATATGTTTCGTAGCCGGGCAGGTCATCGGCGCTGAAAATAGTATTTATCTCAATACCGTTAATGCTTTTCGCGGCTGAAAAAATAGATGTCACGCCAACAACATTTCCGCCGTAATACGCAACGCTTTCCATCGCACGCTGAACAGTTTTTCCGCTTGTTATGCAGGAAATCAGAACAACAACATTTTTTTCATTAATAAGCTTTTTAAGATTGTCACGAAAGATTATGTTGCCTGAAGCGTCATATTCGGGACCGAGGACATAAACTGTGTCGGGATTCGGGTTAAACATATTCGGTCTTGCCAGCTCGTGGGCAAGATAAGCGCCGAGCGCCTGCGTTTCATAAAGGCATAAAACGGAATTAACGCTTATATTTCGCTCAACATAATACTGCGCCATAAGCATTGCGGCATCAACCGAAACATTGTGGTTGTGTTTAATGTCAGATGTGCCTACATAGTAATTAAGATGCGACGACGAGGAAATAAAATGACCCGGCATTGCGTGGATAAATACTCGCTCGTCTCTGCCTGATGTTATTGTGTAAATAGGTTTATCCATAATTTCCATAGCCTCCTTTCCGGCTGCAAACAGTTTATTAAAAATCATCTATACGACTTGCTGCAGCCCGGCAAGGCGTATAACGGATTTTTATTTTCTTAATATTATTTTACATTAGTGTAAGCTTTTTTTCAATAAAACAGGGTATAAAAAAATTCGGCTGTAATTTGTGAAAAATAGACAAATAAAATTTTTCATAAATTAACGACCGAGGGGAAAAACAATAATATCAAAATAAAGGAGGCAAATTATGCAGGATAAAAACGGCGCTGACGGTGACACGGTTAAGCTTTTAAAGGAATGTGACGCGGGGATAAAAATGGGCATTTCAGCGATTGACGATGTTATTGATGATGTTAAAAGCAATGATTTCAGGGGGCTTTTGCACGACAGCAAAAACCAGCACGAAAAATTAAAGGATGAAATACTTGGGCTTTTAAACGAGCATAATGACGAGGGCAAGAACCCGAACCCTATGGCACAGAGTATGAGCAAAATCAAAACAAATATGAAAATGGCGTTTGACGGTAACGACAATACCGCCGCCGATTTAATTACTGACGGCTGCAATATGGGCGTTAAATCGCTGTCAAAATATCTTAACCAGTATAAAAGCGCTGACAGCAGCTCAAAGGATATCACAAAAAGACTTGTTGAGATTGAGGACAGGCTCGCAGTTAATATAAGACAGTTTTTGTAATATATGTCTTTTATCAAACATCAATCCGCTATTCGGGGACAGTCCCTGATTGTACAACGGCGCAGAAAAAGAGGCGGCATTTCTGCCGCCTCCCGTTTTTTGCTGAATCAAAATTGATTTTTGATTAGTCGCCTTCGCCGTTCAATTCTTCAATAATTGAAGTTGTAATTACATCGGCAACGCTAAACTCATCAATCTTTGATTCAGGTTTTGTGTATAATTCTTTCATTATTCAGTCCTCCGAATCAAATTAGACTTCAGCATTAGTTGTATAATCAAATGCCTGCATATCAGCATAGATTACATATGTCTCGCCATCAGCGTCAGTGTAAGCAAGGAATGCCTTAGCAGTAGCAACAGTATCCATAGCAGAGATGCTGTATGTAAGTCTGAACTGTTCTGCTGTTGTTGAGCAGTAAATAACCTTTACTTTACCTGAGTTATCATTTGAGCCGTACTCGCCTACATTGTTAAGATCAAGGTCGGCGTCAGTCAGGTTCTTACCATATACAAAGCCTGCGTTTACATAAGAATAACCGTCAGGAGTTGTACGGGTAGCGAGGAATGCAAGGTTAGCTGATGTACCGTCACGGTCAACCGAAACCTTAGCAACTACCGGCTTAGCGGCAACTGATTCATCCTCAGTATATGTCAGAGTGATGTCTGAACCTACACGGAATGAATATGATGTGCCATAGCCGACAGCAGCGCCGTTTACGGTCCAGGTACCGTTTACAGAGCCTTCCGGAGCATTAACGGTTACAAGAGTGTTGTAATCGTACTCGGCTGTCGATGCACCGTCTGTATATTCAATGGTACCGTTTTCAACTGTTACTGTGTATTTGTCAGCAGCAGCCTGCTCAAATGTAGCCATAACGGTAGCGCTTGCGGTAAGTGCCTTAACAGAATCAGCGTCAACTGCTTCGCCGTCAATTGTCCAGCCTGTGAATGTGAAGCCTGCGAGAGCAGGATCATCAGGAAGAACAAGTGAAGCACCGTCCGTTACTGTCTGTGTGCTGTAAACATTACCGTACTTATCTGTAAATACAACTGTGAAGCCTGTTACAGCCTTTGCATAAACTGCAACATAATCAGCATCGGCAATAGCCTTTGTTGTTAATGTTTCGCTTGTGCCGACGGTCTTGCCGTTCAAGGTCCAAGCAACAAACTCGTAGCCTTCTTCAGCGGCTGCGGCGGTAAGTGTTACATTACCGTTAGGAGCAACATTAGCAGTATCCTTGCCGTTTACGGCAGCTGTACCGTTTTCAGCAGTGGCTGTGATTACATAGTGCTCAAGCTGTGCGATTTCCTCGCCGCCTGTTGTGCTGCCGCAGCCGTATTCACATTCGTAAACAGCTGTTTTACCTGCAGCGTCAACAGTAGCGTCAACCTGCTCGCTTACAAGCTTGGTGTAGCTGTGAGAAACAGGATCGCCAACAGAGATTGTTACACTGTCGGAAACTTCACCGCAAACTGAGCATTTAGCATAGTATGTTGCAGCAGCCTGACAAGTTGCAGCAGTTGCAAGACTGTCACTTGCTACAGAGTAGTCATGATCGCCTGCAGCGCCTTCCTCTGTATATGTTGCGCCTGTAAGAGCTTCATTTTCAAATGTTGCCGTATACACTGTTTCAGCGTTATCCTGGCAATTTTGAGCAGCCGTTGTTTCGGTTGTTACTGTAGCCTTAACTGTTTCGACAGCAGCTTCATCGCCCGCCGCACAAGGTACGGTAGCTGTGTATTCTGTGTGACCAGCGTTCCAAGCGTAGGTTGCGTTAGCATAATCCGGCGTGTGGCCGGTTGCCTCTACTGTTTCTTCGTATGCAGTAAGCTCTTCACCGCACACATCGCAAACATATACTGTCTTGCCTGCCGTTGTGCAGGTAGCAGCTACGCTCAGCGCTTCAGACTTAGTCCATGATTCATGATTGCCTGTTGCGGCAGAAGCAACTTCTACCGTTCCTGTGCCTGCGAGGCCTTCGGTTACAAAGGTTGCTTCATATGTTGCTGTGCCGGCTGCACCGCAGGTAGCAGTGTCTACCGTCTTGGTAGCTGCCACAGTCTCTGTAATTGTATGACCGTCAGTACCGTCTTCACAGCCTGTGCATGTTGCCGTAGCAGTCATTGTTGAACCGTCATCCGACAAAGTATATGCTACATCGCCATAGGTGTGAGTGTGAGTTTCTACATCAGCGGCTTCATAACCAACCCAGTTGAGTGCGGTATAAGCAGAAATTCCTTGATAATACAGGTATGAAGTTTGATCAGACAATGCCGTTCTGAAAGGCTCTGCAATAGTTTCTTCCCAATAATCACAAAAAGATTGTGTTGAGTCAGTATCTATTTGTAATACATCTGAGAGATCACAATCCTGCAAAACCTCAAAGCTCATTGTTGACCAAGTGCAACCAAAATCACCAAAACCACGACTGCCAGTTTCGTCATTTAAACCGGTGCCGGTGAAAACCGGTATTTTACTACCTGCGGTAGCAGTGGAGCTGATCGTGGCGATGTATAGGTGACCGCTTGTAGTATTAATATTAATACTACCGTTTGCAACAGTAGTACCATAATAGTCTGAAGCAGTTTTCAAACTTCCACCGGTCTCTGTATCATACGTTTTCCATGTATCACCATTCGTTGCGTTAGGTTTAGAGGCATATTTAGCAGAAGCAAGATACTCTGTATCATATACTGCCTGAATCTGTCCACTGTGAAACAAGTCAAAGCCGCCCCACTCAAATGTTACAGCTATGCGCTGACCGGCCTTAAGCTGAGCCGGGTTGAGGATATTTCCGGCATCCTTGACTGTTTGATAATCCAAACTAGTTGATGCGCCATAATACTCATTATAAACAGCGTTGTCGTAATTTGCTTTTGTAACGCCTTTGCTGTTTTCAAAGGTGCCGTCTGTAGCGGTACCTTGGTTACTTACAATAATGGATAACATCGGTTTGTAAGTATCTCGAGCATCATACTCATCAGGACCACCCCATTCATTATACGCGAACTCCCAGCCAAAATCCCAGTCTGAGCTGTTAGCGCCGATATAATCGGGCTCACTATCTAAGGAAACAGTGTAATAAGGGAAATTATTCTCACACAATGATCCTTGATGTTCCGTTGCTTCAAGGTTGTCCTCCGTCCACCATTTTCTGCTATATTCATCAGTTGCTGCTAAAGCAGAAAACGGCATAGAAAATGCAACCATCAAAACAGCAAGAAGGCAGGCTAAAGTTCTTCTAAATGTTTTTCTCATTTAGTTTCTACCTTTCTTTGTTTTATGTAGTAATTAATACCCTTACTGAAGATGATATAACCATAAAGATATAACCATAAATAATACACTGCGCCAAACGCCGCGCGATGACGCTGTAACCAAACGCGGAAGCCGCGCCGCATACCATAATCGAAAAGGTACCTACATATATTAAACATTTTTATTTTAAAATAATTCGTTAACCGAGTATAAATCAGTCCCTCAAGTCAATTACTGAATGGTAATCGGATCCATTGAAGTTTGAACTGAGCAAGCATAAACTATAACAGCATCTGCTACATTAACATTGCCATCGCCGTTAAGATCAAACCGCGAATCTTTATTGCCTACTGCCTGTTGGTAAACCTGAGTAACATCATTAATATTAATGGTTCTATCCGTTTTGAAATCACAAGCAATAATCGGAATTGATCCGTATGTGATATCAGAATTCGTAACGATAATTGTGATATCATCGCGGGTCATTGCATACTCAGATGAAATTGTCGCGGTGTAAGTACCCGGAGCAAGCGTTAATGTGAATGTGTTGCTGTCGGAAGACATAACAAAGTCTTTGTTGGCAACCTCGGCGCCTGACTCGTCATAGACAGTGATGTTATAAGTGCCGTTAACCGCGCAGTCCTTCGTTGCACCTGCGCTTGTTGTTGCAATAACAAGCGAGCCTGTTACATTGTAGCCTTCAGAAGCCGGAGCCACATCGCATGTCATAATTGAAAGGGTACCTACATAGGTCGAGTCTTTTTCATCGTTTTTCGTCAACGAATATTCATCATCATAACCGTCATTATAGTCAACCTGCGCGAATGTCAGATTAGGATTGATTGAAACATCAATTATATCGTTTGCATTACACGCCTGCGTAAAGGTCATTTCAAAGCTTGCAATGACCGCGTCATCCGGCAGGGCACTGCAATCGGCATTGGTTGAGACAAAGCCGAAAACAATATTACCGTCAGATAACAGATAACCCATTGACTCCATATCTGACCGCGTTTCGGATATCAGGCTTGCGGGTGAAGAAGCCACACTCGAAAGCTGTGTATCATAAGACGCGGTAACCTCAAATACGGAAATTGAGGTCAAATCGGTTAAATGTATGCTGACATTGTAAGTGCCCGCCTGTAAATTATTGCCGTCGATAAGCGTTTCGTCATCCGCCCTTTGATAGGTGAAATAAACATATGGTACCTCGTCACCGAGGGTACCGCTCTGTGCTTTGACGGTTTGAGGAGAACAGATAAACATAATAAGCGCGGCAAATACCGCGGGCAATACAAGCAGTATTGCTTTGGCATATGTTTTTAAAATAACATTTTTCATTCTGTGCCCCCTTAATTAATATGAAAAAACCAAAAGGTTCAGAACCCGCAAGAGCCCGAACCTTAAGTGAGTAATAAAGATATTGCAGATTAAAAATCTTGGCATGCATTAATATTTGGAAAGGGCAGCCTCCATGCCTGCAATCTACCTTTACCTTGCAGGCGGCGTAACGGAAAGAGCTTTTACAAGGCTCTACCTTTAATCTACCTTTTAATATACCTTGGTTGAGGAAAAGCCCAAGGCCGCCCCGGGAAAATAAATATCTTTATCATCCTTCTACAGAATAACATATTCAGAAGAAAAAATCAAGAGTAAATTTGAAAAAAATTAAAAAAATTTAAATCAAATCAGGCAATAGCGTCGGGATCAGGGGCGCGAAGCGCCCCCAAATGCCCCGATGCCGTATTATATTGTTGCAATTTTTTATTGCAGAATGTTAAATTTTAATAAATCCTTTTAATTCTGAATGGTAATCGGATCCATTGAAGTTTGAACTGAGCAAGCATAAACTATAACAGCATCTGCTACATTAACATTGCCATCGCCGTTAAGATCAAACCGCGAATCTTTATTGCCTACTGCCTGTTGGTAAACCTGAGTAACATCATTAATATTAATGGTTCTATCCGTTTTGAAATCACAAGCAATAATCGGAATTGATCCGTATGTGATATCAGAATTCGTAACGATAATTGTGATATCATCGCGGGTCATTGCATACTCAGATGAAATTGTTGCGGTGTAAGTACCCGGAGCAAGCGTTAATGTGAATGTGTTGTTGTCGGAAGACATAACAAAGTCTTCGTTAGCAACCTCGGTGCCTGACTCGTCATAGACTGCGATATTATAAGTGCCGTTAACCGCGCAGTCCTTCGTTGCACCTGCACTTGTTGTTGCAATAACAAGCGAGCCTGTTACATTGTAGCCTTCAGCCGCCGGCTCTTCCTCGGCGATTGCAAGAGCAATCTCCGCAACCTGAAGAGCAGTATCCGCTCTGTAGCAATCTGTTACCTGGCAGGTATATTTCTCCTGATCTGACGGCTTATAAATACCCGATTTTACATAGGTGTAGGTTGTATTGGCTTCGGTAGCCATAGCAACAGCATCAGCCAGAGCGTTGATGTAATTTGTCCAAGACTCCTCGGTATAAATATCATTAACGATATAACCGTTTTCATCAATCGTACCGTAATCAACAGCTTCGGCAGTTGTCTGAACCGTGGCAGCGGAAGTATCTGTAGCTGCAACGGCAGTCATAGTATTATATGCATTGCCTGTAGCGCAAACAATTTCCTTCTCAAGCTGAACGCCGTTATAGCCACGCTCAACCACAGCGCCCATATATATCTCAAACAGCCTTACATATTCCTTAACCTGAACCGACGAAAGCGATGAATTGATTGTAATAGTGTCAAAATCAAATTGAAGGTCGCCTTTACTGTCAAGAGATAAGCCCGGAATAACCAAATTACTGTCGTCAACATATAAGGTGCTCTTGTTTACATACTTGCTTGTGAAATCACTGAAGCTTACATTCTCGGCGGTATAGGTTACACCGTCTTTAACATAGTTGAATGTGAATGAATAATTATTCTCCGCTTTCTTTGCAAGCTCAACCATCTTGTTGTATGTAACAACATCAAAGTTGTTATTATTCATTCCGTTACGAACAGTTGAAACGTTTAGTACAAGCTGAGCTGCTATTGTGTTGTCAATAGCTGCAAGAAGCTGAATATTCCAATAGGTAAGAAGATCGTTCTTTTCGGTATAAGCACCGCGGTAATTGACCGTGCTGCCGGTATCCGGGTCTGTCTTACACTTGTATCCGGTTGCGGGGAACTTGCAGTACCAGTCAAAGTCGGAGTTAACCTTTACGCCTGACGCGTTACGATATACATAGGTTACCTGCGAATAGAGATAATAGGTCCTGCCGCCGCTCTCGTAAGAGGATTGAATCTTGTTGCCGTTTTCGTCAAGCTTGTATTTCTGATACGGTGATATGTCCGCTGTACCTTCGTCCCAAACCATGTCATACACAGGAGTATTTCTCAAATAATATGTGCCTGCGTCGTCGCCGGTACCCTCAATAACCGCTACGCCTGCCGGGTCTTTGCCGTCAGTTACATCATCGGCTGTAAGAGGAACAGGTGAGTAGATTGGCATTGTGCAATTTTCATCAAAGCACCATACGCCGTCATCTTCTCTGTAGTAAGCGTCAGCGTAAACCGTTATCGGCATTTGGTAGGTCGTGTTGCCGTCGGCAACCGAAGGACGTGTATTCTCATTATCACTTGTGTACGGAACATAAGCTATGTCGCCGTATTCGGTTGTTACCGTTTCGGTAGAAGCAACAAACTCCGTTTCGTCGGAAAGCTCAAGCGCGCTTGTGGGAGTAACCGGAGCCGCCACAACCGAAAGAGCATCATAAAGCTTTTCCTCAACTGTTGAAACAATGTTTTCATCGGTAAAGTCGCTTGTATCATACTGATTCAATGTGGATGCAATGCTCTTAAAGTTCTCGGTAAGCGCTTCAGCCTGGCTGTCGTCGCCTACAACAAGAGTACAGGAGCCGTTATCAAAAAAGCCCGATGTAGTTGAGTTATAAGCACAAAGGTTTACATCATATTCGCCTGCGGCAATAGATGTCTCGCCGTCATAAACAAAGAGATCAGTGGTGTATTTTGACTTTTGGCTGTTGACCGTTCCACCGCCGCTGATTGTCATCTTGCCCTGATTGAGGTAAATACCGTCAACAGGTCCGCGCAGAGAAATCTGAGACAATACGTTGTCATATGCATAGTCGCCGCTGCCGGGCTGAATATAAACATATTCGCAAACGCCTGCTTCATTAAAGTGATAAGCCTTAATGATGCCTGCCGCCTTGGCCTCAGCAAGAGTATAGGCAACATGGGGTCTCGTAGTTACCTTATAGTCTGCAAGGTTGCTTACTATATTAGCCGCATCGCTGACAGAATAGCCTGAACCGCCGGATGTGCCGTTTCGCTGCCATGCGTCAGCTTCCTTTGTTGCGGAAATAGCCGCGCCGGTTGTATCATAATATGTTTTAGTGCCGTCATCAGCGGTTTTATAAACGAGGATATCAAGCTCGCCGTTTTTAATGAGAGCGCCGGTTTCCTTATCAAAAATAGGAATTGCGTTAGTGGTGCCGACTGTTACGGTTGCAGCTGCATTATCGTCATAAACATCTTTTTTGTCATAGCAATAGAAGCCGTCTACCGATCTTTCATTATAGGCAACTACACGGATTGCATAGTTTTGAATTGCTGCAAGATTGCTCGTTGTTATAACGAAATATTCCGGATAGTTAAGGAACATATTACGGAATTCCGATGATGAATATGATTTGTAACCGTCCACTTCTTTGGATTTACTCGGTCCTACAACTGAAAGTCCGCTTCGTTCGTAACTAATCTCAAGTCCCGTGTTCATATAGGTTTCCTCACCTGCCGTAGCGGTTCGGTTATAAACAACATCTGCCCAGCCCTTTTCACTTGTAAGGAACTGATAGCAATATGCCTTGATACCGGTAAGCTTATTGTCGGAGCTGTCTGCAAGTACATTGCCGTCAGCATCGCAAATTTCATAAGTGATAGTCGCTTTTACAGATGATGTGGTGCCTGTAAGCGTCGATGAGGTTGAAAGAGTAACCGTTTCACCGGGAGCGATAAGATAAGATGAATTACTGCCTTCAACTTTACATGTTCCTCCCTGGGGGCTTACAGCATCAGTCGAAATTATCCTCATATAGTAACGGCTGAGCGGTGTAACCTTATCATTAATGCTGTCAACATAGGCGTTATTAACACCGACAGAGGTATTTGTGAAGCTGATTGTGCTTTCTGCCGTACCGCCTGAGGATGCGGTTGCCGTAGTGTCGGTATACTGAGCACTTGCCATACCGAGAGTATGTGAGCCGATATTTTGAACAATGCTCGGAACAAAGCTCTGAACCGCCTGAAGAGCAAACATCAGACCCCTGATGATGGAATCGGGATATGTTGAAACACCGCTTGTGCCAAAGCCGGCAAACTCAACAAAGTTACATATCGCTTTTTGAATAGCGCCTACATTGCTTCCATCTGTACCTGCAACTGTTGCTACCTGAAGAAGGTCGTCAAACGGGTGCTCCGAAGTTCTTGCGGGAATAACCGTTGACCAGCCCTGACCGTCATAGCGGGCGCCGAAAAGACCGTTAACAAGATCTGCTGCCAAATCATAAACTGTATTGATAACAGCCGTGCTCTGAATAGGAGCGGCAGAAATAATTGTAAGCAATTCTTCAAGGAGCCTTGACGCGCCGCCCTTGCTGCTTTGTATATTACCGATTTCAACAAGGTTTTCAACAAGATCATTCCAGATAAGCTGCTCTGAACTGAAATTGCCGGAACCGTTGCCCTGAAGCTCGCCGAGTACAGGTAAAAGCTTATTTGCAACAGCGTCAATATTTTCCCAAATGGAAACATCTGTTGTTATTGTGCTCCTGCCGTCGGTTGAGCCGCAAAGGCCGATGAGAGCGCCAACACCCATAGCACCAACGCTTCTCGGTGTTGTTGTGCTTGAATTTGTATAAGTATATTCACCGCCGTAATAAGCAACTACGGAGTTAAGAAGATCAAAGATTGTTGAGGTGTTCTTAAGATTTCCCGCGCTGTCCAAGCCGCCGTCTTCATATACATCCCAAGCGTTGCCGTCCTTGTCGGCTACGGGAACATAGCCCTGCATTACATATGAAACAGCATCACGCGCCATAGGAAGAATTGTTCCCTCAAGTGTTGCGGTGATTGTGCCGTCATCCGCTACAGTAGCGAGCTTGTCATAATCATTGTCGGGGAGAATATAAGATAAGTATTCTCTTAATGCAACAAACATAAGAGCTTCAATATCCTTGCAGCCATCGAAATCTTCAGGATGGATACATTCGGAAAGCTTGTAGCCGTTAAGCTGAATTCTGCTTACACAAGCAATAATGAGAGGCATCATTGCACTTTCAATATTTGACTCGCTGAGAACAGCCGAAGTGCCGTTGCTGTCATAGAACGCCTTGAGAATATTGCTGTCAATAGCGTCTGCCGTATATTGAATAACCTGTGTAGCGTTGCTGACAAATGTCGAAACGATACCGGAAATATCGTCAGACGAAACTGTGGTGTCTGTTGCAATGCCCTGAGAAAGAGTTGTTTTAAGTGTCGGATAAGCGGCAGCATTTTCGCCGCCGTAAACATTTGTTCTGACGCTTCTGTCGATGAATATATCCTTAACCGCTGCAACAAGAGCGTCATTTATACCGCCGACAAGAGTATCGTAATTTTCGGTAAATGAATCAAAGAAAGCTGAAAGGTTCTTTGTGCCGGTCTGCATAAAGTAAAGGTTAATAGGACCGGTTGTCATATTAAAGCCGTAATCGGCAAGCGGGCTGTAACGAAGCTTTGTAAATAATGTTTTGGGGTTAATGTCAGACCAAGCGCCTGTTGAGCCTTCAACAAGACCGCGGTCGAACTCATAATTTTCCTTAACCCAGCCGAGGAACTCGTCAGCACTGCTTGCGCTGTACACCTCATAAAGATGCCTGCAGGTGATAGAATAGGTTGTTACACCGTCAGCCGTAGTTGAAGTGACTTCGGCGTCGGAAGGAGCAAGCGTTACCTGTGTGGCATTATCGCCTGTCTTGCCATCATTAATAATATAGATTGTATCGCCGTTGGCATCGGTTGTTGTTGTAATTCCGAGAGCCGCGGTTTCAGTGCTGTAGCTTCCGATAACCCATTCGCCTGTAGCAAACTGAGTTACGGTTTCCGTGGAAACACTGTTTGCCCATGCGTTGATGTTTGCCGTCGAGTACATCGTTTCAAGGTCACTTGTATCCCAGCCGTCTTTAAGGTTTGCCTTTGCCCAATAATAATAATGGTTGTCAAAGTTCGTGCCGTGACCGCGGTCAACATCATAGTTGACGCGAAGAGTGTTGAGTGTAGGCTCTAATGCTGTTTTCCAAGCAATTTCAAGCGCCTGATAACCAAAGGCAAATAAAGAATCTTCCTTGTTCAGAGAAATCTTTTCGGCATCGTCCGCAAGCGAACCGTCGTCATTTGTGCCATATACAAACAGATAAACATTACCGTCATCGGTATAAACCAAATCCTGATCGTAGCCGAGTTCTCCGGCAGCAGCTCTGAAGGTAACGCTGTTGGCTGCGGCATACTCTTTAATTGCCTTGTATCTTGTCTTTGAGGATTCTGTTTGATCGCTTGACGAATTGTATGTGATTTCGGCGTTTATCTTTTGAAGGAACTGTGTGTTGAGCTTTTCAAGAAGAACCTCGTCAAATACAAATGTTTTTGCTGCAACGGGTACTGTTGACTTGGTGCCGTTTTCATCAACAGCTTCATATGTACCGCCGCCGTTATAAGCGAGCTGTTCCTCAGTAGAGAACCAGTTGGTATTGTTCATAAGAAGCGCCTTAACAATCTCGTAAACAAAATTGCTTTTATAGCTTGTGTCGCTGAAGCCGAACAGACCTTTAAGCATATCGTAAACATCAAGGCTTGCAAGGCTGCCGACCGTACCGAGATCAAATCCGCCGCGAAGAAATTCTCCTATGACATCCTTACCGTTATAATCGGCAAGGTTCTGCTGGAGAATACCGAGAACACCTTTTATAATGTCAACAGATGAGGTATTGCTCCTTCTCATGCCGGAAGTGGCGCCGAGCTGAATATTACCGGCGTCGCCGATATAACTGCCAAGATCATCGATTGCTGCGTCAAGACTTTCAATAGTTTCCATAAGCTCATCAACGCTGTTAAGATAAACCTTGATGGTAGCACTTATAACAACAGCGTTTATACTGATTATTCTGGTGTCGGCGTTATATGAAATAACGCTTGTGCCGAGACCGTTAACAGCAGAGGCGATCGGTTTTGAAAGTGTCGGTCCGACTTCCTCAAGGATTGAATCGAGATAGTCCAAAAGAGCCGTCGCAGTCTGCTCATCCGAAAGAACAGCCCAGGCAAGGTCGTTGTATTCAACGGCGTCATCGCTATATTTGGCAGTATCGGAAGCAAATGCCGAAAGCGCACCCGCGAAGCAGGTTATAGCCATGACAACTGCAAGGAACAGTGCAAGCAGCTTTTTGGAAAACCTTTTTATTTTTGTTGTTTCCATAAAATTCTACCTTTCTCCCGATAAAATCGGGTATTTTATTGGAATGCTTTGTAAAAAGCTTTTTTTATGTTTGACCATTAATTGCCCCCGGATTTAAGCGGATTCGATTTAAGCTGTACTGACCCATCAGATAATCTGAATTTGCAGCTTAAAGCGACCGTAAGTCTTAAAAAAGGGCGCAAAATGCTCTATAAACACGACTTGATTATCACATATTTTTATCAAAAAGTCAATAATACCGAAACTTGAAAATATTTTTTGTCACATTTACCAAAATAAGCGCAAAATTTTTAGTTAAAAAGACAAAAAATTTACGGAATGTTTACAAATAATTTTCTTTATGTTCATATTTTTATCAGGGCTTTGCGGTCGTTAAGTGCCTGTGCTTTAGACTAAGTCCTGCCGTAAAGTCATAATACATTACAGTGCAAAGCATTTATTATTTCGTTTTTTGCTGTCAAATTTAAATCGGTTTCGGACTTATCCTTCATTTGATTTTTCGGAACAAAAATCAAATTTATTAACAATTTGTTCAAAATTTTGCAAAAAGGTATTGACTTAGCGTTTATAATTTGGTATAAATTAATTGTATTTGTTTATACGCGTGTGGTTAAGTGCGCCCAAAAATCGCTGATTTGTGAACAAATTGTGAACATATTAACGGTTTTTAACTACATATCCGCATTGTGTATTTCACAAGCACAATATCGTTTAGTCATATTTAAAGAAAAGGAGAGATTTATATGAAAACGAGCAAAAAATTACTCAGCCTGTTTTTGGCTGCGGTAATGGCTGTTACCTCGTGCTCAATCGGTTTTACTGCCTTTGCGCAGGAAAATAACAAGAGCATTTGGTCAACAGACGCTGACGCAGAAAGCGCGTATGCTGCTTTGAATCAGCTTGTTGATGAGCTTGTGCCTGTGCTGCTGGAAAACAACAGCATTAAGTCACTTCTCGAAGACAGCCTTGGCATGACCGTTACGGATGAGACATCAATCAAAGATGTTCTTTATGCGGTTCAGCCGGTGCTGCTGGAGCTTTTCGGTTCTAAGCAAACGGAATTTGTTGACACTTATTATACCGGAACAGATTACGAAAAGTTCAACTATCTTAATACCGACAATTTATGTACTGAATGCGGTAAATATTGGAGCGACGATCAGCTTCTGGAGAAAAACGGCGATTCGTTTTGCCCCGACGGCTGTGCAAATTACGCTTCTTCAATTTCCGACAATTATTGCTCCGTCTGTGACACAGAGTGGACCGACGATCAGCTTAAGGTTGTTGACGGCGTTTCATATTGCCCGAACGGCTGCCTTGCCGAAAGCTCAACCGTCAAAACGGCAACCATGTCATACTACACTCTGGTTAATTTGTGTGCAACCTTTAAAGAGGATAAAGTCAAATTGTCAGACGGCTCCAGGATAACAAATCCTCTTTCATCGGAGCAGAAGCAAACTCTTTCCGACTGGTATGACAAGCTTATGCCGCTTTCTCAGCTGGCAACGGCAACCGAAGATAAAATTCTTGAATATGCAAAAGTCTTTTATGATGACGACTTGGAAGTCAGCTATCTTAATGCTCCGCTTTGCTCTCTTGAGGCTTATGATTTTGAAATTACCGATGAGGACAATGCAATTTTTGAGGGCATTTATCCCAGATTTAACCAAAAGCTGGCTGACGAGTATTATGTCCCGGAGGGCGACATCACTATTGACAGCTTAGCAAAGCTGATTTACTATTTCTACGGTCGCGGCATAAGTCTTCTCAAGGCTTATCAGGCATACCATTTAATTACGATGGCAACCGATGAAGTATCCTATCAGAGCAATGACGTGCTTATGGTAGATTTTACCGGCGCTGTGGAGGAATGGGATTGGAATCTTCAGAATATCACTCCGGCTAACTGTGCAGAGCTCATACAAAACGGTCTTGAAGAAAATATGGCAGATCTTCTGACTGAAATGAATATGACTTTTGATGATGCTGTTACACTGGTCATGGGATGTAATAATTTAGAAAAAGCCTACGGAAAGCTCTATAATGAGGAGATTGATTGCTTTCTTGACGTAATCCTTTTCGATGAATATTACCCTCAGCTTCTGGCAGGCATTGCCTTAAATGAGGGAGCTATTGATAATGCCGATGAATATTTTGCCGCCGTTAAAGCAAGCCTCCCCACAGGCGATTTCGGCTCGCAGGTAAGCATTCTTAACGATTTTGAGCTTAAAAACCTCAAGATTGCCGCTCACTCAGCCATGAGCACTAACTACGGAACGGATTATGTTGACGGCTTCTTCACAAATGATACATACACCGTTAAAATCGGCACAACGCCTGTTACCTTAACATTGCCCCAAATTCTTAAAGGGACATCAACCGCCGACTATTTAAGATTGGTTTTAGGTCATCTGAACATTAAGGATTCAAAATATGAGAATTATAAAAAGGCTCTTGTTACAGCGTTGTTCCCCAATTTCTCTTCGGCATCCAAATCCTATGAAATGATTGACAGCAATACTATGAAATTCGGTGATGACGGCCTTCCGATAATTCTTGATGGCAATGACCCCGATTTCGATACCATCAACACTTATTTTGCCGCGGCTGACGAATATGCATATTCCAAAGTGTTTACGGATTTGACCGGAATGGACGGTTCCGTTAAAGACAGCGCGACAGGTCTGACTTTCATAATCGATGTGGAAGGCTATCTCGATTCGCAAATAACCGATTCGACGGTTGCTGTTCTCTCTGACGAGCAGATTGCTGTTTTGAATGACAGCTATGATTTGGCAAACGAAATGGGCGCGTTAATTCTCAACACAAAGCTTAACGACAAAATACTTTCAATCGTTCAACTGGAAGTAATGGGTAATACCGTTGAAGACCTTTTAAATATGCTGATTGAAACAAATTGTGATCTCGTAACGGCTCTTGACGACTTATGGTTAAGATTGGTTGACAATTTGGTAAACACCGTTTTTGAGCTTTTGCCCGTATTGTTGGTTCTTGTTGATGAGCTTATCGAACCGCTTCTTTTAAATGCCAAAGGAGATTTTTGGAACAAACTCCTTGAGCAAGTGCGTTCCACCTCCACTATTTTCGGTGATATGACTGTCGAAGCCGGTTCATACATCGGTATTGCTCAGCTTGCCTGGGATCTTAACGAGCTTCTCCCCGCGCTTATGCACTGGCTGTTGGAGGACGAGGATTATAGCTACACCTACTACACAAACGGTACTGTACCTGTTTACGAGAATGTCTCCAGTGAAAATCTGGATCTCCAGCTAAAGCAGACAGCTGCCGCAGATGTTGATACTGCCGATGTTAAGCATTACACTGTAGTTGACCAGGACGGCAATGAGCTTACACGAGATGACAGCGGCAAAAAAAAGGCAATATTCACTTATATGGGAGAATCCAGTAAGGATTTGTCGGCGCTTATGGCAAAATATCCTGACGCCGTATTCTCATACTCTATGACATATGAATCTGATGTTCCTTACATTACAGGTATTTATATTGCCGACCTTGCTCTTCGTGACGCAAAAATTTCCGACCTTGAAGGAATCTTTACCAAGCTGTTCAGCGATTCGGATAACCCGGAGACTATCGGCGCGATACTTGCAGAGGTTGTTACGGAACTGGCTGTATTCTTTACGGATGCCGTTGATACATTTGTTGCAGACCCGACATACAGAGATGAAAAGAAGTATGATGCTGACGGTAATGTTGTAGGCAGCGGTCTTAATAACCTTTTTGTTGCTGTTCCTCAGTTATTTGATATAATGGAAAACCAGGCTGCCGAAAAATACAGCATAGATGAAAACAACTGGACCTACTGCTATGAAGGCAAGCTCTTTTACGACAGCAACAATCACATTAAAAATTCTTCATTGGAAGCATTCAAGCAATATGCTTCAAGCGACGAATCAGACAGAAGTATTGCTGTCTTTGATGTTTTTGCCGAAGTATTTATTGAGGACTGGTTTAACGCAATCATCAGCCTTCTCAACAATGTAATTTCAACTGATAATGCAATTTCAAACGAAGTTCCCGTTATAGCAGGATTACTTAACGCTCTCGGAGGCTTCGGAGAACAAAGTATTATCACAGATGTTCTCAACAGCGTATTCCAGATTACAAGAGACAATAAATATTCATTTACATTTGATAATGAAAACATCAATGAGAATAACAGCTTCACCGGACTTTCAAAGGATAATGCTTATTTCCTTATCGCAAACATCCCGCGGCTTATTGAGGTAATTAAAAATCTCATAAATCACTTTGACAGTGATGCTGCCGACAGTTCCGGCAGCACAACAACCACTGCCGTTACAAAGCCGAAGGTGTACGCGCCCGGCAAGGCAACAACGCCGAAGGCTGATTCATCTACTTACACAAATCAGGATTTAAGCAATGCAACGGATCTTATCAACAACCTTGATAAACTGCTTTCTTCTCTCCTTTCAGATTCAACATTTAATGATTTCTCATTAGATAAGACAGACAATATTCTCGCAAGCCTTGTTACCTTCCTGAGCAACTATCTCGGTAACGACTTTGCAGAAAGTGCGGACGAAATCGTAAGACTTATCAACTCATATACCTACTACATCACCGGTTCTGAAACCCACAAGGCTGACAAGAACAACAATGTTGATGAAAAGAAGGTTTACACCAACGATTCATTAACAGGTCTTGTAGTTGAAACCTATACATTGGTTGAAAAGCTTGCGGCTAAGCTGCTTGAAGACTTCGACGATACTTACGCGCTTGATGATTCCGCAAAGGCTCAATACAATCTTCTTGTTGAGGCTATTGACGGTATCATATCGCCTGACGCAACCGCCATCAGGCTTGCGGACGACTACGATGACGCTGCAAAAACCATTGTGAAATATAACAGCTGGCAGAATATGGCAAAAACCACATCGCGCGGTGATTACAGTGTATCAATCGACTGGGGCATCAAAGCGGGTGATAAGGACGCCTTTTATGACGCGCTTTCCGCTTCTCTCAGAACATTGACCTCCGTAATTGGTGTTCTTCTTATAGACACAGGCTGGTATAATACGGTTATTACCCCGGTTCTCAGTGCTCTTTGCACGCCTAACGGTATCACGCTTACAAGCTATAATACGCTTGTTGCCGATAAGGAAGCTACCGGATATTACGATGAAACGCTCATCGCAATTCTTACACCTGTATCAAGCTGGATAAACACCTTGCTTGACAAGCCCGTAACCACGCTGATTAAATCGATTCAGGGTATAGCAGGTATTCTTGATGATAAGAACGGTGCAACACTCGCTTCGATTATCAAGGGTGTACTTGAGCCTCTCGCTGACGAGGTTAACGGCCTTGCAAATATCCTTGATGCATATGCCGAAAATGATGCCGACACCGACACCGACAATGATACCGATACAGGTAATGATACCGACACCGATAATAATACCGGCATCAGCAATCTCACGCCGACCGGCGCGGCAACTGTTAGGAAACTTGCAGACAATCTTATTTCTAAAACAGAGACAAATTCAAGCAACGCGCTTGTAAACCTCAAGGTAGGCAAAACATATAAGGACAGTGCCGGTAACTTGATTGCCGATTACAGCTTACCGCTTTCAGGTGCAAATCTCATTCCTATTATCAACACATATCTTGCTTCAAGCGACATCACGCTTATGCAGATTAACTGGAATAAGCTTAGCAAGGCTAAAACGCCTGCTGCCGCACTTGTGTATATTCTTGAATATGTAATTGAAACTGTTCTTAATTTACCCGCGCTGCAGTCTCTGCTTGAGACAGCTTCAGACTTAATAGGACTTGACCTTTCGGCTCTGTCAGATATAAGTCCGCGCGATTTGCTTGCAGTCATAAACAGGATTCTTGAAGCGTCCGACAGTCCGACAATGGCTTACTGGACCTTTGCTCAGTATCTTCAGGAGCTTTCAACAGGCTTCAAGTATCCCGCAGGCATAACAGCGGCTATGGCAAACGAAGGTGTTGATTCACTTGAAACCCTTGTTGCCAACATCTTCCCGCTTCTCTCAAGCTTCGGCCTTGATGTAGGCGATGATTTGGGCGGAGTTCTTGATAAGTATTTATATACAAACAGTCTGCTTACAACAATAGCAACCGCACTTTACGGTGCACTTGACGGACTTGACCCGACAATCAAGTCGGTAATTAACGGTCTTGGAATTGCAACCTCAACAAAGGATGTTGCAAAGCTTCTTACAGATAAGAGCTACGGCTCAACCTATACTTCAGCCGCTAAAACCATTAAGGCACAGTCAAGCTGGAGCAAGGTTAAGAATATCAACTGGGGCTTCAAGGACGGTTCAAGCGCGGCTCAGCAGGGCTTTATAAACGCACTCGCCGCTATACTTCGTCCTGTCAACAGCCTGCTTGCGGTATTCCTTAACGAAGGCGAGCTTCATATTGATGACGCTCTTTATGAAATCATCTGTTCCCTTGAGGTTAAGAGAACAACAACAAACCTTGAATTTGATATCGGCGACCAGCACTTTAACGCACGCATTGCATATGCGATGAAGAACGGAGTATTCGCTGTAAGCATCAGGGAAGATCCGAGCACATCAAGCAGGTCAAGATCATCAACTCTCAAGCTTGACTTAAAGTCACTCAAAGACCTTGACGATCTCAAGCTTGTAGGCACAAACGGCTATAACAGTGCAATTATTCCTCTGCTTGAGGCTCTTCAGTGTTCAGGTATAAGCACCTATGCTCAGTATCAAAAGGATGTTGCAAAGGCAAAAGATAACCTTATTATTGATATCCTTAATCCGATACTCGGCACAGCAAGCACCTCGCTTATCAGCAAGCTTTGCGCAAAGCCCGTTGCAACAATAATTAATCTTCTTCCGAATGTTGCAATGTATCTTGACGCTGACGGACTTATCCAGCTTGTTACAAATCTTCTTGCTCCGATATCATATACTCTCAGTGACGGTAAGAACCCGTCGGCAAGCGTTGCCGCTATAATTGAAAATCTTTTGGGCGCGCCTATTCAGGATATGATTATCCCGCTTGTCAATAAGCTGCTTAAGAATACCGGTATCACCCTGCCGGATATTGACTGGGCATTCCTTGCAAGCCTCGGAACGCCAACCACCTACACCAGTAAGGCAACAGGCCTTAACGGCAGGTATATTACCGGCAAGATGGTTAAGAATATCGACGGCGGCAAGGTTCTCATAACGGTTCTTCGCTATGTTGCAGATGTTCTTATTGACAATGCGTCAACCATTAAAAACTTAATTTGCTCAATCGATGCTATTAAGAAAAATGATACTCTTAAATCAATCATTGCCTCCGTATTTAATACAATCGGCACAGCAAGCACTGATCAGCTTGTAGCGGCAGTTTTCTATCTGCTTTCAAGTGATCCTTCAAATGCATTCTGGGATTACACAAGCTACAAGACAGGTTCTTACTCATTCAGCTATCCCGGCACGGTGGATGTTGATTTCCTGAAGAGTCTTTCACCGATGCTTGACGGTCTTATCGGCGGACTTGTTGATTTGAACGGCTTAGTTACCGAAAATCTCTTTACAGACAGCATAGTCAGCAAGCTTGCTACAGGACTTTACGGTGCGGTTGAGGGCGTTAATATCAGTGACAGTCTTAACCTTGCCGAGCTTCTTGCACAGACCGACATTGACTTTACAACAAGCAATGTTGCAAGCCTTCTTGTAAATGAGAAATACGGTCAGACTTATGAGAGCGCAGCAGCAGTTATATCTGCCGCAGGCTCTTGGAAGAATGTTGACGCAGACAGCCTTAAGTGGGGCGTAACCGACAGAGACAGCTTCTTCCACGCACTCGTTGCTGTTCTTCGTCCGATATATGGCGTGCTTGATGTTCTTCTTAACGATGCTTACCTCGGTTTGTTTGACCTCGTAAAACTCCCGGGCTCAAACGGTTATACATCATCAATCGTTCCTCTTATGGAAGCATTCTCAATGTATAACATTAAGACGCAGTATCAGTACAGACAGGATATGAACGAGGAATATGATGCAATTCTTCTTGACATAATCAATCCTATCTGGGATAAGGTTGAGGATATACTCAATGCTCCTATTCAGACAATCGCTGCGGTAATTCCTAACCTTGCATTATTCATTGGCAATGACGGTCTTTGCCAAATCATCGATAATCTGCTGACACCGATTTCTGCTCTTGCCGATGCAATCAGACCTGTTATTGATTTGAACGACCTTCTCAACACAGTATTTGATTCGCTCGACTTTGACCTTGGCAGCACACTTGCAAAGATTGGCGTAAGCAACTTTACACTTGATGTTTATAACCTTGATAAGACATTAAGTCCTCTCCTTTCAGGAGATTCGATTATTTCACTTGTCAACGGTATCCTCGGCATAATAGAGATTAAAGACACCAAGCTTGGCATCAAGCTTAACGATGTTGATTGGCTGAAGCTTGCAAGCCACGGCACAACAATAGTCGGCGCTTCACAGGCAGCAACCTACGGTGCAAGAATCTATGTTGAGGGCGATTCGTCAGAAACACTTATTGCTGTTCTTCGTTACCTCATTGATACAGTCAATGCGGGCGACAATTTCCAGAACATCAGTTCACTGATTGTCGGCTTGCTCGGTGACAGCGTAAGCGATAGTATCTCTGATGTAATTAATCAGGTTCTCGGTATGCTTCAGGGCGATACTGATGAGGTTATTTCTTCACTTGTTGAATTGCTTCAGACTTTTGCTTAATTAAAATCAATAAGCATAAAAAATGCTGTCCGATTTATTCGGGCAGCATTTTTATTTTTCTTTCTTTACTTTAAACCAAATCAATGCTATAATTTCTATTATGAATGTGATTAAAAATTCAGCAAGCGGCTGCTGCGCTGCAAAAATGCGGATTTTAAGAGGAGCTTATATGAATAAGGATATAGAAAAAATTCTTGTTACACAAGACGAGCTTGCCGAGATAACCGAAAAACTCGGGGGGCAGATAACAAAGGATTATATGGGCAAAAAGCTTTTGGTTGTGGGTGTGCTGAAGGGCTGTGTTTATTTTCTTACCGACCTTTCAAGACATATTGACCTGCCGTGTAATATTGATTTTATACAGGCGTCAAGCTATGGGACAGGCACAACCACAAGCGGGGAAATAAAAATAATAAAGGATATAAGTAATGATTTGACCGGTTTTGATGTTTTGCTTGTTGAGGATATTCTTGACACCGGCAGAACTCTCAAGTATATTCACGATATGCTGCTGCCGAGAAATCCTAACTCCATAGCAGTCGTAACCTTGCTTGACAAGCCCGCAAGGCGTGAGGTTGACATTTATGCCGATTATGTGGGCGTTGATGTTCCCAATGCCTTTGTTGTCGGCTACGGTCTTGACTATAATCAGTTTTACCGAAATCTGCCGTATATCGGCGTTTTGAAAGAAGATATATATAACCGGTGAGCAAAGGCTTTGATTAAAAAAGCTTGACTTGTACTATTATAATGTTATAATATATTTAAAATAAATTGATTTAAACCATATACATTTTTAATAAAGACGGTTTTCAGGAAACTGAAATTAAAAGGGAATTGAGTGAAAGGCTCAAGCAACAGCCATTACCGTGATTGATGAAATAAATACATTTGCCATTGGGAAACTGAGAAGGCGTATTTATGCGTGCACTGCACTATATCATAAGCCGGGAGACCTGCCGCACAAAATAATTCTGTAACACCCTTGGGCAAACGGAGGGCTGAGGATTAATATTACCCTCTATACCTCTGCCCAAAAACAGAGGTATTTTTTTATGAAAAAAATTATATCATCGGTTTTATGCCTTGTTATGTGTTTTTGCCTTGCCGGCTGTTCGCTTGACGGAGCAAATACCGGCGCCGCCGAAACAAATATAACAGTGCAAAGCTCTGCCGCAGTTACCGAAGAAAGCTTGTCTGCTGCAAAAAGCACCGACGCCGATGCCGATACCGATACCGATACCGAGGCATTGACCGAAAAAACCGGCGATAAAAGCAACGGCTCAAGCACCTCATCGGAAAAAAGCAGCGCGAAGAAAAACAATACAACAGAAAAAACGAGTTCTTCCACATCAAAAAAATCCGCTGCCGCGACGACCAAAGGGACCACCCAAAAAACCTCGGCCGTGACAACCACGACTTCATCAAAATACATAAGCTGTTATGTAACCGTTGAGTGTACGAAAATCCTTTCAAATATGAACAAGCTCAAAGCCGGTCACGAGGATTATGTTCCCCCTGACGGATATATAATCAGCAGCAAAAAAGTATCTGTTAAAAACGGCAGCTCTGCATATGACGCCGTTAAAAATGCCTGCTCACAGTGTAATGTGACTATAAACGCAACCAACAGCGCCTACGGAGTATATGTAGCGGGCTTTAATAATATTGACGAAAAGGACTGCGGCAATATGAGCGGCTGGCTTTACAGCGTAAACGGGGTCATGCCTTCCAAGAGCTGCGGCAAATACATACTATCAAACGGTGACAGCATTGTGTTTTCATACACATGTTAGCATAATTATACGCCTTGTACGGATGCAATGAGGCGTATGAATAATTTTCAACAAACATTTGCATCCGGAAAGGCTATGGAATTAGTGTGAAAAATCACACTAAGTCGATTGCATTATCCGGTTGCGGTACCCAAAATCTTGTTCGGGCAAAGTATTGCCCTTCAACATTTTGACCGCTGCCTGTTCTTTTTGCTCGCTTTATCTCGCACTGCGAGCACTCGCAAACGAACCCCTCAAAATTTGCCTGTGGCATAATTTTGAGATGGTTAAATTTCCATTATACGCCTTGTACGGATGCAATAAGGCGTATGAATAATTTTTAACAAACTATTTGCATCCGGAAAGGCTATGGAAATTAATATGAAAAAAGCTTTATCTCTTATCCTGTCGCTTGCAGTAATGCTTATGACAAGCCTCACTGCTTTTGCGGCGGAAAAACCAAGCATTGATACCGTCAATGCGCAAATTGAAGGTGCGGTTTCTTATTTAAGCAACGGCGTTACATATGATGTTAACAATGCAGTCGACTTTGCGTCAATTGCGGAGTCGGGCGTTGATTTGTCATCATTTAAAGACAATTTTGTTGCAAGCGTTAAAGAAAATCTTGAGGCAAACAACGGCAAAATTGTTTCATCATACGGCGAAAGTCTTGAAGGTTACGCGGCCGTTATAATCTCTTTGCAGGCATTGGGAGAGGATACTACGGATTTTTACGGCTATAATATTGAAGGTGCTTTTCTTGCTATGGACCCCACCGCAGACCCGGCTTCTCCTAATTATTACCGATTAATAACAAAGGCTGCGCTTTACTGTGAAAACGGCGAAAGCTTTCTTGAGCAGGTATGCGATTCATATATTGATAAATATTATACTATGGGCAAAGGCGCTGATTATTGGGGCTTTTCCTGCGATAACACCGCATATTTCATTGACGCTGTCGCTAACGGATATGCTGTATCGGATAAATATGAGGCTGTACTTGATGATGCGATAAAGGTGCTTGATACATATAAAACAGACGGCGGATATTATTATTCGGATGTTGACTACCTCGGCAACCCGATAACCGACCTTTCACCCAACTGTGATTCAACCGCCCTTGCGCTTATGGCGCACAGCGCATATCAAAGCAGCTCGCTTGAGCTTGATGAATATTTTGATTTGGTAAACGGCATTTACGCCGACCTTTGCACATTTGAAGGCAGCAGCACAGGCGTGTTCACAAATAAAGGTTCAGATAATAGTTATGCCACAAAAGAAGCATTAATCGCGCTTTCAAGCTATTATTATGATGTTGCCCTTCAGGATTTTATTTACGGCAGTGATGACGAAGAAAGCGAGTCAACAACCACAACAACCACACCGGCAACAACCAATCAAACAGATACCGACCAAACAGCGAATAATAAAAACAATTCCGCCAAATCTCCTGCAACAGGCTTCAGTGTAACTGCCGCCGCGGCGGCTGCCGCTGCGCTTGCCGCAATGGCTGTTGCATCCGGCGTTAAAAAAAGAAAATAAAAAATAATTGCTTATACGCCCGCTGTTCAGTAAAGCTGTGTTTTATTGAACAGCGGGTGTTTTGTTTCACACAATGTAACCCTTTTGTTTCCTTTATTCAAGGGGGATTTGATTGTTTTTTCTGTGAAACAAACAACGGTCTGTTTTTCAACATATACATATTTTAGTGGTTGTAAATAATTAAATCTACAATATATTGTGTTTTTTTATAAAAATACTATTGACATTGTTCTTTAAATTTGTTATGATTAATCCAGTCGAGTTACGAGGCTGTAACTTTTTTGTAATATATTAAGAGGTAAAAATTATGAAAATCATCAAACGAAACGGGGCAGAGGTTGATTTTGACCTGAACAAAATCATAGTTGCCGTATCAAAGGCAAACGCCGCCTGCAAAAAAGAGGAGCTTTCACAAAGCCAGATTCAGGAAATTGCCGAGTATGTTGAATTTAAAACCTCAAAGGCAAACCGTGCATATTCTGTTGAGGAAATTCAGGATATTGTTGAAAATCAGATTATGGCACAGGGTGCATTTGAGGTTGCAAGACTTTATGTAAAATATCGTTATAACCGTTCACTTATCAGAAAAGCAAATACAACAGATAATCAGATTTTATCACTGATTGAATGTAATAACGAAGAGGTTAAGCAGGAAAATTCAAATAAAAATCCAACCGTCAATTCGGTTCAGCGTGATTATATGGCAGGTGAGGTTTCAAAGGATATTACCAAAAGAATACTTTTGCCGCAGGATATTGTTGACGCTCACGAGCAGGGATTAATTCATTTTCACGATGCTGATTATTTTGCACAGCATATGCATAACTGCGATCTTGTGAACCTTGAAGATATGCTTCAAAACGGAACCGTTATCAGTGAAACCATGATTGAAAAGCCGCATTCATTTTCCACTGCCTGCAACATTGCAACACAGATTATCGCACAGGTCGCATCAAGCCAATACGGCGGTCAGTCAATTTCACTTGCGCACCTTGCTCCCTTTGTTCAGATAAGCCGTGAAAAAATCCGCCGCGAGGTTGAGGCAGAATCAACACAGCTTAACATAAAAATGACCGATGAACAAATGACACAGCTTACGGAAAAGCGCCTTCGTGAGGAGGTTTCAAGAGGTGTTCAGACAATTCAGTACCAGGTTGTTACGCTCCTTACAACCAACGGTCAGGCTCCGTTTGTAACGGTGTTTATGTATCTTAACGAGGCAAAGAACGAGCAGGAGAAAAAAGACCTCGCCCTCATCATTGAGGAAACGCTCAAGCAAAGGATACAGGGTGTTAAAAACGAAAGCGGTGTTTGGATTACACCTGCTTTTCCAAAGCTTATTTATGTGCTTGAGGAGGATAACATCACCGAGGGCTCGCCTTACTATGAGCTGACCGAGCTTGCAGCAAAATGCACTGCCAAACGAATGGTACCGGATTATATCAGCGAAAAGGTTATGCTTGAGCTTAAAGGCGATGTATATACCTGTATGGGCTGCCGCAGCTTCCTTACCCCTGACAGATTTACCGAAAACGGCGTGGGCAATGTTGCAAACGCAAAAAATTATGTTGAAGGCAAGCATAAATATTACGGCAGATTTAATCAGGGTGTTGTTACTCTCAACCTTGTTGACATCGCCTGCTCGTCCGGCGGTGATATGACAAAGTTCTGGAAGATTTTTGATGACCGCCTTGACCTTTGCCACAGGGCTCTTCAATGCCGTCACAACAGACTCAAAGGCACAAAGAGCGATGCGGCGCCTATTCTCTGGCAGCATGGCGCACTTGCCCGTCTGAAAAAGGGTGAAACCATTGACAAGCTTCTTTTTAACGGCTATTCAACAATTTCACTCGGCTATGCAGGTCTTTATGAATGTACTAAATATATGACCGGCAAATCACATACCGACGACGCCGGCAAGCCGTTTGCGCTTAAGGTTATGCGCTATATGAATGACGCCTGCGCAAGGTGGAAGGCTGATGAAAATATTGACTACAGCATTTACGGCACTCCGCTTGAGTCAACAACCTATAAATTTGCAAAATGCCTGCAAAAGCGCTTTGGCAAAATCAAAGGCGTTACGGATAAAAACTATATCACAAACTCATATCATGTTCATGTTTGCGAGGAAATTGACGCTTTCACAAAGCTGAAGTTTGAATCTGAATTTCAGGCTCTTTCTCCCGGCGGCGCTATTTCCTATGTTGAGGTCCCGAATATGCAAAACAACATCCCCGCTGTTTTACAGGTAATGCGTTATATTTATGACAATATTATGTATGCAGAGCTTAATACAAAAAGCGATTTCTGCCAGTGCTGTGAATATGACGGTGAGATACAAATTGTTGAAAACGAGGACGGCAAGCTTATATGGAGATGCCCGAAATGCGGTAATGAGGATCAAGACAAAATGAACGTTGCAAGGCGCACCTGCGGCTATATCGGCACACAATTCTGGAATCAGGGCAGAACACAGGAAATCAAAGACAGAGTTTTACATTTATAACTAAACAAAAGATGTTCCCCGCCCTCTATAGGCGGCGGGTTCTGCTTGTGTTTTTCACAGTGGGAGTACAATCTTTCACCGAAATGTTGACCGGCGGTGCAATGCACCTTATTGAAAATTAATCAACAGACTGTCGCTTTTGGCAGTCTGTTTCTGTATAGAGGTTTATATGAATTACGGAGAAATAAAGAAAAACGATATCGCAAACGGCGAGGGCGTCAGAACATCGCTTTTTGTTTCGGGATGCAGGCATCACTGCAAAAACTGCTTTAACGCTCAAACTTGGGATTTCGGATTTGGAGAGCTTTTTACCGAAAATACAATGGATGAAATATTCGCTGCCTGCGAGCCTGAATGGATAAACGGATTATCCATTTTGGGCGGCGAACCCTTTGAGCCTGAAAATCAGAAGGTACTTTTGCCGTTTCTTATTATGTTTAAAGAGCGTTTTTTAAAAAAAGATATATGGTGCTACACGGGATTTACCTTTGAGGAAATAACGGGAAAGACCGACTCGCGCTCACACACCGCAATAAGCGGCGAAATGCTGGCGTTGATTGATGTTCTTGTTGACGGCAGATTTATTGAGGAGCAAAAGGATATCAGTCTTGTTTTTCGCGGCTCGTCAAATCAAAGAGTAATTGATGTAAAGAAAACTCTTGAAAGCGGTGAAATCACCTTGTATCTTGAATAGTGTAAAAACCTAATTTTGCATTAACCTTAGCGCAGCGTGATATGACCGATTAATCACCTCTGCGAAAGGCGATTAAAAATAACCCGCTGTGACACTTTTAATTTAAGCTGTCACAACGGGTTATTTAATTGAATTACGGCACTGCGGCACAGCTGCCTCCTTTGTTTTTTATCGGTTTAAGGATTTAATATATTCGTTGAAAATGCCGAAAATTTCACGCATCAGAAAGCATGGAAGCAGTATCGGTTTTGTATGTGAGCTTTGAGGCAGGGCTTCAATATTATATCTTTTACAGATAATGCCCGCCCTTTTCTGATGATATTCAGATGTTGCTACGGCGATACGATTAGTATTCCTGCCCATAGCCTCAAGCAGTTTTTTTGAAAAACGAATATTTTCATCGGTGGAGGTTGATTTATCCTCAAGAACAAGACGCTTGTCGGATATGCCCCTGCTTAAAAGAATACGGCGCATACATTCTGCCTCGCTTATCAGCTCATCTTTACCCTTTCCTCCGCTTAATACTGCAATGCTTTCAGGGTTTAAGAGCATAAATTTATATGCGCTGTCCGCTCTTTTTAAAAGAGCAAGGCTTGGCTCATCTCCCCTGACGCGGCAGCCAAGCACAATAATCACATCAGCCTTTTCTTTGCTTGTTTTGCCGTCGCAATAAATTTTGCGCATCGCATAAACCAAAAATACCAAAACAAGAATCAGCATAAAAAAAATAACATTTCCCGCTTCGTTTGTCAGTGTGTCACGGTAAACACCAAAGCAAATAATAAAAGCTCCGAAAATAATACCTGCTGTATTGCCGAAATTAAATACCCTGTAAAAAACAGGTGCAGTGAATAAAATCAGGACTGCTGCACCTGTTAAAATTATAGCTGCTTTCATTTATTTTGAAGGAACTATCCTGTCCTTTCCGCCCATATACATACGAAGCGCTTCGGGGATAAGAACGCTGCCGTCTGCCTGTAGGTTGTTTTCAAGAAACGCTATAAGCATTCTCGGCGGTGCAACAACTGTATTGTTAAGGGTATGTGCAAGGTAATTTCCGCTTTCGCCTTTAACTCTTATTTTAAGCCTTCTTGCCTGCGCGTCTGTAAGATTTGAACAGGAGCCTACCTCAAAATATTTCTTCTGTCTTGGGGACCAAGCTTCAACATCAACCGACTTAACCTTTAAATCAGCAAGGTCGCCTGAACAACATTCAAGCGTGCGAACGGGAATATCAAGCGAACGAAACAAATCAACGGTGTTTTGCCAGAGCTTGTCAAACCAGATTTTTGATTCTTCGGGCTTACATACAACAACCATTTCCTGCTTTTCAAACTGATGAATACGATATACTCCTCGCTCCTCTATTCCGTGCGCGCCCTTTTCCTTTCTGAAGCAGGGTGAATATGATGTAAGCGTTTTAGGCAACTCGCTTTCCGGTGTAATTGTATCAATGAATTTGCCAATCATTGAGTGCTCCGATGTACCTATCAAGTACAGGTCCTCGCCCTCAATTTTATACATCATAGCGTCCATTTCCTCAAAGCTCATAACGCCTGTTACAACATTTGACCTTATCATAAACGGCGGCACCACATAGGTGAAGCCACGGTCAATCATAAAATCTCTGGCATAGCTGATAACTGCGCTGTGCAGTCTTGCAATGTCGCCCATAAGATAATAAAAGCCGTTGCCGGCAACCTTGCCTGCCGACTCTAAATCAATGCCGTCAAAGCTTTCCATAATGTCTGTATGATACGGAATTTCATAATCGGGAACGAAAGGCTCGCCGTATTTCTGAACCTCAACATTTTCACTGTCATCCTTGCCTATAGGCACGCTGTCATCAATGATATTGGGTATTGACATCATAATGCCGGTTACCTTTTCGTTAAGCTCTTTTTCTTTAGCGGCAAGCGCTTCAAGCTCCTTTGCCTGTGCGTTTACCTGCTCTCTGATTACCATTCCTTCTTCCTTCTTGCCCTGTGACATAAGCATTCCGATTTCCTTTGAAAGCTTGTTTCTGTTGGCACGAAGCTCATCAGCTCTTGACATAACCGAGCGCCTTTGCTCATCAAGAGCAATTACCTCATCGACCATAGGTAATTTTTTATCCTGAAATTTCTTTTTAATGTTTTCTTTTACAATTTCAGGATTTTCCCTTACAAATTTAATATCCAGCATTTTTATTCTCCTTAATTGTTTTTTTAATCATCGCCTAACTTATTTGCGATTTCCTTTAAATCATCAGCAGAGTAGAACTCTATTTCAAGTGTGCCCTTTCCTCTGCCGTTATAAACCCTGACTTTTCTGCCGAGCGCCTCGGTAAGTGAAAGCTCGACCTCATCGTAGAAGCTGTCACGCCTTTTTGATGCCGAGCGTGATTTTGCAGGTCTTCGCGCCATTTTCGAAAGCCTTTCGACATCACGAACCGTCAAATTGTTTTTAATTATATTTGCTGCAACCTCACAAATCATGGCCTCGCCGTCAAAGGCAAGAAGCGCCCTTGCGTGACCTGCTGAAATTCTGCCGTCACGAGTCATAGACCTCACCTCCGGCGGCAGCTTGAGCAAGCGAAGTGAATTTGCGATTGCAGGCCTTGATTTTCCGACCGATACCGCAACCTCCTCCTGCGTAAAGCCGCAACGGTCAATCAGTGCCTGGAGCCCCTCGGCTTCTTCTATAGGGTTTAAATCCTCACGCTGGAGATTTTCGATAATGGCAATCTCCATGGTTTCAATATCGGTAAGCTCCTTTATTACTACCGGAACCTCTTTCAGCCCCGCCATTCTTGACGCGCGCCAGCGGCGTTCGCCCGCAACAAGCTGGTAACCTCCGTTTGCAAGCGGTCTTACAAGCAAGGGCTGAAGTACACCGTGCTGACTGATGCTGTCTGCAAGTTCTTGCAGGGCTCCCTCGTCAAAGGTTTTTCTCGGCTGGTCCTTATTGGGTATTATTTCATTTATGGAAAGGGTGCTTGACGCTGTATTATCAGAAACAGAATTTTCAAACATCAGCGCATTCAAGCCCTTGCCAAGACCTGATTGTTTTTTAGCCATATTACTCCTCCGTAAAGTTTATGTGAAATTATTGTGCTTTTAAAAATTCATCGGTGAACTTTTTATAGGCAAAACTCGGCTTTGAATATTTTTCATAGTATAAAACAGGTTTGCTGAAGCTTGGCGCCTCGGCAAGCTTTACACTGCGCGGTATAACTGTTTTATATGCTTTGCCGGGAAAATAGCTGTCAACCTCGTCAACAACCTGCTGGTTAAGCTTTAGCCTTTTATCAAACATTGTGTATATGATACCCTCTATTTCCAAATGTTCATTATAGTTCTGTTTAACTGTACGAACTGTGCTTAAAAGCTGGCTTAAGCCTTCAAGAGCATAATATTCGCACTGCAACGGTACAATTAATGTATCAGACGCGGTAAGAGCATTAAGGCTCAACAAACCGAGACTCGGCGGACAATCAATAATTATATAATCATAGTCCATAACAATAGGCGCAAGTGCTTTTTTTAATACTGTATTACGATTTTCACTTTCTGCCAGTTCAAGCTCTGCACCTGCAAGGTTCATATTTGCCGGAAGTAAAAATAAGTTTTTAAATTCCGTTTCAATTACAATATCCGCAGCAGGGGTGTCATTGATTAAAAGGTCATATGATGACGCTTCAATTTCTGATTTATCAATACCGACACCGCTTGTTGAGTTGCCCTGCGGGTCACAATCAACGAGCAGTGTCTTTTTCCCTTTCTGTCCGAGAGCAGCTGCAAAGTTGATGCAGGTAGTTGTTTTTCCTACGCCGCCCTTCTGATTAAATATGGAAACTGTTTTTCCCATAATATTTCCATAGCCTTTCCGCTGCAAATATTTCATTAATCGTTGCTTGTATAACCTGCCGCAGCGAACAGGGTATATGTCAATTCAGCCTTCACAAAATAATCCTGTAAGCATATTTTGAGAGCAAGGAGATACTCTGCACTGCTTTGCATTAATCTCCATGCTTTACATTATACTATTAATAACCGTTTGGTGCAAGTAGTTTCACGTGAAACATAAATATTTTTTAATTTCTGTTTAACTGAGGTTGATAGTCAAAATTAAAAATGTTTCACATGAAACAATAAAGATAAATACAGAAAGACCGGGCTTGCGCCCGGTCTTTCCGCGTGATGAAAAGAGGAGAATATGTTTAAACAGGTTTCCCCGTTTAAGCGAAGTTAATGGACTTACAAGTGTCCTTGGGAATTCTTAAATAATATTCGATATACTCATCGGTTTCTTTTTTGTCGGTGCTTGCATCAATTCCGGCATCTTTCATCGTTTTTATCGCTTTATCTACAGTATTAACGAAAATACGAACATCCTTAAACAGCCGTACTACATTATGCTTAGGCTTAGCTTTTTTGTCAGTTATGCTGCTGATATAGGCTTCTGTCTGTTCAACATTATAATGCTTGTCTGTAATCAGCTTAAGCGCAGCCCACATTTCCTTTTCGTTATCAATTTTCAGGAGTGCTCTTGCATGGCGCTCTGTTAAATTGTTTTTTTCAATAAAATAACGTACATCTACCGGCAATCTTAATAGCCGCAGCTTGTTTGATAGTGCCGACTGGCTTTTACCGAGGCGTTTGCCGATTTCCTGCTGTGTTAAACCAAAGTGATTAATGAGTTGGCTTATAGCCTGGGCCTCCTCAAAAAAATCGAGATTACTGCGCTGTATATTTTCAAGAATAGAATATATGGCGCTTGATTCATAATCACAGTCAAGAACAATGCAGGGAACAGATTGAAGATTTGCAAGTATTGACGCGCGAAGACGCCGTTCGCCGGCAATCAGCTCATAATAATCGCTGTTATTAATCTGTCTGCACAGTAAAGGCTGTAAAACACCGTTTTCCTTTATTGAATCTGCAAGAGAGAGCATGTCCTCACTTTTAAATTGTTTTCTCGGTTGATAAGGGTTTGGCAGTAATTTTTCAGTGGGTATCTGGATTATTTGTTCCACCGACCTCATCTCCTTGATTAAACTATATCACAAAGTTTATCAGAAATAAAGCTTTTTTGCTCGCCGTGATTTAGCAACAATCGACTGTTGTTTACAGCTTTATAAAGGTCTGGTGTCTATTTTTTTTGATTTTCTCGGATATTTTGTCGGAGTCTGCGAAATCTTTTTTATAATAATAATACTTCTTTTTTCATTGTTAGAAAGGGTGTACTCCTCAAATTTCATAAGCTTGCCTCCGAGTTTTTCAACGGGTGCCCTTCCTTCGTCAAGCTCCTGCCTGCCGCTTGCGCCTTTAAGCGCAATAAATAATCCGCCCTCTCTTACAAGCGGAATACAATACTCGCAAAGCTTGTTAAGAGGAGCCACAGCACGGGCCGTAGCATAGTCATACTGCTCTCTGTAAGCGGCGTCTCTGCCGAGCTCCTCGGCGCGTTTATGTGTAACACTGCCGACAAGCCCCGTGGTTCTCAGCACATCCTTGATAAATGCAAGCTTTTTGCCGACACTGTCAACGAAATTAACATTAATATGCGGATTTGCAATTAAAACAGGCAAAGCGGGGAAGCCGGCGCCTGTTCCCACATCAATCAGCTTTTGCCCGTTTGAGATGTGAACATACTTTAATATATACAGGCTGTCAATAAAATGCTTGATGACAATATCGTCAGGTCCGGTAATTGCCGTAAGATTCACATGATTGTTCCAGTGAACAAGCCTGTCGGCATATGTATCAAATCTGTCAAGACCGTAGCTGTCAAGAGTAATGCCTAACCTCTCAACTTCTTTTTTCATAAAATCATAATTAATCATAGCGACTCCAAAATTATATTAAGCGCGGCGATGTCCGCCGGGTTTACACCGCTTATCCTGCCTGCCTGACCTAAATTTTCAGGTCTGATTTTTGAAAGCTTTTCAATGGCTTCAAGCCTTAAACCTTTAAGTGAGGAATAATCAATGTCGTCAGGGATTTTTTTACATTCAATTCGCCGCATTTCTTTAATCTGCTGCTCCTGCCGTTTTATGTAGCCCTCATATTTTACATAAATTTCCGCCTGCTCAAAAACCTCTTTCGGCAAATCCGGTCTTGTCGCATCAACCTCGCTCAAGGCGTCATATGTAACCTTCGGGCGTTTAATAAGGTCAATAAGCTTGCAGCCTCGCTTCAGAGGTGTTGAATTACATTCGGTTAAAATCTGCTGAAGCTTTTCCGAAAGGGGAATTGAGGTTTCACTTATTCTTTTAAGCTCATCGGAAACCATTTGTTCCTTTAATAAAAATTTATCATATCTTTCCTGCGAAATCAAGCCTATTCTGTAACCGATAGGCATCAGCCTGTTATCTGCATTATCCTGCCTCAAAACAAGGCGGTACTCGCTGCGGCTTGTCATCATTCTGTACGGGTCGGAACATCCCTTTGTAACAAGGTCGTCAATAAGCGTCCCTATATAAGAACCTCCGCGGTCAAGTATCATAGGCTCCCTTCCCTTAATTTTTAGGGCTGCGTTAATGCCGGCAACAAGTCCCTGCGCCGCAGCCTCCTCGTAGCCGCTCGAGCCGTTGAACTGCCCGGCGCCGTAAAGCCCGGGGAAATCATTAAATTCAAGTGACGCCTTTAACGATGTAGGGTCAACACAATCATACTCAATAGCATAAGCGCATCTCATAACCTGTGCATTTTCAAGCCCTTTAATTGTGTGTATAAATTCAAGCTGCACATCCTCCGGCAGTGATGACGATAAGCCCTGAATATACATCTCCTCGGTATTAAGTCCACAGGGTTCGATAAAAAGCTGGTGCCTTTCTTTATCCGAAAATCGAACAATTTTGTCCTCAAATGAGGGACAGTACCTCGGTCCCTTACCCTCTATTTTGCCTGAATACATCGGGCTTCTGTGAAGATTGTCAAGAATTATTTGTTTTGTTTTTTCGTTAGTATAGGTAATGTGACAGCAGACCTTGTTTTGCGGCTTGTTCTCTGTATCAAAGCTGAAAGGAACTGTATGTTCATCGCCCCTCTGCTCCTCAAGCTGTGAAAAATCAATCGACCTTTTGTTCACTCTCGGCGGAGTACCCGTCTTAAATCTGCGAAGCGGGATATCAAGCCTTTTGATGGCGCTTGAAAGAGCGGAAGCGGGGAACATACCGTCAGGCCCGCTTTCATATGAAATATCGCCTATATAAACACGCCCGCCGAGAAATGTGCCGGTAGCAATAATAACCGCTTTTGAAGTAAACAATGCCTCAAGCTTTGTTTTAACCTGCCAAAGTCCGTTATCAAGCCTCTTTAAATCAACAATTTCGCCCTGTCGAATATCAAGGTTATCCTCAAGCTCAAGCGTGTGTTTCATACCTGCGGAATATTCACGCCTGTCAATCTGTGCGCGAAGGGAGTGAACAGCCGGTCCCTTGCCGAGATTAAGCATTCGTGATTGGAGGCAATATTTGTCTGCCGCCTTCGCCATTTCGCCGCCAAGAGCATCAATTTCCCTTACAAGATGCCCCTTTGAGCTTCCGCCGATTGAGGGGTTGCACGGCATATTGCCTACCCAGTCAAGATTAATTGTAAACACTGCGGTTTTGCAGCCAAGCCGTGCGGCAGCAAGGCACGCCTCAATACCGGCATGACCTGCGCCTATAACTATTACATCATATTCCTGTGCAAAATATTCCATAAATAATTACCTTCAAATTCACTTGCCTACACAAAATCTTGAAAAAATGTTGCTGACAACCTCGTCGCTTACTCTTTTTCCGGTAAGAGCCAGAAGCTCTTCAACCGCACTGTCAATCATAACATTCACCGCATCATAGGTAACACCTGAGTTAAGGGCGTCAAGCGCAGCTTCTATGTGCTCAAGCGCAAGCAAAACACATTGCTTCTGCCTTTTATTTGCAAGTATAGGCTGTGTATCATCGCAGCCGTCGATTTCAAGCAAGTCCTTTATTGCTTGTTCAAGCTCGTCGGCGCCGTCGCCGTTTTTTGCACTCATATAAACAACAAAGGAAAAGGCTTCATTTATTTTATGAACATCTGCCTTGCACTCCAAATCCGTTTTATTGATTATTGCAATCGCCCTTTTGCCGCTGATTGAATTAATAATCATTTCATCATCATCATTAAGAGGGGAGGAGCTGTCAAATACAGCCAGCACAAGCGACGCATTTTCCATTCTTTCAACGGCCTTTTTTATTCCGATTGACTCAATAATATCATTACTCTCTCTTATACCGGCTGTGTCTGAAAGATGCAAAACCAAATCGTTAAGCCTGACTGTGGCTTCAACAATATCGCGGGTCGTGCCTTCAATATGAGTAACTATACTTTTTTCCTGACCCGAAAGCATATTCATAAGCGTTGATTTGCCCGAATTGGGCTTGCCCACAATTGCGGTATCAACGCCCTGCATTATAACCGCACCGTTATCATAATTTTTAATAAGCCTCGCAAGTGAGCTTTTTGCGTTTTCCAGTGTTTCCCTTAAACTGCTTTCCTCAAGCTGCTCTATTTCCTCATCGGGATAATCCACCCACGCAGCCATTGACGCACTGCATTCAACAAGCTTTTCAAGTACAGCCGAAATTTTATTGCTCAAAAAGCCCTGAAGCAAATTATACGACGCTTTTGCCTGTGCCTGCCCCTGTGCCGAAATCAAGGCAGCCACGCCTTCTGCCTGTGCAAGATCAAGCTTTCCGTTAAGAAAGGCTCTTTTGGTAAATTCGCCCGCCTGTGCCGGCCTTG
Organism: uncultured Bacteroides sp.; assembly: GCA_964646445.1. Taxonomy (GTDB): domain Bacteria; phylum Bacillota; class Clostridia; order Oscillospirales; family Acutalibacteraceae; genus Eubacterium_R. Next base: position 93,438 of record CAZYDW010000001.1, read on the forward strand.
CACCCGCTTCAAGCACCGCTTCAAGAGTTTTTTCAACAATAAAAATACCGCCGTGGACCGAAAGCTCAACAACATTTTCACCCGTATAGCTTTTCGGCTCTTTAAATACAAGCGCTACTGCGTTATCAAAATTTTCACCGCCCTGATAAACCTTGCCGTATTTAGCACTGTATCCCTTGAGTGACGACAGAGGAGTACCGTCGACAGCTTTAAACACCCTTTGCGCAATATCAACTGCATTGCTGCCGCTTATTCGTATAACGCCTATACCTGCTGCGCTGCTGCCTGTGGCAATTGCCGCAATTGTATCTGCCATACTCAAATCCTCCTTTAATAAAAATACAGAGCGGGCACATCAAGTGCCCACTCTTGTAATAAGGGACGCTTACCCTTATATATTATTTAGTCGTTGTCAACCTCAATTTTACCGAATTTCGGTATATCCGCGCGGTCAACCCGTCTTTCGCGGTTAGGGTCAACGGCATTTGCTGCCCGGTGAGAAGCGACATTTCTTCCGCTATGGTGTGTATTTGAGTAATTCTTTACTCCGCCTTGAGGCTCTATAACAACCTTTCTGTCCGTTCCGTTGCCGACCGAGCGGGATACCGCGCCTTCGATTTCGCTTATTGCAGTATGAATAATTCTTCTCTCATACGGATTCATTGGCTCAAAGGTATATCTTCTGCCGGTTCTTAAAACATAGTTTGCGTTCTTCTGTGCGAGAGCCCTGAGTGTTTCCTCTCTCTTTGCACGATAATCACCGACATTAATTGCCACTCTGATATATTTTTCACTTGACTTTTTAACAGCAAGGCTTGTCAGATATTGAATGGAGTCAAGCGTTTCGCCCCTGCGACCTATAATAATTCCGTAATTCGCACATTCAATATTTACCTCAATTACATTGTCAACGATTTTTGCGCCTACATTTGCATCATCAATTTTAAGACCTGTAAGAATTGTCTTTATATATGAGCAAACATAATCTAAATCTACATCTTTTTCACTGATTTCCTCTTGTTCCCGGATTTTGGGCTCTGCTGCCTTTTTTTGCTCAATCGGCTTTTTAGGCGCAGGCTTTCTTTCAGTATCAGGCTTTTTGTCAACAGCAGGCTTCTTTTTCTGTTTCGGCTTTTTTTCTTTTTTGCCGTCATCATAATAAGCACGAACCTCGGCATCTCTGCCTTTGAAAAGACCGAATAGCTTTTTCTTCGGTTCGCTTACAACCTCAACCTGAATATCAGCACCGAGCGGTGCTTTAAGTCCCCGGCGTGCGTTGATGGTTGCCTCCTGAATTGTTTTACCGGTACCGATAAATTCCTTTATCATAATATCCTCCGATAATTAATTATTTAATCTTTTTAATGTTTTCCTCGCGAGAACGGCGCTCAACAGTGTTTTCAACCATAAGCCTTGCCTGCGTCTTGCGAGGGGGGTATTGTTTTGAAATATACAGCTGCTGAAACAAAGCAACTATATTTGATATAATCCAGTAAAAGCCTACCGCCGCCGTTACCTTAAATGCAATATAAAAGGAGAAAAACGGCATAATAAACAGCATTAATGTCATTTGCGACATCTGCTGTGAGGCTGCCGGATTATTCTTTTTCTGAATAATTGTTGAAAGCAGGGTAGAGCCTAACGAGGTCAGCAGACAAAGAATCGGAATTATAACGATTATTCCGTCCTTCCAGTGAGGAACGGCCGTCATATCAAGACCGAATAAAACCATACCGCTGCGGTATTCTTCAATAGCAAGGCATTTTTCGGCATTGAACATATCGGGAAAGCTCGACATAAGAGCATCCCTATATGCACTGAAATTTTCAAGAATGTTAAGCTGGAAATATTGGATTTTTGCGTCCTCTCCGGCAATAGCCTGATAAATGGGATATATCACATCATATATCGCCTGTGACTGGTCGCTGAAGTCGTTAATGCCGATAACATACTGAAGAGGGTAATAAATTATACCGATAATGCCCATAAGAAAAATCATTTGGAAAAGCATCGGTCCGCAGCCCATTTGCATAGGATTGTGACCTTCCCTTGCATAAAGGTCCTGCATTTCCTGATTCATTTTTTCTCTGTCTTTAAGATCGGGGTATTTGTTTTGTATTTTTTGAATTTTAGGCTGAAGTCTTGTGGTCCTCGCCATATTTTTCTGCTGCTTTATGTTAAGCGGCAAAAGCAAAAGCCTTGTAATAACCGTAAAAATAATGATGGCTATGAAATACTGATTGCCCAGTACCTCCATCAGAAAGCTCATACATTTACCGAAAAGCCAATAAAGCGGCTTAAAAATCGCAATACCGTTTGAAATGCCGCTTGATGCGGCAAGTAAAATACTGTTCATTGGTTATCCTCTTTGGTTTTTCTTTGGGGGAACAGGATCCCAGCCGCCTTTTGAAAAGGGGTTGCACCTTAATATGCGCCACGCTGCCATAAGACTTCCCTTAAAAATTCCGTGAATTTCAATAGCCTCAACAGCGTATTGCGAGCAGGTAGGATTGTACCTGCAGCTGCCGTGTGAAAACCTTGGACTCAAGGTCATTTGGTATGTTTTAATCAAAAAAATAATAAAGTTTTTCAGAATATTTTTCACTTAATAACACCCAGCTTTATAAGCTGGCGCTCCATTTCCTCAAGCACATTTTGCATTTTTACATACGGGGTTTTGCTCCTTGCTACAAAAACAATATCCCAGCCGCCGTCAAGCCTGCCCTCAAGCAATGAAAAAGCTGCTCTGATAAGCCGCCTTGACCTGTTGCGCTTTACAGCGTTACCGATTTTTTTACCGCTTGTTATGCCGATACGGCTTGAGGTCTGCCGGTTTTTTATGGCGTAAGTAACAAGGCAAGACGAAGCCTCGCTTTTGCCCCTGTAATAAAGTCTGCGAAAATCCTTGTTTTCCTTTAAGGTTTTGCTCTTCACCTAATCGCTCCTGCTGCGGTAATCAGTAAGAAAGCTTTCTTCTGCCCTTTGCGCGGCGGCGGGCAAGCACCTTTCTACCGTTTTTTGTTGACATTCTCTTTCTGAAACCGTGTTCCATTTTTGCGTGCCTCTTTTTAGGCTGGAAAGTCCTTTTCATTTTTTCACTCCATTCAAAAGACTAAACTTGTCTTAATCTTTTATATTCTCTGCGTCGGTATAACGCAGGCAGTTGTTATCTGGTAATTGTAAAAAGGATACAATTCCACAATATCGGTGATTATTATATATTAAATTATTAAGACTTGTCAATAAAAAATTTATTATTATTGTAATTATTCTTATTATGTATTATAATTACACTATATGTTGGGTGAGCTTGTGCATTGCCCTACAAGAATATTTAGCGAGGTTTTTAAGATGCTTGGTATTATCGGAGCAATGGATGTTGAGGTTGACTCAATTAAAGCCCATATTACACAAAAAACAGTCACCGAGATTGCAGGGGTTGAATTTGTCTGCGGCTTTATTGAGGGCGTTATGGCCGTAGTATGCAAATGCTCGCCGGGTAAAGTTAATGCAGCTTTGTGCGCACAGGCAATGATTGACAATTTTGATATTGATAAAATAATCAACATAGGCGTAGGCTGCTCGCTTTCCCCCGATGTTACAGTAAAGAATGTTGTTATTGCAACAGATGTCTGTGAATATGACATTGACATAACAGCACTCGGCGAACCTAAAGGCTTTATCAACGGACTTAACACAATTAAGATAAGCGCCGACAGCGAGCTTTCCGAAAAGCTTGCGCGCTCTGCGATTAATCATGGTGAAAAAATACATCGCGGCACGATTGCAAGCGGTGATACTTTTATAAGCAGCGACAATCTTAAAAAGGAGCTTTCCGAAAGCTTCGGCGCAATCTGCGGCGAAATGGAGGGCGGAGCTGTCGGCCATACCTGTATGGCAAACAATATTCCGTTTGCCGTTTTACGCAGCATAAGCGACGGCGGGGACAGCAATGCCCGAATTGATTATCCGACATTTAAAAAAATTGCTGCGCAAACCTCCACAGCAATTTTAATTGAATTTATAAAATCAGAACAAAAGCAATACGCGTTATTCTAAATAAAAATTATTCAGTATATGCTCCTCGGCAGCTTCAATTATGTTATGAAGCGCTGTCTTTTGATTGATTTCCGTGCCGGTGCGCGATTTATCCTCAATGAATACGAAGCGCGCGTCCTCAACGGCAATAGCCGCCGATGCAAGCTCCCTGCCGAGGTTATAATCAATTTTGAACATATCCTTCGGCAAAATACCCGCCTTTGCCATTGTAAGTGCACCGCGGTAAACGCAAAGAGTATAATAATCATAAATATATTTTATGGCGCCTTTGTCCTTCGCGGTTGAAATAATTTGCAGCAAAAGGTTCGTTGCCTGACCGAGTGTGGCAACAGAAGTTGTGTCATCAAGACTTTCCTGCTGGCTGAAAGCAAGGTCAACGCCGTTTCTGCTTTCGCTCACGCCCAAAAGATAATCGGTTGTAACACCGTAATATTCGCTGCACCTTACGATAAATTCAAGACCGCATTCGCGAATACCTTTTTCATAATGGCTTAAAAGCGCCTGACTGATTCCAAGGTCAATAGCCGCTTTTTTCTGACTTATACCGCGTTCCTTGCGCAGATTTGACAATATGGCCGCAAATTTTGTAACCTTCTCCGTCTTTTTGATTTTTGCAGCCCTTTTTTCTTCAACTGTTTTTTCCATAAACATTCCTCACTTTTTTACAATTCGTATTATACTCTCGGTAAAATGTTTTGTAAAGTGCGATTTAAATATTGTTATTTTTTTGTAATATTCAGTTAAAAAAGGAGTTTTAAAAATGAAATCCTACACCTTTTATCTTTTTCGCCACGGTTTAACAAAAGGGAATCTAAACGCACAGTATATTGGGCATACGGATTTGCCGCTAACTACAGATAGTATATATGCTCTGAAAAATGTTAAGGCTAACGAGCACTACCCGAATGCAGGTGCAGTGTTTTCATCGCCGCTTAAACGATGCAGAGATTCGGCTGCGATTATGTTCCCTTCAAATAATATTATAACAATTGACGGCTTTATCGAGTGTGATTTCGGCGAATTTGAGGGCTTGAGCGCAGAGGACCTAAAGGATAACGAGGATTTTAAAAGCTGGCTGCATGGTGATATATACAGCGCGCCGCCTTATGGCGAAAGCAATGCGAAATTTGCACAGAGAGTGTGTGAGGCGTTTGAAAAGGTTGTTGACGGCTGCATAAAAACGGGCACCGATAATGTTGCGATTGTAGGGCATGCGGGCGTGCTTATGACGATACTTGCCTGCTACGGGCTGCCTGAAGCACCTATGGCACACTGGCAAATGGATGCCGGCTATGGCTACAAGCTGCGAATAACTCCGTCGCTGTGGATGCAGGCGAAAAAGCTTGAGGTTGTTGATACATCACCGACATCAATAAGTGATATGAAATAGGCGAAAAAATATCCGCTGTGACTTTAAACCGTCACGGCGGATTATGTATTTTAACCTTTTATTTGCCCAGCGCTATGTAATCAGGGCGATTTTCGTTAAGCTGAATATTAGATTTGCCGTAAATGGAAAGCTGAAGCTCATACGCGTCTTTCGGTATATCGGCAATCCATATCCAGTTGTTATAGCTTACTGAAAAATACTGACCGCCCTCACTGTTCTCGGCAGCGGGAATATTTTTTGTTTCAACCGTGTAATTCAGCCAGCCGTCACGAATTGCAAGGTTTCCTATTGAAATAAGCTCTTTTTTTGAATAGCTTGTTTTGGTATATTTTGAAAATTGATTAACAACCTTGACCGCATCCCAGGTGCTGCTTGTCTTAACCTTGTTGAGAATTTCAGACAAAACATATTTCTGCCTGTCGGCACGGGCGCTGTCACTGTCGATATGCCTGATACGGCAATATGCGAGGGCCTGAATACCGTCAAGCTTCATAACTCCCTCGTCGCCGTCGAAGGTTTTTTCAATATAAACCTCGCCTACATCGCCGTAAACATAAGGATTATTGTTGATTTCGCTGATTTCTGCCGATGTTATGTTTATTTCAACACCGCCGAGTGCGTCAACAATTTTCGGAAAGCTTGCAAAATTAACAACAGCATAGCCGTCAATGGCAAGCTTATAGGTTCGTTCAAGTGTGGTAATATAGGTGCTGATGCCACCGTAGCTTGCGCTTTCGTTGATTTTTCCGTAGTACCCTTCGCCGTCCACCTCATAGTAAACATATAAATCACGCAGTACTGATGTAAGATGAATCGTGCCGGTATCAATATTAATGCTTGCTATGATTGCCGAATCCGCCCTTGAGGTATCGCTTATGGTTTCCTCCCTTGTGTCCTCACCAATCATAAGAACATTAAGCACATGGCTTGACCTTACGGGATCACCGTTATAATACCAGCTCTTAAGATATTCCTTATAGCTGTAAACATCATATGCCGACATTTCCTCTATAAGCGGAAAATCCTCCTGTAAAAAGTCCATTCCGTCATAATAGGTAACTGCCTCGTATTCCTCTTCGTCATCATTATCCGAAACATTGTTAAGCATATTGTTTACAAAAACCACTGCTGCAATGCACGCGATAACAAGAATAATCAGAACAAACAAAATAATGTTTTTAACAATTTTGCCCTTTTTTGTTTTGAAAAACTTTTGTTTTTCAACGGCAATTTCTTTTTCGTCTAAAGCTTCCGGCTCGCTTGCAATTTGAAGAATATCGACCATTCCGTCATCATCAGCCTCTGCACCGATATCATCTGTCTGAGTCTCTGCGTCCGTGCTTGCGCTGTCCGAATTTTCTGCACTGTCGGTTTTCTTTTCCTCGGCTTGAGTTTCCTTTTCCTCGTCAGGCTCGGGCTCTTTATCTTCAATTACAAAATTTTTCTCCGATTCGTTTATATTGCCTGCATTTTCATCAACTTCTTCTGCCTGTTCATCTAAAAGGTTTTTCTCATCCTCGTCAATCTCAAGAATACTGAAATTGCTTTCATCGTCTTTAACTGATATTTCAGGCGCATCTGCTTGCGACGCAGGCTCAGCCTTGAGCTGCTGTTCCTGTTCCTCACGGTGCTTTTTTACTTCCGAAAGGATATCGTCTATATTATATGATTCCTTCTCCAACGATTCCACTCCTTTTCGTCACGGCATAGATTATACAACAAAATAATTTCATATTCCACTAATAACGCTTGATTACCTTTTATAGTTGGGTGATAATAGAATTTTTTTGATGTAATTGTCTATTATTTCTGCGCGTCTGTAATTCCGTCAGCCTCAAGCTGTGCATCATCCTCGGCGTCAATTCTGTCAACAACAGAAAGAGTGGCAACTCTTTCACCGTCATTGACCTTCATAACCTTAACACCCTTTGACGGACGCCGGAAGGTTGAAATCTGATTTGCAGGCGTGCGTATAATAATTCCGTCAGATGAAATCATTATAATATCATTTTCATCGCACACGGGGGCAATCATTGCCACCTTGCCGTATTTTGAGGTGCGGTAATTGATAAGTCCCTTGCCGCCTCTTGACTGAACACGATAGTCGCTGTATTCGCTCTTTCTTCCGTAGCCTGTTTCGGATACCGTTAAAAGACTGAAGCCGTCACGCTTAACGGCAAATCCGACAACATAATCATTATCTGCAAGGCTTATCGCCTTAACGCCTCTTGCGGTCCTGCCTATGAGCCTTGCATCAGATTCATTAAAGCAAATACTCATACCGTCGTGTGTCGCGACAACCAGCTTGCGCTGACCGTCTGTAATGTCAACCCAGGAAAGCTCGTCTCCTTCATCAAGATTAATTGCAATAATTCCTGATTTTCTTATGTGTTTATATTGATTGAGTTCGGTTCTTTTAATAACACCGTTTTTTGTAATCATACAAAGATAGCATCTGTCCTCTTCGCTTGGAACCCTTACCATTGCGCTTATTTTTTCTTCGTTTTCAAGCGGAAGAATATTAACAACATTCATACCCTTGCTTGTGCGTGACGCCTCAGGGATTTCATAGCCCTTAAGTCTGAACACTCTGCCGTTGTTTGTAAAAAGAAGAATAAAATCATGTGTTGAGCAGGAAAACATTGTTTTTGCAACATCCTCCTCACGCCTTGTCATACCGATTATGCCCTTGCCGCCGCGGTTCTGAGCCTTGTAGGTGTCAACGGTCTGGCGCTTCATATATCCCTTTTCGGTAAGAGTTAAAATACACTCCTCAACAGGTATGAGGTCCTCATCGTCAACATCACCGCTGAAGGCTGAAATTTCAGTTCTTCTTTCATCGCCGAATTTTTCTGCGATTGCGCGTGATTCCGTTTTTATAATATCACAGATTCTCTGCTCGCTTCCCAAAATATCAAGGAAGTCCTTAATCTTTGCATGGAGGTCCTCCAGTTCATTTAAAATCTTTTCAATCTCAAGTCCTGCCAACTGACCGAGACGGTAAGCAACAATTGCGTTTGCCTGCGGGTCATCAAAGCCGAACTTATCCATAATTGCCTGTTTTGCTTCAGGCTGTCCTCCCTTGCAGGCACGGATTGTTGCAATAACATCATCAACGATATCAATTGCCTTTGCAAGACCTTCTAAAATATGTGCCCTTTCCTGTGCCTTTTTCAAATCAAACTGCGTTCTTCTTGTGATAATCTGTTTTTGGAAATCAATATATTTTTCAAGAATTTCTTTGAGTGTCAGAATCTTAGGTACACCGTCATCAAGTGCAAGCATAATTGCACCGAAGGTGACCTGCATATCTGTCATTTTATAAAGATTATTAAGTACTACCTGCGCGTTTGAATCCCTCTTTACCGTAACCTCGATATGCATACCTCGACGGTCGGAATAGTCTTGAACATCGGCAACGCCTTCAAGCCTCTTTTCTTTAACAAGGTCTGCTATTCTTGTGATAAGCCTTGCCTTGTTTACACCGTAAGGAATTTCGGTTACAACAATCTTGAACCTGTCTCCCTTTGTTTCAACAATCTCTGCCTTTGCGCGTACATAAATTTTTCCTCTGCCTGTTGCATACGCCTCTCTTATTCCTTTTGTTCCCATAATTATACCGCTTGTCGGGAAGTCAGGTCCTTTGATATGCTCCATCAAATCCTCAAGCTGGGCATCAGGATTGTCAATAAGGCAGCACATACCTTCAACAACCTCACGCATATTATGAGGCGGAATGTTTGTTGCCATACCAACCGCAATACCTGATGAGCCGTTGACAAGCAGATTTGGAAATCTTGCAGGGAGAGCCGTCGGCTCCTTTGCCGTATCATCAAAGTTCGGTGCAAAATCGACTGTGTCCTTCTTGATATCCTCAAGCATCTTCATTGCTGTTTTGCTCAACCGTGATTCTGTGTATCGGTATGCAGCAGGCGGGTCACCGTCAACCGAGCCGAAATTACCGTGACCGTCAACAAGAATATGTCTCATTGAAAAGGTTTGTGCAAGCCTTACCATTGCGTCATAAACAGATGCGTCACCGTGCGGATGATAATGACCCAGCACTTCGCCGACTGTGGTAGCGCACTTACGGTACGGATTGGTCGGGTAAAGGTTGTTGTCATACATTGCATATAAAATTCTTCTGTGAACAGGCTTCAGTCCGTCACGAACATCAGGCAACGCACGGCTGACAATAACGCTCATTGAATAATCAAGAAACGCTTTTCTTATTTCACTGCTTATTTCAACATCTACAATTTTTTGATTGTCATATCGTATTGTTTCGTCATTTGGCATTTTTCTCTCTCCTTGCCGATTTTATATATTATGAAGCGAATATGTCCCTCGTACAAAGCTGAACATATAATAAATTATACATCCAGATTTTGTACGAACTTTGCATTTTTTTCAATAAATTCTCTTCTCGGCTCGACATTGTCGCCCATAAGAATAGAGAAATTCTCACTTGCTCTTTGCGCGTCCTCAACTGTTACACGCAGCATTGTCCTGAATTCAGGGTCCATTGTTGTTTCCCAAAGCTGTGCAGGGTCCATTTCACCAAGACCTTTGTAGCGCTGAATATCACATTCTCCGCCGAATTCTTCTATCTTTGCGTCTCTTTGCTCATCGGAAAATGCATAGGCGCTTTTCTTTCCTTTTGAAACCTTAAAAAGAGGCGGCTGCGCAAGGTAAACATAGCCCTGTTCGATAATCTGCGGCATATAGCGGAAGAAAAATGTCAGCAAAAGTGTTCTGATATGTGCGCCGTCAACATCGGCATCAGCCATAATAATTATTTTGTGATACCGAAGCTTTGTAATATCAAAATCCTCGCCTATTCCCGTACCGAGTGCCATAACAACGGGAACAAGCTTTTCATTTGTAATTACCTTGTCAACTCTTGCCTTTTCAACATTGAGCATTTTTCCCCAAAGCGGCAGTATTGCCATATGCTCTCTGTCCCTGCCTTCCTTTGCAGAGCCGCCTGCCGAATCACCCTCGACAATATATATTTCACATTTTGAAGGGTCTTTGCTTGTGCAGTCTGCAAGCTTGCCCGGCAGAGAGTTGCTTTCAAGAGGGGATTTACGCCTTGCATTTTCCCTTGCCTTTCTCGCTGCCTCTCTGGCACGGGATGCATCAAGCGATTTATTTATAAGTGTTTTTGCTACTGAAGGATTTTCCTCAAAATAGGTCATCAGCTTATCATAAAGCATTGATGAAACAAGGCCCATAATTTCGGTATTTCCGAGCTTTCCCTTGGTTTGCCCTTCAAACTGCGCTTCTGTCAGCTTTACGGATACAACTGCCGTTATACCCTCACGAACATCCTCACCGCTGAATTTTTTATCACTGTCTTTCAAAATACCGAACTTTTTACCATAATCGTTGAATACCCTTGTAAGAGCAGTTTTAAATCCTGTTTCATGAGTACCCCCGTCAACGGTATTTATATTGTTTGCAAAGGACAAAAGTGTTTCGTTATAGCTGTCTGTGTAGCAAAGCGCAACCTCTGCACTCCTGTCTCCTTTTGTTGTAGAAAGGTGAATAACCTCATCCTGAATCGGATTAAGACCTCGGCTTTTATTTATATATTCAACAAATGAACGAATACCGCCCTCATAGCAATATTTTTCACTTTTCTGCTCATCATTTCTTTTATCATTAAGTGTTATCGAAAGACCTGCGTTAAGAAAAGCCTGTTCCCTTAATCTGCGCTGCAGAATTTCAAATTCATATGTTGTTGTTTCCTGAAAAATATCCTCGTCTGCTTTAAATCGTATAAGTGTTCCGTGTCCTTGTGAATCACCGATAATATGCAAATCATTTACGGGGATTCCTCTTTCAAATTTTTGGCTGTATATATGACCGTTTTGTGTGACCTCAACCTCAAGCCATTGAGAAAGGGCATTGACAACCGACGAACCTACACCGTGGAGACCTCCTGAAACCTTGTAGCCTGAACCGCCGAATTTACCGCCTGCGTGCAAAACCGTTAAAACAACCGTTACAGCCGGTAAACCCGTTTTTTCATTAATGCCTACGGGAATACCTCTGCCGTTATCCTTTACCTGAATAATATTATCCGGCAGTATATCACATTCAATATGAGTACATACTCCTGCAAGAGCCTCATCAATGGAATTATCAACAATTTCATAAACAAGATGATGAAGACCCCTCGGTCCTGTTGAACCTATGTACATACCTGGGCGCTTTCTTACGGCCTCAAGTCCTTCAAGCACCTGAATATCCTTTGCTGAATATTCATCGGTAACTGTGGTATCAATATCTTCTTCCTCTAAATTTGTTTTTATTTCTTCACTCATAAAAATGTACTCCTTATTTGACTCGTTTCAATAATGTTGATGTATTAAACGGACAAACATAAATTTTATCTTTACAAACTACAAAGCTTTTCGGCAGCTCATAGTTTACATAAATAACTCTATTTTCCTTTTCTGCTTTTGACAGGTATTCCCTTGTTGACTTATTGACTGTTGAGGTATCCATATCAAATATTCCTATAATACTGTCTGTCTTAACAGCAGCCTCTCCTCCGAGGTAAAGATACATTAAATTAATCCTCCCTCTTTTATATGAAAGGCCTTGCCCTCTTTGAGCCTTAAAACAGTGTTTTTATCACAGCAGGTAATAAAAATCTGCCAGTCCTTTATATGATTTAATATATAATCCTGTCTTGAGATATCAAGCTCACTCATAACATCGTCAAGAAGTGCAAGAGGTTTTTCATTTGTCATTTCTTTTAACAGGCTTGCCTCCGCAAGCTTAAGAGCAAGAACACAGCTTCTCTGCTGCCCCTGTGAGCCGAAGCTGCGCGCGCTTTTGCCGTTTATAAGAATTTCCATATCATCACGGTGAGGACCTGTTGTTGTTGATTTATTGAAAATATCATTTGCTCTGTTTTCTTCAAGCACGGCTAAAAAATTTTTTTCAATTTCATCAACCGAAAAATCGCCATAATCAAATTTCCCGATTAATGAAAGACTTATATTTTCCCTGCCGTTTGAAAGACCGCAGAATATTTCTTTTGCATAAGGCAAAAGCGCGTCAATATATTTTTTTCTCTGATAAATAATTTTTGCCGCGCTCGATGCTAAGTTTTTGTCCCAAATATAAAGCATGTCCGCCAAAGAACTGTTTTTTGAAATATCCTTTAAAAGCATATTTCTTTGCAAAAGACATCTGTTATATTCTCTTAAAACATTTCTGTAATTTGCTTTCAGCTGACATAAGGCATTATCAATAAATTTTCGCCTTTCAGACGGTCCGTCTTTAACCATTGAAAGATGAACAGGTGAAAAAATAACTGCCTTTAATTCTTCACCGAGCTGTGATACGGCTTTCTTTTTTATTCCGTTTAGCTTTGCATAGCGTTTATTTTCAATAATAATTTCGGCATTCTGCGCTCTTTTTTTATTTTCAAATTCTATTTTAAGATGTGAATAAGCTTTTCCGAATTTTATAAGCTCATTATCTTTTACACCTCTGAAGCTTTTGCTGCCGGAAAAAAGATAAATTGCCTCTATAAGATTTGTTTTGCCTTGTGCATTTTCACCGTATATTATATTTACATCATCAAAAAACAGATTTAATTTTTCTATATTTCTGAAATTTTCAATATCAATGGAATTAATTTTCATTTTTAATATTATAATCAACACCAAAAGCGGTAACTGTGTCGCCGCATCTGATTTTTTTCCCTCTTGAGGTACATATTTCAAAATTAACTTTTATAACGCCGTCTTGTATAAATTGTTTTGCCTGACCTCCTGTTTCGGCAATACCTTTGAATTTTAAAAATGCATCAAGTCTTATAAAATCGGTTTTTATAAAAACATCTTCATTAATGTGATTTTTTGCTTTAACCTTAATTTTCATTTTTTAACCTCATCGGTAAAACAAGAAATAAAAAGCTGTCATCATTAACCGGTAAAATTTTAGCAGGATTCACCGCACTGTTAAGTTCAATTCTGACCTGATCGGTATCTGCCGCACGAAGGGCGTCTAAAACAAATTTTGAATTAAAACCTATTTCCACTCTGTCTCCGTTTACATTGGCATGTGTATAATCCACTACCCTGCCGAGACTTGAAACAGTTGAAATTCTCATTTCATCATTATCAAACAGACAGCGAATGGGATTTTTCTTCTCATTTTCAATAACGGGAAGAGTTCTTTCAATACAGTTAATTGCATCATTGGTATTAATAAGAATTGTTGTAGATGCGGTTTTAGGTACAGCGGCATGGTAATCAAGAAAGTCACCGTCAAGAAGCCTGCTTATGATACTGTAATTTTCAACATCAAAAACAATATGTCTTTTACCTACGCTTATTGAAATATCTTTATCTTTTTCACAGGACATAAGCTTAACAAGCTCCCTTATTGTTTTTTTCGGAACAATAAAGCTTATATTTTCACCGTCATATTGTACGGTTTCGGTTCTTATTGCAAGTCTGTAACCGTCAACTCCGACGAGTTTGAGCTGATTAAGAGAAAGTTCAAATTTAAGACCCGTATGAACAGGCTTTGAGCTTTCATTGTCAGCAACGGCAAAAAGAGTTTGACTAACCATACTATATAAGATTGATTGATTAAGAAAAAGAGGATAACCGCCCGAAACCGACGGCAGCTCAGGATAATCTTCCGCGTCAATGCCCATAATGTTATATTGAGCGGCCCCGCTTATAATTGAAACAGAAGTTCCGCTTATATCAAAAGTGACAAGACCGTCCGGCAGTTTTCTTATAATATCGCTTATTACCTTTGCGTTAATAACAATTGCGCCCGGCTCAACAACATTTGCCTGAAGCGTCGTATTAATTCCGAATTCAAAGTCGTAGCCCGTAAGGCTTAATGTATCAGAACCGCATTCAATAAGTATTCCTTCAATAGTGGGAATTGTTACCTTCGTGCTTACGGCTCTCATAACATTTGAACAGGCGTCATTTAATTCTTTTGTATTGCATGAAAATTTCATAAGTGTTACCTCCGTTATATATGTTATATACTTTTAGTAGTAATAATATAGGCTGTGGAAATGTTAAAAAAATTATAAAAGTGCCTTATACCGTAAAAAACGGTTTTAAAATTTTTAAAAAACAAATGTTGAAAAATTGTCAAAATTGTTGAAAAATATTTTTTTAAACAATGCATAATAAAAACAATCGGTGAAAAACTAATAATTTGTGTAAAAAATTATTGATTTCCTTTAACATTGCTGATAATATCATTTACCTGCCTTGCAAGCTTGCTGTCAATCTTAAGCTCTTCTTCAAGCTTGTCACGGTTATACATAATGGTTGTGTGGTCTTTTTTAAATTCCGCACCGATTTCCTCAAGGCTCATATTCGTAACCTTTATAATTACATAAATGGCGATTCTTCTTGCCTTTGCAATATTTGCCTTTCTTAAATCGCTGTAAATATCCTCAACAGAAATTCCGGTTGTTCGGCTCACCTCGTCGACAACACGCTGAATTGTAACAGGCAGGGGCTGGGTATCCTCCATAACAACCTTTATAACACTTTGAGCAAGCGCAACAGTAGGCTCATGCTCGTTTATGTTACAAAGGGCGTAAAGCTTTTTGGTTACGCCTTCAAGCTGACGGATGTTTGATTTTATCTTTTCGGCAATATAGCTTACAACGCCGTCGTCAATTTTAAAATTGAGAAGTGCAGCCTTGCGCTTTATGATTTCACGCCTCGTTTCAAATTCAGGGGGCTGAATGTCGGCAAGAAGTCCGTCTTCAAATCTTGACTTGAGCCTGTCCGTAAGCGACTGAATATCACGGGGCGGACGGTCTGATGTCAAAACAACCTGCTTGCCGGAATAAACAAGCGAATCAAAGGTGTGAAAAAATTCCTCCTCCGTTGAGGTTTTACCCGAAATGAACTGAATATCATCAATCAAAAGAACATCAATATTATTTCTGTACTTGTTGTGAAAATCGTCAACTGTCTTATTTTGAAGTGCCTGATAAAATTCATTTGCAAATTGCTCTGCACGAACATACATAATGTTCATTTCCGAAAAATTATTTTCAATCTCGTGGCATATTGCATTTAAAATATGTGTTTTGCCAAGACCTGAATTACCATAAATAAAAAGAGGATTGTAATTGTTAAAGCTTGTACCGTTTGACAGCCGTGAGCCGGGATCGCTTGCAACTGCTTTTGCCGCGGCATATGCGAATCTGTTGCTCGGACCTACAATAAAGTTTTCAAATGTGAACTGCTCGTTTCGGTAATCCTCAAGATGACGCCCCTGATACGAGGAGCTGTTTGCAGCCGTGCCGTCATCGTCCGTAACATATGTAATATTTACCTGGAAGCCGAGAATATTGTCAAACGCTTCATAAAACAGCTCACCATACTGCGAGGGTACTATTGACATATGCATTTGCTTTGGAAGACGAAGCGTTACTGTCGAATTGTCAAAGCCTTCAAAGGTGATTGTTTTTATCCACAAATCATATGCTGTTTGTGAAATTCGCGCTTTAAAATAATCAAGCACGGCATTCCATATATCATCAAACGATTCCATACATACCTCCTCAAAATCTTATATATAACATTAAAAAACATCCCCGTCTTATTAGGGGGCAGGTTTTATTTGATATTCAGCGAAAGAACAATGCCCCACCGAAGGGACCTTGCCCGATTAAAAACTGTATAAATTTCCACTGTAAAAAGTATTATATCAGTTTTAAACATATAAATCAATATATAATTTATAAATATATAAATTATATAATATAATATATATATAAAGCATATATCACTTGTAAATTCATTATCATTATTGTATAATGGGATTTCAGGGAGGTGCAGTATGAGAATTTTCAAAAACCGCGGCGACATTTATTTTTCAAAAAGCAATAAAAAGAAATCAACAGAACAGAAAATTCTTATTATTGCGCTTGCTTGTGTGATTGCTTTTACCGCTGTATTTTTGATTGCACTGGGCATAAGCAGCGATTTCAGCGCAAAAAAATTTTTTGCTCCCGATGAAACACAGAAAATAACCGAAGACGGCAGCGACAATCAAATCGCTATGCCTCAAACCTCAGGCAAGGCAAATTTTATTTCGATTGTTTATAAAAAAGACAGCCTGTTTTTTGTTCAGCTTGTTCAGGCTGATATGGATAATGTGTCTTATAAAGCAGCAAGCCTTAAAAGCGAAACCGTCGTTGACGGCAATACCTTAAGCGAGATATTTAAAAAATCGGGCAGCGAAAATGTAAAAAATGCAGTTGAAAGTCTGCTTGGCATAGAAATTGATTATTATATTGAAATGAGCAGTGAGAATTATGCTTCGTTTTTCAATTCACTCGGCACAGTCAATTATCCTATTGCAAGCGATATAAAATACAAAAGCACCGATGACGAAGAATCATATTCAATAAAGTTTAAATCCGGCGAGCAGTCAATCAGCGGGGCACAGGCAGTGAATCTGATAAGGTATTATCTTGATACCGATAACACTTCAGCGGCAAATGATTTTCTGCTTAACAGTCTTTTGCAGCAGATTAATCAGGATAACCTTGAAAACAGCGATGAGCTTTTCAGTGAGTTTATTTCATCATCACAGTCAAATATAACCGTTAAGAATTATTCGCTTGCTTCAGATAACCTCACGGTGCTTGCAAACGAAAACACAAGCATTGGCGTTTACAGCGCAGCGGCAGAGTATGACAATAACGCATTGACGCAGGATAATATACAAAAGCTGAAAAGCTATTTTGTAAAATAGGCAGGTTAAATATGGATAAGGAAAAAATTATGAACGCGGTAAGGGAAATACTTATTGCGGTTGGCGAGGACCCCGACAGACCGGGTCTTGCCGAAACCCCGAAGCGGGTTGCAAATATGTATGAGGAAATATTTGCCGGGTTAAGAGAGGACCCGAAACAGCATCTCAAGTTTTTTGATGAAAAATCAAATGACGAAATGGTTATTGTAAGAGATATTCCGTTTTCATCTGTGTGCGAGCATCATCTGCTTCCGTTCGTCGGAAAGGCACATATCGCCTACATACCGAGCGATAACAAGATAATCGGGCTTTCAAAGCTTGCCCGAATTGTTGATAATTTTGCAAAAAAACCCCAGGTGCAGGAAAGGCTTACTCACGATATCGCGGATTTTCTTAATGATAATTTAAGCCCGAGGGGAGTTGCGGTTATCATTGAAGCGGAGCATATGTGTATGAGTATAAGAGGGGCGAAGGCATCAGGCTCAAAAACACAGACATCAGCCCTTCGCGGAAATATGAGGACAGACGCAAAAACACGGGCAGAGGTGCTCGCGCTGCTTGATAAATAATATGATTTGGAAATGTAAAGACAAAAATATTGATTGGGGCGGCAATACACTGATAATGGGTATTGTTAATGTTACGCCCGATTCCTTCAGCGACGGCGGAAAATATTTTTCTCCCGATTATGCGATAAAACACGCGCTTGAGCTTCAGGAGCAGGGTGCCGACATCATTGATATCGGTGCGCAATCGACAAGACCCGGATGTGATATTATAAGCGCTGATGAGGAATGGCAGCGGCTTAAAAGCGTTCTTAAGGGTTTGATGGGGAAAATAAGCGTTCCCTTATCAGTCGATACCTTTTATACCGATGTTGCCGAAAAATCAATTCAGTACGGAGCAGATATAATAAATGATGTCAGCGCAAGGCTTACGGCAGAAAAGCTTGACCTTGTTAAAAGAACGGGCTGCGGCTGGGTTATTATGCATAACGGCAGCGGTTCGGCGGCTCAAGTAAAAGCTTTTTTTGAAGACGCGGTTAATACCTGCGTTTCATACGGAATAGACAGGTCACAGCTTTGTCTTGATATGGGTTTGGGATTCGGTAAATCATATGAAGAAAATATGTATCTTGTTGCCAATGTGAGCGAATATAAATACAGTAGCTGTCCTCTCCTGTTGGGTGCATCAAAAAAACGCTTCATCGGCGCGGGCAGCAGCCAGGGCAATGTTCACGAAAGAATATACGGCAACATAGCAGCCGACACGGTTGCTGTTTTGGGGGGCGTTGATATAATTCGCCTTCACGATGTAAAAAACGAAAAGCAGGGCATTTTGATGGCTGACAGGCTTAAGGAATATATAAATGGATAAAATACTTATTAAAGATTTAAAAATATTTGCATATCACGGTGTAAATCCCGAGGAAAAGGAAAACGGGCAATTCTTTGTTTTTGATATTGATTTAAGTGTGAACATAACAAAAGCCTGCTACAGCGACAGGGTTGAGGATACAGTGAGCTATGCAAAGGTAATAAAAACCGTTAATCGTGTATGCACCGCCGAAAAATATGACCTTCTTGAAAGACTCGCACAGGTTATATGTGACGCTGTTTTTGAAGAATATTCGGATGTTGCCGGTATTTGCTTGACTGTCAAAAAACCGCAGGCCCCCGTTAAAGCGGATTTCGGCTTTGTCGGTGTTCAGGTTTACAGGGAGAGATAAATGGAATATATAATTTCGCTCGGAACAAATTTAGGCGACAGAAAAGAAAACATAAAAAGGGCGGTTGACGCTTTAAATCTTTTGCCCTATACCGATGTAACCGCGGCATCATATATTTATGAAACCGAGCCTGTAGGTTACGCGCGGCAGGAAAATTTTTACAACACGGTTTTAAAGGTTAAGTCAATATTAGAGCCTAATGAAATGCTCGGTGCCTGTCTTGGTATTGAAAGCGGCTTCGGCAGACTGCGCACAATTCGTTTCGGTCCGAGGATAATTGATATTGATATAATTTTTGCCGAGGATTTGAAAATTGAAAGCAGAAACCTTATTGTTCCTCATCCGAGGTACAGAGAAAGACGGTTTGTTCTTGAGCCCCTGCTTGACTTGTTTGACAGCGGCATAGTGTACGAAACAGATATAAAGCCATATATCAGTCAGCTTGAAGGACAGGGTATTAAAAGAGTTTGCGCCGTTGAATTATGACTGCGGTCTTTCCTGTTTCTTCGGGAGGCGGCTTTTCCCCTTGCAGCACAAAAGCCGCGGCAGGGGAAAATAAAAATTCAGCTTTGCTTTCGGTTATCCAAATACTTTTTGCATAATTAAAAAAAGCACTATCTCAAAAAAGAGATAGCGCCTTTTTTACATAATTGAAGCCATTGTGTCAACAAAGTCAACAACCTTGTCAGCTGTCTTTTTCATTGATTTTTTCATTTGGTTAGCTGTACTCTTTGTGCCGCCAATCATTGCTACAGCCGAGCAAACAGCGAGCGTTGCACCCATTGCCTTCATTATGTTTGCCGTGGTTTTTTTGTTCATAAAAATTCCTCCCGTGCACTTATCGTGCATTTATATTGTTAGCATTGAGAGGAATAATAAAGTTAAGAAATAATGTTATTATAAAATATTATTACCATATTTCTTACTGAACATATTTTTGTCTTACATTGTCGATTTTTGTCTGTTCAACATTTTGATTTGAGTACCAGCCCTTTGCCGTCATTTTGTCGTAAATGGTATCCTGAATTGTGAGAGAGTTATTAAGGGCTGTTTTAAAGGTGCTGTGAACATTGTCGGTTGATGATTCAATTGAAGCGTGCATATATAAATCGCAAATGCCTTTTTCAATTAAAAGAATATCCTGCATTAAATTTTTGTCATCCATATTTAACCTTCCTTTCAGTTTAGCAACGAATAAAAGCTTTGAAATGTCTGACTGTGCTGATCAGCCATATCCTTTATATAGCTTTTAAGCTCATGGTCCTGAATTTGATTCATGGTTTCGTTGCATTTTGTTTTAAAATAAGCTTCGTGATTGAGGGCGTCCTCAATATACAGCAATTCTTTTTCTGTCATTGCTTTCACCTCCGCTATTATTTTGCGAATATTAATTTGTTTTATTCGCGGATATGGAAAAATATGCGCTTTCGTAAAGAGCTAAAAAACTGATTTTTACAAGGCTACGAGGCTTGGGCGCAAAAAACAACGGCTTGAATATTCAGGCAAGATGCAGAAAACATTACTTATCGCACCTTGTCTTTTCAAGCCGCTGTTTCAATAAGGTGCATTGCACCGTCATTCAATGTTTCGGCGGGCGATTGTACTCCCACCGAAAAACACAAGCATAACCCGCCGCCTATAGAGGCGGCGGGACATCTTTCGTTTAGTTATATTTTTAATTTTATCAGCAATCAGCCTTGCCGATTGAACCGAAGAGCTCCATTTTTCCTTTAACGGTATCGCATATAGCCTGTGCGCCCGGAGCAAGAAGCTTACGCGGGTCAAAGCCCTTACCCTGCAAATCCTTGCCTTGCTCGATATATTTGCGTGTCGCCTCCTGGAATGAAAGCTGACATTCGGTGTTTACATTGATTTTTGAAACGCCAAGGTCAATCGCCTTTTTAATCATATCCTCCGGAATACCTGTTCCGCCGTGAAGAACAAGCGGCATTGCGCCTGTTTTCTGCTGAACTGCATCAAGTGTTTCAAATGAAAGCCCTGCCCAGTTTTCGGGATATTTACCATGAATATTTCCTATACCTGCCGCAAGCATATCAACGCCGAGGTCAGCAATCATTTTGCACTCGTCGGGGTCAGCACATTCACCTGCGCCTATAACGCCGTCTTCCTCGCCGCCGATTGAGCCGACCTCTGCCTCAATCGAAAGACCGAGAGCGTGGGCAACATTTACAAGCTCGGTTGTTTTGGCAACATTTTCCTCAATAGGATAATGTGAACCGTCAAACATAATTGATGTAAAGCCTGCTTTTATGCACTTATAGCAGCCTTCGTATGTGCCGTGGTCAAGATGAAGCGCAACGGGAACCGTAATTCCAAGCTCCTCGTCCATAGCCTTAACCATTGCGGCAACGGTTTTAAAGCCTGTCATATATTTGCCTGCACCCTCTGATACGCCGAGAATGACCGGGCTGTTTAATTCTTGCGCTGTTAATAAAACTGACTTTGTCCATTCAAGATTGTTAATGTTGAACTGACCGACTGCATAGTGGCCGGCTTTAGCTTTTTTCAGCATTTCTGTTGCGGAAACTAACATAATTAAAACTCCCATACTTATAATTGTAAGTGTAAAATCACTGCCAATATTATACAACAATGATTATAAAATATCAATACATATATTATTTACATTTATTGTTGCATTAAAATAATTATTTGTTATAATCAATTATTTCTTTAGCTATGTATATAGGTCTGTTTTTGGCTTGAATATAATTCCTTGCCAAATATTCGCCTATTATTCCGATTGTGAAAAGCTGAATACCGCCTAAAAAAGTTATTATTATGACAAGCTGTGTAAATCCGTCAACGCTGATATGGCTTACGAGCTTTCTTATTATTGTAACGATTGCATAAATAACGCTGAACAGCGTCGCGACGCTGCCGAGCACGGACGCAAATTTAAGAGGTGCTGTTGAAAAAGCAATTATACCCTCAAATGCGTATTTCAGCAGCTTGATAAAGCTAAAGCTGCTTTTTCCGCTTTGACGCTCCTTTGCCGTGTACGGAATATAAACAGTGTTAAAACCGACCCAGCTGAAAAGTCCCTTTGAAAATCTGTGATATTCACCCATTGAAATAAGCGCGTTGCGAACATTTTTTCTGAAGCATCTGAAATCAGAGGCTCCGCTTTGAAATGAAATTTCAGTGAATTTATCGGCAAGCTTATAAAAAGCAGACTTGCATTTTGATATGAATTTGTTTTCCTGCCTTTCCTCCTGACAGGCGCACACGCAGTCGATTTCGCTGTTTGAATCAAGCATTTCGACCATTTTTTTTACAATGGCAGGGTCCTGCTGAAGGTCGGCGTCAATTATTGAAACAAGGTCGCCGCAGGCGTTTTGCAGACCTGCGTACATTGCAGCCTCTTTACCGAAATTCCTTGAAAAATTAACAACCTTAACATTGCACGGACTTGTCTGACTGATTTCCTTTAAATTCTTAAAAGTGTCATCAGCACTCCCGTC
Organism: uncultured Bacteroides sp.; assembly: GCA_964646445.1. Taxonomy (GTDB): domain Bacteria; phylum Bacillota; class Clostridia; order Oscillospirales; family Acutalibacteraceae; genus Eubacterium_R. Next base: position 115,882 of record CAZYDW010000001.1, read on the forward strand.
ATTCACAAAAACAACCTCATATTCCTCGGTTATGGGAAAATTTTTGTAAACCTCCTCAATAAACGGTTTAACATTACCGGCTTCATTATAGCAGGGTACAACAAACGAAAGCTTCATCTTTACACATCCTCTTTTTATGCTAAAACTATTTTAAACCATACTAATAAAAGTGTCAACAATTAAAAGCAGTATTATTCAGCCTTGCCTTTAAGCAGCGGCGACAGAGGCTTATATATAAGCATTGTAATTATTACACATATAAGTCCCTTTACAAATGTAAACGGCAGATTGAAAATAATAAGCGCCTGAAAAATATTTTTTACGCCGGGCAAGAGAAGCCGGTACATATCAAGCACTGCCTCCTGCGGAAAGCCGAGTATGCTGTAATAAAGCGGATAAATAATATAATAATTTGTAAAAACACTTATTACCGCCATTGCAGCGGCTGCTGTAACGCCGCCTGACAAGGCTCTCTTTTTAGTTTTATGCTTTTTGTATATAAATCCTGCAACAAGGGAAAATACAGCGCCGAGAATAAAGTTTGACAGCTCACCCACAAATCCGCTTTGGCTGACCGCCATATGTATAATATTTCGCATTAGGCATATTAAAACGCCGGCGGCAGGACCATAGGCAAACGCGCCTATAAGCTCAGGCAAATCCGAAAAGTCAAGCTTTATAAAGCTCGGCATAACGGGAATTGAAATTTCAAGATACTGAAGCACAACTCCCACTGCTGTCAGCATAGCTGTTCCGGTAAGGACCCTTACCTTTTTTTCGTTTTTCATTTTTCTCCTTTTTGGGCAAAAAGAGAAGCCCTGCCGTATGATGACAGGGCGCAAATGCTTTGACCGGGGGCAGGGGCATAATCAACCCCGCACCCAAACATTTTCTCTCATCCGGACTATACCGTCGGTTGCGGAGTTGCACCGCATCAGCCGCTTTCGCGGTTCGCAGACTTTACTGCCGGTGAGGAATTTCACCTCGCCCCGAAAATATTTATTCAGGCTGTTGCCTGTAATAATATTATATTCTTTGTTTTTATTTTGTCAAGATGTAATGCGGTTAATCAGAATAATAATCCTCCATTGAAACCTGTTCCTTTTCCCTGACGGAGGTGTATTTATCCTGATAATAGTTTTCCTGACGGCAGTCGAAGGTGCCGTTTGGCGAAACGGTTATAACGGTGCAGCCGCGCTGTAAGCCGTAATTCATTATGCCGCTGTAAGCAAGATAATCGATTGAATAACCGTATGTAAGACGAATACCTTTATACTCAAGGCTGAAATTGTTAAGATGGTCGTGTCCGCAGAAAACGCCCTGCGTAGAGCCGAGTTCAAGCATCTTGTCAAAAAGGCCGTTGTTATAATCGCTGCAGTAAACTATAAGATTATGCTCGCCTGCTTTGCCGTAAATATATTTTACATTTTCGGTATCTTCACAGTTGTTGTCTGTATATTCATACCACGCATCTTTATATTCCTGAAGAGGAATGTGAAAAAACGCAAGGCTTTTCGGCTGCTTGCCGCCGTTTAGCAAAGCTAATGCTTCAAGCTCGTTTTCATACCACGCTATCTGTTTTTCGTGAATACAGTCATATTTCCACATAATACCGAAATAATCATTGTCGGTGTATGAGTGCGAATCAAAAACAAACAGACTTTGCGTAATTTCGCCGCTTGTGTTTTTGATGTTAATAACATAGTTGCCGCAGCCGTCAGCGCTTTCGTCTCCCGACAAAAACAGACAGTGCGGATATTTGTCGCTTTCATACAAAGCGGCAATATCCTCGCGGGAATAGTATGAATAAACCTCAGTATCGTGATTTCCGAAGCCGAGACACCAGTAAACGCCGAGCTGTTCCATTAAATCGGCAAACAGCTGTGCGCTTGTTTTATTATTTAAAGTACCTGCCTGAAACACAACGGGATAGGCAATATCACCTGTTACAACAACCAAATCGGGTTTTTCTTCACTTACCATAGCGGCAACGGCGTTGAGCGATTTACTGTCCTTGCTTATGCTTAAAAAGCCGCCGCCTATATGTATGTCGGTAAGTTGAAGTATTTTAAAGTCCTCATCTGTAACAAAGGTGTAATAGCCGTTTTCGTCAAGCGTCGGTTCAAGCTGATTTGTATATTCAACGCTTGGAATGCTGTCTATAAAGTTATGGTTTGATTTAAGCCCCACCGCGCTGACACAGGCAAGGCATACGCATAAAACCGCAATTATCATTATAATAATCAACGTTATTTTTAAAATTATTTTAAACCTTTGCTTAGAGGTTCTTTTAATCTTTTCCATATTAATGCCTTTCCTAATCATTTATTAAAAATTTTGACTGTATTTTAATTTGCCTTGCAGAGCTGATTACTACAACGCCGCCGCAAATGATTGTTAAAAATGCGTCTATTGCAAAATTTATTTTAACGGAAAATGTAAAGCCGATAAGTATAGCGGCGGTTATAGCCGCGTCTGATATGCTGTCGGTTATCAGCGCTTTTGCAAGAACAGTTTGACCGGCTTTGTTCACACGGTAATAAACAAGTGCCATAACAAGCTTAATTATTACGGTGGCAAAAAGCATTACCGCATAAAGCATTGAATATGACGATTTAACGGGATATGTTATTCTGTATATTCCGCTGTATATAAAATAAGCGCCGGCAAAAAATAAAACAAGATTAATAACAAAGCCAGACAAAGCCTCAACCCTGCCGCTGCGCCTGCCGTCAAGCTTTAAAGCAAGGGCGAAACCGATAACGGCTATTATGCAGCCTGCCGTGTCACCGAGATTGTTTATTCCGTCGCAGTAAATTGCGTGAAAGCCCGTGCTGATACCGACATAAAGCTTAATCAGAAACAGTATAAAATTCATTGCAAGACCGAATATTGCCGCCTTGATACCTGCTTTGTTCATATGAGTACCTCTAAATATGATATTTAATTATATCATAATATTTTATAAATATAAACAAAAAAAGTGTACAAAATAAAAGTGGTGATTTTATGGAATTTGTTTATGTAATTGTTTTATCATTGGTTTCGATAACAGTATTGTTTATTCTTACAAAGCTTATAGGCTACAGGCAAATAAGCGAAATGAGCTTTTTTGATTATATAGTAGGCATAACAATAGGCTCGATTGCTGCCGAAATGGCAACAAATATAGATATTGAATGGTGGAAGGGCGTCAGCGCGATGGTTATTTATGCCGGCGTCGGTATGCTGTTGTCGTTTCTTTCGCAAAAAAGCATCAAGGCACGAATGTTTATTTCAGGTCAGCCTATAATACTTGTTGAAAACGGCAAGATAATCAAGAAAAATTTGAAAAAAGCAAGAATTGAAATTAACGATTTGCTTGCAAGCGCAAGAGGAAACGGATATTTTAACATAGGTGATATTGATTATGCAATTATGGAAACCACGGGAAAAATAAGCTTTATGCCCACTGCGCTGGCTCGTCAGTTAAATCCCAAGGATTTTAATTTTGCACCGCAGCGTGAAGGGCTTTGCATTAATGTAATTATTGACGGCAGAATAATGGAAAATGACCTTAAAAAAGCGGGAATGACAAAAAAAGAGCTTGAAATAGAGTTAAAGAAAAAAGGTGAAAAGCTTGAAAATATTTTGCTCGCTACAGCAGATTTAAAAAAACAGTTGACAATATACAGCAAGTAAGCTATAATGTTCATATGAGCAAATATTCATATGAGGTACTTATTTATGGAAACGGAAATATCAGATGAAGAGCTTGTATATGATTTGGCGGATTTGTTCAAGGTGTTTTCAGATTCAACAAGAATAAGAATACTTGTTGCACTGTTTGACGGTGAGCTTTGTGTGAACGAAATAGCATCACGGCTTGAAATGAGCCAGACGGCGATTTCACATCAGCTTCGGGTTTTGAAACAAAACCACCTGATTAGATACAGGCGCGATGGCAAGAGCATGATTTATTCCCTTGCCGATGACCATGTAAAGACAATAATAGACTGTGCAACAGAGCATGTGGAGGAGTAGCTATGGAAGATAGGCATAATCATAATGACGAAGGCTTTTGCTGTGAGCATGAGCATAATCACGGCGGCGAGCATCACGGTCACGGCGATTGCTGCGGTCACGACCATGCCAACGAGGAACTGAACAAAAAGGATTTTGCGTTCAAGATATGCACATCTGGTGTGCTTCTCGTCGCAGGGTACATATTGTGCGAGCTCACCGAACGGCAGATAATAAATGTTCCCGAATTTATATACTTAATCTGCTTTATAATTTCATATCTCATTGTCGGCTTTTCAATTGTTAAAGAGGCGGTTGAGGGTGTTATACACGGTGATGTGTTTAATGAGAACTTTTTGATGACAATAGCGTCAATAGGTGCATTCGCAGTCGGTGAATATACCGAGGGCTGCGCGGTTATGTTTCTTTTTACAATAGGCGAATTTTTACAGAGCCTTGCGCTTCAGCGAAGTCGCAAGTCAATCAGGGATATGCTTGAGCTTAAACCGCAGGAGGTCAGAGTTTTACGAAACGGCAGCGAGGTTATTATTGAGCCTGAAGCCGTAAAAACAGGTGACCTTATGATTATTCGCGCAGGTGACAAGCTTGATGTTGACGGTAAGATTTTCGAGGGCTGTGCCGAGATTGATATGAGGGCTCTTACAGGAGAGTCAATTCCCGTTACAAAGGTTGCGGGCGATGAAATACTTGCAGGCAGCGTTAATCTTGACGGCACAATAACCGTTGAGGCAACGAAGGAATATAAAGATTCAACCGTATCAAAAATTCTTGAAATGCTTGAAGAAGCAGAGGATAAAAAGAGTAATGCCGAGCAGTTTATAACCCGATTCGCAAGAATTTACACACCCGTTGTTTGTGCCGTAGCGCTTGCAATAATGCTTATACCGCCATTGCTTTTCGGCGGTGACTGGAGGGAGTGGATATACCGCGGCCTTTCCGCACTTGTAGTATCGTGCCCGTGTGCGCTTGTAATTTCAATACCGCTTGGATTTTTCGGCGGAATAGGCGCATGCTCAAAGGAGGGCGTGCTTGTTAAAGGCAGCAATTATCTTGAGGCGCTTGCAAACGCGGATACCGGTGTGTTTGACAAAACGGGAACAATAACAAGCGGCAAGTTTGAATATGTAAGCTGTGAGTGCCATAATTGTCATTGCAGTGATGACAGCCACCGTGAGCTTCTGAAAATTATTGCCGCCTGTGAAAGATATTCAACTCATCCCCTTGCAAAATCAATCAGTCTTGCATTCGGACATTATGCCGACGAGTGCGAAATCCGCGACAGTAAAAATTTTGCAGGCAAGGGCGTTTCGGCAATAGTTGACGGTGTAAGATATTATGTGGGCAATGAAAAGCTTATGGAGGAATTAGGCATTGAATTCGAGGAAACAAGGTGTATAGGCACTGCCGTTTACTGCGCGAGCGAAACTGAATTTAAGGGCGATATTGTTTTTGCCGATATAATAAAGCAGGACAGCAGAAACGCAATAAAGCAGCTCAAGGCAGACGGAATCAATTATACCGTAATGCTTACCGGCGACAGAGAGGCTATTGCAAGGGACATAGCAGCTAAAGCAGGTGTTGATGCGGTTTATGCAAGGCTGCTGCCTGATGAAAAGGTTGAAAGGATGAAGGAGCTTCAGCAGCAAGGCAAAACCGTACTTTATACGGGTGACGGAATAAATGACGCACCTGTGCTCGCGCAGGCGGATCTCGGCATAGCAATGGGAGCTGTCGGAAGCGATATTGCGATTGAAGCTGCCGATATGGTTATAATGGGCGATTCACTTTCAAAAATATCCATCGGCAGAAAAATTGCCAAAAAGACGCTTCGTATTTCAAGGGAAAATATTGTATTTTCACTTTTGGTTAAGGTGCTTATTATTATAGGCTGCGCAGCAGGCATATTTGATGAAAACGCAATGTGGCTTGCGGTTTTCGGCGATGTCGGCGTATGTCTAATCGCCATTGCAAATTCAATGCGGGTTATGATTGTAAAGCACAAGAAAACTGATTATTAACACAAAATGCCGTATCGGTTAAACCTATACAGCATTTTACGATATTTAACATTAATGATAAAAGAGTCTGGCTTGCTTGCCGCAGGTCAGGCTCTTATCGTTTTAGAAGTTATTTTACAAACTCTTGCGCAACTCTGATTATATTTTCGGCGCACAAGCCGAACTGCTTTAACAAATCAAGCGCGGGACCGCTGTGACCGAATTCATCATTGACGCCTATTCTCTTAACGGGAGTCGGGCATTTTTCGCTCAAGCAGGAGCATACAGCCTCGCCGAGACCGCCGATGATGTTATGCTCCTCAACAGTAATAACTCTGCCTGTTTTCTTCGCCGATTTTATAATAAGCCCGTCATCAAGCGGTTTAATTGTAGCAATGTTGATTATTTCGGCGCTGATACCTTTTTTGTTAAGCACCCTGCCGGCTTCTATAGCCTCGGCAACCATTAAGCCGTTTGCAATAACGGTTACATCGCTGCCCTCGCTGATAACCTCGCCCTTGCCGATTTCAAACTTGTAGCTTTCGTTATGAAACACCGGCACGGGAAGTCTGCCGAATCTTAAATAGACGGGGCCTTCATAATTGTAGGCAGCCTTTACCGCCTGCTTTGCCTCGATATCGTCAGCAGGACAAATAACGACCATTCCGGGTATTGCCCTCATAAGCGCGAAATCCTCACAGCACTGATGGCTTGCACCGTCCTCGCCGACAGATATGCCTGCATGTGTTGCACCGATTTTAACATTAAGATGAGGGTAACCGACTGAGTTTCTGACCTGTTCAAAAGCTCTGCCTGCCGAAAACATCGCAAAACTTGACGCAAACGGCACAAGGCCCATTGTGCTCATACCCGCGGCGACACAAATCATATTAGCCTCGGCAATGCCGCAGTTTATATGCCTTTGAGGAAAATCCTTTTTGAATATTCCCGTTTTGGTTGCAGCCGAAAGGTCAGCGTCAAGAACAACCAGTTTGTCAGCGCCCTCATATGCAAGCTCTTTTAATGCGTTGCCATAGCTTTCACGAGTGGCAATTTTTTTAACATCTGCCATAATTATGCCTCCTCAATTTCCGCAAGCCTTGCATTAAGCTCGCTCATAGCGATTTTATATTCCTCATCATTTGGCGCTTTGCCGTGCCAGCTGACTTCGTTTTCCATATATGATACGCCGAGTCCTTTGACGGTTTTCATAATTATTGCAAACGGTTTTTTACTTTTGTGAAACAGGTCAAACGCTTTTTCAAGCTCGTCAAAGTCATTTCCGTTGATAACAACAGCGTCAAAGCCGAAGGCTCTCAGCTTTTCGTCAACAGGCTCTGCACTCATAACATCGGCGCAGGCGCCGTCAATCTGTAAGCCGTTGCAGTCAATTATAACGCAGAGGTTGTCAAGCTTATATTGGTTTGCAAACATAAGTGCTTCCCAGACCTGACCCTCCTCAATTTCGCCGTCGCCCAAAAGAGTATAAATCCTGATATCGTTATTTCCTATGTATTTTGCGCCCTTTGCCATACCTGCCGCTGCGCTGATGCCCTGGCCGAGAGAGCCTGTAGACATATCAATTCCGGGTACAGTGTTCATATTCGGATGTCCCTGAAGATAGGAATCAATGTGACGCAGCGTCGGCAAATCTTCAACGGGGAAATATCCCTTTAAGGCAAGAGCACTGTAAAGTCCGGGTGCGCAATGACCCTTTGAAAGAACAAATCTGTCACGATTTGCAGCCTTCGGATTCTTGGGGTCAACATTCATTTCATTAAAATAAAGATATGCAAAAAGGTCTGCCGAGGAAAGGCTGCCGCCGGGATGACCCGCTTTTGCGCCGTGAGTGCTTTCAATTATGCCCATTCTTATTTTTACGGCATAAGAGGCAAGCATTTTTTTGGTTTGATTATTCATAAACTTTTCTCCTTGAAAAAATCAACTTATTTGTGTATAAAATGTGTCAAGTACAACCTGCATAAGCTTGTCCTCGTCAGGATAAAACTCAGCAAAAACAACATCGGCATTGTCCATATCATCACTTGCAACCATTTCGCCCTCAAGTGTAACGGTGTCAAAATCGTTAATTCCTTTTGATATAAGCAGCGAAGCAAGATAAGTTGCGTCTGATAATGTAATGTTTGTAGAGCTGTAATCCGCGGCTGTTTTGTAAAGCTCACTTACAACACTGAAATCGTTTATAACCGCAGGTGCAAGCTGAGCGGCAAAAGCCTTGATGTACTGCACCTGTCTTTGCGTTCTGTTGAGTGAAGCCTCAATATTATCCATATCTCTTGTTCTGACATAAGCTTCGGTTAAATCGCCGATAAGATGCACCTCGTCTCCCTTTTTAATGTCAAGATTTTTGAAATCATAAATGGATGTTAAGGTTACACCGCCGATAGCGTCATTAATCGGGGCGATACCGTTTAAATCAAGAGCAAAATACTTAGTAACAGGAACATTATATAAAATACGGCTTATTGATGTGGTAACATTCGCTGCCGATGTGTCGGTGCCGTTGCCGTATGCATAGCTTAAGCAAAGCTGCATTTCTTCGTTACGCAAAAATATTCCGTTTTGCGAATACAGTTCAACCTCGACCATCGTGTCGCGGGGAATGGCGATTGCTTTTGCCGCGCCGGTTTTGGTATCAATCGTAATAACAATGTTTGCATCAGCCTGTCCCGCAGTGCCGACTATGTCATCGTCAAGCCCCAAATCCCTTTTGTCAATGCCCATAAATGCTATTGAAATTATGTCGTCGTTATAAACATATTCGTGTCCGTTATAGGTTATTGTTTCTTCAAAATTTTCCTGAGTTGTAACATTGGTGCTTGTAAGGCTTTGCTTTCCCTTATGCTCAAGAAGAAATAATGTGCCGACAACAATAATAACAAGGGCAAATAATATTATAAATATTATCAGTGCAATCCTTGCCGCAGCCGGGAGCTTCTTTTTGCTTTTCTTTTTCTCGGACGAAGAATGATGAGAGCCTGAATGGTGTGAATGCGAATGATGAGAGCCTGAATGGTGTGAATGCGAATGGTGAGTGCTTGAATGGTGAGTGTGCTGCGAGGCGTGGTAATCAGCCTCGCTGCCTGTGTTTTCTGCCTCTTTAACCATGAAGCCGCCGTCTGAGGACGGCTCACTTGCAGCCTCAAAATCGGACGGCGTTTCATCAATATTAAGAAAAAGCTCGTCATCAAAGCCGTCTAAATTAGGATCAATTTGTTTTTTCATTTTTTGTTTGTACTCCGCAAATTAAATATCTGCTGCTTTTCTGATTTGTTATGCAGGTAGATAAAATAACAATTTTACTGTTTTCATCAATTTCGGTGTCAAGCTGTTTACGAACATTTTTAAGCGCTGATGATTCAGGGTTTAAAATATAATCCTGAAACTCAAGAAGAACCTGTGAATCCTTAAAATCAAAGGAATTCATAATATGCCTGTCGTCATACTTGAACGCCGATATTATTTGATATGTAAGCTTACTGTCGGGCGTGTAGATATAAAAATAGGGATGCTCATTGAAAAAGCTGCTGTCCTCGAATTTATGGAGGGTTGTAAACATTGTTGTGCTGTAGCCGTTATGCCCGTATACAACGGTTATCGGGTCGCTGAAATCCTTTTTATTTACAAGCTCGGTATAAACAGCGCCGCTTGCCGACCAGCTTTTGTCCTCCGCCTTATGCTTAAGGTAAAAGCTGTCATCGCTCGCGTTTTGCACAATGGGATAATTTACATTTGTATCATCAATAACGATCCATGCGTAAATTTCGTCATTTCCCTGTATAAGGGTGTCAAAATCAATTGGGTTTTCAACAAGTGAATTGGACTCATCGGCTGAAACCTGTGATTGAGCCGTCGTCGGCTCCGCCTGAATATTATAACTGTTATAAAGCTGAAAAGCAATAATTATTCCCGCAAAAACAATAATAAACACAACGATAAAAATAAGCAGCAGCTTGGCAGTGCTTTTTTTATTGCTTTGTTCGTTTTGTTTTATATCATCATTATTATTATCCAAAATAAGCTCCTCATTTAAAATAGCCTGTTTGCTGAATGGCAAACAGGCCTTTGTGATTAATGGTTTGGTTTTTATTGATTATTCAGCATCCCTTTTCTTTGCAGAAAGAACGGCAAAGCCTGCCATTGCAGCAGCCGCACTTCCGGCGATTGCTGTTGTTGCCAATCCGGTTGAAGGAGATTTTGAAGAATCATTTTTAACAGCGGTTGTGCTGCCGTCTGCAAACTCAACCACTGCGTTTACTATTACGCTGTTGCCAGTGTAAGCGGCCTGAGCCTCATCGCTGATAAACATAATTGTATAAGAACCGTCTTCATTATAAACAACAGTATAGTCAACGCCCTCGGTAAAGCCGAGATCAGCCATATTGTCTTCCCATCCGACAAGTGTACCTTCGCCGACATAAGTGAAGGTTGCCGTGTAAGGATTGTCATTAACCTGCTCATAGTGAATGTCGTTTTCGCCGACAGTACCGCCGTTTACCTGAGTGGTAGGGCGTGTAACAACAGCTGCGGTCGGGCTGTTTACATCAGCAGCCATTGCAGGAATTGCTGTTACGGAGAGCATGCAAACCGTCATAATTATTGAAAGCATAACAGATAATACTTTTTTCATTTTTATGCACCTCAGTTATTATTGTAAAATATTTCACACAATATTTAATTAAATTATATCATCAAAGCAATTAAAAGTAAAGAAGTTTTTTAAATATTTTTCATATAAAATATAATAAAAAAATACAAACCACAAGGTGTTGTGCTTTTTCTTTGCCTGCGGTTTGTATTTATACAATATATTTTTTAACTTAACTTTGCTTTTCCGGTGCAAAGCTCATAATATCTGCCTTTGAGCTTAAGCAAATCGTTATGATTGCCGCGCTCAATTATTTCACCGTTTTCAAGCACCATAATAGCGTTTGAATTTCTTACGGTTGAAAGTCGGTGAGCAATTACAAATACCGTTCTGCCTATCATCAGTCTGTCCATACCGTGCTCTATGTGAAGCTCGGTTCTTGTATCAACTGAAGATGTTGCCTCGTCTAAAATCATAACCGGAGGGTCGGCTACGGCGGCTCTTGCTATTGCAAGAAGCTGGCGCTGACCCTGTGAAAGGTTGCCGCCGTCACCCTCAATAACAGTGTTGTAGCCGTCGGGAAGCCTTCTGATAAATGAATGGGCAGAAGCAAGCTTTGCAGCCTCTATGCATTGTTCGTCAGTGGCGTCAAGCCTGCCGTAGCGTATATTATCCATAACCGTTCCCGTAAACATATGGGTATCCTGCAGCACAATAGCAAGGCTTTTTCTAAGGTCTGCTTTTTTAATACGCTTTATGTCAATACCGTCATAGGTGATTTCGCCTTCCTGAACATCATAAAAGCGATTGATAAGATTTGTGATTGTGGTTTTGCCAGCTCCGGTTGAGCCGACAAATGCAATCTTCTGTCCCGCATTGGCATAAAGATTAATATTTTTAAGCACCTGTTTTTCGGGCACATAGCTGAAATTAACATTTTCAAAAACAACATTTCCCTCAACCGCAATTCGTTTTTCGCCGTCAAGCCAAAACCATTTTTTGCCTTCGGGAGTTTTAATTTCCTCAAGCGTAACCGTACCCTCGTCGACCTCGCTTTCCATCTCCATGATTTCAAACACACGCTCTGCGCCTGCAAGTGCGGAAAAGATGTTGTTCATTTGATTCATTATTTGGTCAATGGGCTGTCTGAACTGCTTTGTGTAGCTGAGGAAAGTAAAGAAGGTTCCTATTGTAAGCGAGGTTGATATAACAAGCATTCCGCCCAAAAGAGTTATTGTGGCATACAGCGCATTATTGATACCGGTGCCGCACGGCCCCATAATGCCGGAATAGAAATTTGCGTTTGTGGCTACTGCACGGTACTTATCATTAAGGGCGTCAAATTCTTCATTTGCCTGTTCTTCGTGGTTGAACACCTTAACGATTTTCATACCCTCTACAGTTTCCTCAATGTTACCGTTTATATTGCCGAGAGCCTCCTGCTGGGCACGGAAATATTTGCGTGTATGCTTTGCAATGTTTATTGAGTTAATAATCATTATTACGAGGAATACAAGCGCAACAATAAACAGCTTCCACTCCAGTATAATCATCATTGTTACAATACCGACAAAGGAGAACACCGATGAAACGAACTGCACAATTGACTGTTCAAGCATCATTTGGATATTGTCAACATCATTTGTAAAACGGCTCATAATTTCACCGTGGGTTTTGGAATCAAAATATCTTAAGGGCAATGTTTGCAGATGGTCAAACAAATCCTTACGAATAAAGTTGGTTGTTTTGTATGCCACGGATACCATTATTTTTGACTGAATAAATGAGAATAACGCCGCTCCGACATAAAATGCCGATACTATTGCCAAGTTTTTAATAAGCTCGCTTATGCCAACGGTTGAAAATGTACCGTTTTTAATTGATGCTTCAACACTGTCAAGAATGGGCTTAAGCCAGTATGACGCACCTGTGGAGCACAGAGTGTTTAATATAAGCGCTGCAAAAACGACCAGCAAAAGCACCTTGTTTTTGCCTATATATTTAATTATTTTTGAAAGGGTTTTCTTTGTGTTTTTAGGCTTTTTCCCGCCCGGATTTTTATTGCGGGGTCCCGGTCCCATAGGCATTATTCAAGCACCCCTTTCTGCTGAGTATTGTATATTTCCTGATATATTTCGCTGCTTTGCATAAGCTCATCATGAGTACCCATACTCGCAATTCTGCCGTCATCTGCAACAAGAATTTTATCCGCGTCTTTGACGGAGGAAATCCTCTGCGCGATAATAAATACGGTTGTGCCCTTGAGGTCACCGTAAAAGCTCTCTCTTATCTTTGCTTCCGTCGCGGTATCAACAGCACTTGTCGAGTCGTCAAGAATAAGGATTTTCGGCTTTTTTATCATTGCTCTGGCTATGCAAAGCCTTTGCTTTTGACCGCCCGACAGATTAAGTCCGCCCTGTGCAAGGTAGGTATTGTACCCGTCCGGCTGACTCAATATAAACTCCTCAGCCTGTGATGCTTTGCACGCAGCGGTGATTTCCTCATCGCAAGCGTCTTTTTTGCCCCAGCGGATATTATCCTTTATTGTTCCGCTGAAAAGCACATTTTTCTGCAAAACAACACCTATCATATCACGCAGTGCGGCAAGGTCATAGTCACGGACATCAACTCCGTCAATCAGTACCTGTCCCTCCGTGACATCATACAGTCTGGGAATAAGGTTGACAAGGCTTGACTTTCCGCAGCCCGTCGCGCCCACGATTCCCACAATTTCTCCGGGATTTATCTTGAAATTAATATTTTCAAGAACATTATCTCCCTTAGAATTTTTGTTGTACTTGAAGCATACATTCCTGAATTCAACCTCGCCTTTTTGATTTTCAGGCGAAGGAATATACGGATTTTCGGGGTTTTTAATATCGATGTCGGTATCAAGCACTTCAACCACACGGTCACCGCAGGCTTTTGCTCTTGTGAGCTGTAAAAGAAACATAGATACCATCATAATGTTCATAAGGACCTGAATTATATAAGAGGCAAGCACGGAAATTCGGCTGACATCCATGACTCCTGCCGCCGCGTCATTTGCACCTTTATAGTAGATATAAACAATTACTACATTGAGCAGCAGCATAAGAACAGGCATAACGGTAACAATAAGACCCGACGCTTTAGCGCCCTGCCTTGCAAGGTCGTCAGACGCATTGTGAAACTTATCTTTTTCCTTATCTTCACGCACAAAAGCCTTAACCACTCTTATACCGATAAGATTTTCCTGAACAACTCTGTTGACATTATCAATTTTTCTCTGCATTTTCTGGAACATGGGGAAGCCGAATTTCAGTATAAGCACAACAACTATTACCAGCACAGGCAGAATGAAAATGAGTATAAGGGAAATTTTTACATTAATGGAGAATGCGAATACCGCTGAAACAACAAGCAATGCCGGTGCACGAACAAGCATACGCAGGCACATCATAACAGTATTTTGAAGCATTGTTACATCATTTGTAATACGGGTTGTCAGTGACGCGGTGGAAAATTCATCAATGTTTTTAAATGAAAATTCGCTTGTTTTGCGATAAAGCTCTTTTCTTAATCTGTATGAAAATTTCTGGCTGACCACTGAGGAGGTTTTCATTGTGGCAAGACCGCCGCACAGACCGAATATTGCCAGCGCAAACATAAGTATTCCGATTTTGACTACAAATGCCCTTACGGAGTCGGGGTTTGACGCAGCATTTACATTTTCATAAACCGTGCTGGCAAGAGACGGCAGGGCAAGCTCACATACGGCTTCGACAATCATACCTGACGCGCTGACCGCGGCAAGGCCCCACAGACCCTTCATATATTTTGAAAGCTTTTTTAACACCTGTCGATGCCTCCTTTTGATAAATTATTTATTGCCGTTTCAAGCAGCTCGGCAAGCTCTGCTGCCTGCTCCTCGGTCATATTCTGTTTAAGCTTAGCTTCAAGCGAGTCAAACATTTGCTTAATATTGTCGGGAATGGTTTTTGCTTTTTCGGTTGGATAAAGGCGGATTATACGGGCGTCATTTTTATCCGCTTTTTTTTGGATAAAGCCTGCTTTTTCCATTCTTTTTACAGACACGCTTGCAGTGGCATTTGATACCTCGATTGTATTTGCAAGCTCGCTCAATGTCATACCTTCATTTTCAACCAGATGAAGTATGATATCGTGCTGACCCGAAAATACGCCTTGCTTTGCGGTCGCTTTGTTATTCGCCTGACGAATAAGCTTTGCAAGGCACATTACCCTTGGACCAATCATATTTTTCGGCGGAGGCTCAAGATGCTTTTTAAATCTCATATAAGTGCTCCTTTTAATAATTTACCCGACTAACTTTAGCCGACTAATGGCAATTTTATCACAAAATTGAGAAATGTCAAGATAAATATTGTAAACTATATGTTAATGTGTTAAAATAGCACATACAAAACAAAGAGGTTAGCTAATGAACTTATGTGACATTAACACGATAAACAAGGTGCTTGCACGCCACGGCTTTACATTTTCAAAGGCTCTCGGTCAAAATTTTCTTGTTGATTCAACCGTTTGTCCCCGTATGGCTGAAAGCCTTAACGCCGATGATAAAACAGGTGTTATTGAAATCGGTCCCGGCTTTGGCGTTCTTACAAAAGAGCTTTGCAGGGTTTCAAAGCGTGTTGTTGCGCTTGAGCTTGACAGGCGCCTAATCAGCGTGCTTGACGAAACGCTTTCAGACTTTGACAATGTTGAAGTAATAAATGCCGATGTGATGAAAACCGACCTCGGCGGACTGATTGAGGAAAAATTTTATGACTGCACATCTGTTAAAGTATGTGCTAATCTTCCTTATTATATTACATCGCCCGTTATTATGACACTGCTTGAAAGCAAATTGCCGATTGATGAAATTGTTGTAATGGTTCAGCGCGAGGCGGGCGAAAGGCTTTGCGCTCATGTCGGCTCCCGTCAGGCAGGCGCCGTAACTGTTGCCGTTAATTATTATGCGCAAAGCGAAATACTTTTTAATGTCTGCCGTGACAGCTTTATGCCCGCCCCCAAGGTTGACAGCGTTGTTATCAGGCTTAAGCCGTCGGTACGCAGGCGCTGGGATGTGAGCGATGAAAAAAAGTTTTTTACTGTGGTTAAATGTGCTTTTTCACAAAGGCGTAAAACTGCTTTAAACAGCATTTCAAACACAATGGGTGTTTCAAAAAGCAAGGTTGCGGCTGCATTTGCAAGCCTTGGTATTGACAATAATATTCGAGCGGAAAAGCTTGAAATGCAGGATTTAATAAATATTGCGGATTTGATTTAGGAGTTACAGCTATGAAGGATAATACAAAAATTTTTGAAGATTATAAGGTTCCAAAGGCAGTCGCCGCAATGGCAGTGCCGAGTATGCTGGGCATGCTTATAAATATAGTTTATAATCTTGCCGATACCTTTTTTGTCGGGCAGACAGGCGACAGCAATCAGGTTGCGGCAGTTTCGGTTTCAATGCCGCTGTTTCTTTTGTTTATTTCAGTGGGCAATCTTTTCGGCGTGGGCGGCTGTGCATTTGTCAGCCGTTCGCTCGGAGAAGGCAGAAAGGACAGAGTTAAAACAATAAGCAGCTTTTGCATTTACACCTCTATATTTGTAGGTGCTGTGCTCGGTGTGATTTTCTTTGCGTTTAAAAATCCTATTTTATATCTTGTAGGCGCGAGTGATAACACCATAGAGTATGCGGCTGACTATCTTAAATGGGTTGCAATAGGCTCGCCGTTTGTTGTAACTGCAATTTCCGTAGGAAATCTTATAAGGGGAGAGGGCGCGGCAAAAACCTCAATGTTCGGTATGGTGCTCGGTCAGGTTGTTAATATTGTGCTTGACCCTGTATTTATACTCGGCAGCGGAGATAAGCTTTTCGGTATAACGCTTCCGTTCGGTCTTGGTATGGGTGTTGCAGGCGCGGCTATTGCAACAGTGCTCGGCAATGTTTTTTCGGTTGTGTTTTTTCTGATATATTTTCTTCGCGGCAAAAGTATTTTGAGTATAACTCCGGCAAGATATTCCGTTAAAAACGGAATAGCAAAGGGCGTTATCAATGTCGGTTTGCCGGCAAGCCTTAACAACCTGCTTATGAGCTTAAGCAATATCATTGTAAATACTGTTCTCGTAAGCTATGGTGATAATGCTGTCGCCGCAATGGGCGTGGCGATGAAGGCTAATATGCTTGTTGTTATGCTTCAGCTTGGTCTGGGGCAGGGCGTTCAGCCGCTTATCGGTTATTGCTACGGCGCAAAAAATTACAGGCGAATGAAAAATTGCCTTATTTTCAGCATCGCCTGCAATATTATAATCGGTACTGTAATGACGCTCTTTTATCTGGTATTCAGGGAAAATGTCATAGGCGTGTTTATTGATAATGCAGAGGTTATTGAGCTTGGAGTTAAAATGCTTACCGCGCTTATGAGTCCCGGTCCGGTTATAGGTATTATGTTTGTTCTCAATTTTTCATTTCAGGGCATGGGCAAGGGCGTTCAAAGCCTTATCCTTTCAGTCGGCAGACAGGGTATAGTATATATTCCGCTGTTGTGCATACTTAACAAGGCTGTCGGTCTTAACGGTATTATCTGGGCGCAGGCTGCTGCCGATTTTGTTTGCGTTGTGATGAGTATTGTTATGTTTGAAATTGTTAAAAAAAGCATAAAAAAAGAAACAGGCTACAAGAGTGCAAATTGACAGCGTGTATATGCACATTCTTGACTCACGGGATATTAAACGCCTGACGATATACTTTTTTGACCGGTGAACAGGTTATAAATAAAAAGACTGCATTAATACCCCTTCGGGTAAGCTTGCAGTCTTTATGTTTTCAGAGCCGGTTAATTTGTTGGCGGCTGCTTATCTGCTTTGTTTTACACAGCTTATTTTATACAGACCTGCGCCGTGAGGGGCAATTTCTGCCCTGAAGCTGTTTTTGAATATGCCGAGTGCTTTTTTATTCCATATATCATAAATCGAATATTTTTCATCAGGCATAAGGATATCGGCCAAATCAAGCTTTATTGTGCGCTTCTTATTGTCGGTATTGAAAAGTGCGGCGTACTTGCAGCCTCTGCCGTTTGACACCCATATTATTTTGCCCCTGCCGTTTTTTTCAACGCGGCGGTACTGGTGCGCGCCTCTGCCCTCACGGTGCATTTTCATATACTCGTCATTTGTAAGAAGCGACAGGGTCCATTCGTCGTTTTCGGGCATATTGCCGCCTATCATCAACGGACTTTTGAAAATACCCCAAAGGCTCATCATGGTAAGCTGCTCCGGCTTCGTAAACTGCGTCATTCGGTTTTGAGCACCGTGGCATGTTCCGTTTTTTGAAAGCCTGCCGAGAGGGAGCATATCACAGTCGGGATAGCTGCCTGTTTTGACCTTTTCCTGCCAGGTGTAACAACGGTCAAACATATCATAAAGCTTGTTCCAGTCATCCCAAAAATCGCCTGTCATCCGCCACATATCAGCGTTTTTTGCAAGATGCTCGGCATTTTCTATACAGGCGGGTCCCGGTGAAAGAGAAAGCACAATATCGGCACCGCAGCTGTCAATAGCCTTTCTAATCATCTCAATCTCATAGTCGGCCGAGTAGGGACTGTCCCACTTGCGAAATTCGGTAACGCAAATATCGTCACATTTTATAAAATCAATGCCCCAGTCTGTGTAAAGCTGAATTATGGAGTTGTAGTAATCCTGTGCGCCTTCACAGTTTTTAAGGCCGTACATATCGGTGTTCCACGAGCATACGGAAAAATGGTGCGCAATTTCACGGGCTGTATGAGAGCTGTTTTTTATCGGCATATCAGCGTGAACGGCCTGACGGGGGATACCCCTCATAATATGAATACCGAATTTTAAGCCGAGGCTGTGGCAGTAATCTGCAATAGGCTTAAAGCCCCTGCCGTTTGCCGAGCCGGGAAAACGGTTGACAGCCGGTATGAGCCTGCCGTATTCATCCATATTAAGCGGTGTGAAATTAAAATAGTCATTGTCTTTTGCATTGGGCTCATACCACTGTATATCGCATACAATGTATTCCCAGCCGTAAGGCTTAAGGTATTTTGCCATATAATCGGCGTTCGCTTTGAGTTGATTTTCTGTTACACCTGCACCGAAGCAGTCCCAGCTGTTCCAGCCGAGCGGTGCGGTTTTTGCTGTTTTCTTGCGCATGGTAATTACCTTTCTTTGTCTTTCTACTCTAATTATAAACAGCAAAACGAAAGTGTCAATAAAAAATGCAAAAAAATAAATGCCGGGTATTTCACGGCATTTAAAATCGGTTTTATCTTTTCAAATGTTATATATTATTTTTTGCAGCTTTTATGGCAGCTTCCTTTTCGGCCTTTCGCTGTGCTCTTTTCTTTTTAGCCTTATATCCCATAAGCTTATCTAAATGCTCATCAGGTGTAACATAGCTGCCGAGCGTAACGGTTTCGTTGCCGTAAATACCGTGAAAGTCGGAGCCGCCGGTCAGAAGAAGCTTGTTTTTTTTGCAGATATTGCTTAAAAGCTCAACCTGCTCATCGTTTGCCGAAGGACTCCATACCTCAATACCGTCAAGCCCAAGCTCAATGTATTTGCTGATTTCATCAAAGTTGTTGTAAAGGGCGGGATGTGCCAAAACGGCAATACCGCCTGCATTATGAATTTCGTCAATAACCTCTTTAACATCCGGGTATTTAACAGGCGCAAGAATATTTGTTGAACTGTCCTGCGAAAAGAGCGCATCATAAAGGTCACCGAAAATTTTGTTTGTGTAGCCGGCATCCATAAGAGCATGCATAATGTGCTGCTTGAACAGGTTTGTT
This sequence comes from uncultured Bacteroides sp., assembly GCA_964646445.1. GTDB lineage: Bacteria > Bacillota > Clostridia > Oscillospirales > Acutalibacteraceae > Eubacterium_R. The sequence continues at coordinate 135,330 of CAZYDW010000001.1, forward strand.
GAGCCTGACGCATGATTAATAATGAAATCATTTGAAACGGGAAAACGGGCGGCAACCTTGAGCATCATTATCTGACCTGCTCTTTTTCTTGCAACAGAGGTGCGCTTACAAAGCCCCTCAAGCCTGTCCGGCGTATCAGCAAGGTAGCACAAAATATGAACCTTTTTTCCGGCTTCGTTATCAAAAGCGGAAAGCTCAACACCGGATATAACAGTAACGCCGTAACGTTTGCCGATAACCTGACCCCTTACGGTCCCCGCAAGACAATCGTGATCTGTTATGGCAATAGTATCAATACCGCTTTTTTGTGCTATAACAATTAAATCCTCAATACCGACAGAACCATCACTTAATTTTGTATGACAATGTAAATCTGCAGCCATAACCGACTCCTTTCATAGCGGTGGAAATTTGCAAAAAACACAGTGAGCAGTGGCTCACTATGAGTGCTCACTGCTCTCTTTTCTAATAATATCACTTTTTTGAAATTTTTTCAAGAAATTTTTAAGACTTTTTTAAAAGATTTTGTCTCTTTTTAATATTTGATTAAGCGCACTTACCGGCAAACCCACAACATTAAAATAATCTCCGTCTATTTTTTCGACAAATAACGACGCTTTACCCTGTATCGCATATGCTCCGGCTTTGTCAAACGGCTCGCTTGTGGCTATATATTCATTAATTTCCTTAACGCTTAAATCAAAAAATTTTACTTTTGTTTCAACAGAAATTGTTTTGCTTGCGTCAGGCGATATAACCGTTACACCCGTGAAAACACTGTGCCACCTGCCTGAAAGCGCTGTAAGCATACAAAAGGCGTCTTCTTTGCTGTGAGGCTTGCCGAGGATTTTGCCGTCAATCGAAACAACCGTATCGGCGCCTATTACTGTGTCGCTGCCGTTTTTAAACGGCAAGGCCTTGATTTGAGATAAATATTCGACTGCCTTGTCGGGCGCAATATTCTTCGGCAGTGCTTCGTCAACATCGGCACTTCTTATTTCAAAATCATTTGTTATCAGTGATAAAAGCTCTTTTCGCCTCGGAGATTTTGACGCAAGAATTAACATAATTTCCATAGCCTTTCCGGCTGCAAATATTTTTTTAAAAATTATCCATACGACTTGCTGCAGCCGGGCAAGGCGTAAAATGGAAATTCAGCCATCTCAAAATTATGCCGCAGGCAAATTTTGAGGGGTTCGTTTGCGAGCGCTCGCAGTGCGAGATAAAGGGAGCAAAAAGAACCGGCAGCGGTCAAAATGTTGGAGGGCAATACTTTGCCCGAACAAAATTTTGGGTACCGCAACCGGATAATATAATCGGATTCTGATTAGTGTGATTTTTCACACTAATCACCATAGCCTTTCCGGCTGCAAATATTTTTTTAAAAATTATCCATACGACTTGCTGCAGCCGGGCAAGGCGTAAAATGGAAATTCAGCCATCTCAAAATTATGCCGCAGGCAAATTTTGAGGGGTTCGTTTGCGAGCGCTCGCAGTGCGAGATAAAGGGAGCAAAAAGAACCGGCAGCGGTCAAAATGTTGGAGGGCAATACTTTGCCCGAACAAAATTTTGGGTACCGCAACCGGATAATACAATCGGATACGGATTAGTGTGATTTTTCACACTATAAAGCTCCTCTTTGATACAAGCCGCGTGTGTATTTAAAATCGGGCTTTGCACCGCTTTCGTACATATGGATTATTTTTTTAACCTCTTTCACATTTTCAGTGGAAAAATAAAAATGTGCGAAATCCGTTTTAACCTCATTCATTCGGTCAAGCATATAAATCGGCACGCTGTTAAGTATTTCAACGCAAGGATATTTTGAGCAAACCACGGAAAATTCAATATTCTTTCTGTCTGTAATTTTTCCTTTGCACCTGCGGCAGCCGACGCTGCTTTTAATCGGACAGTTCCTTGTAAGCATAAGCGGCACCTTGCCATATACGATTATGCCGGTATTTTTCGCATCAATTTTGTTTGCACGCTCAAGATTAAGCTCAAATGACAGCAGGGGATTATCAATCAGTCTTGCACTTTGAGTGTTGTAAATATTAAGACCGAAATCTCCCCACACCTCAAAGCCCATATGCTTTGCAAGCTGATATGTTCCCAAATTACCGCAAAGCGTTTTTTTAACCCCTGCTTTTTTCAGTCGCAAAAGATGACTTTCAATATCATTTTCAATTCCGAACAATCCCCTTGGAAGAACGGCTCCGGCGTTGTTATCTTTGAAATCGTCAAGGCTGCTGTCAAGCGGAATAAATATATGCTTAAACGGATGCCTGTCGGGTATCTGATTTGCATTTGCAAAAACAGCGGTTAGATAAGGCGTGCGGTTTTTACTTTTATATTTTTCTTTTATAAAAGGTTTGGAAATTACTGTTATTTCAGGCAGCTGCGTTATTTTTTCAACAGCTCTGCGCCTTAAATCATTGAGTCTTGATACAGGTAAAATCAAGCCATCGTCAAGCTCCGCCGTAACCTCTCCCGGATAAAACTGCGTTGAGCCGAGCTTTGAAAGGTGTTTTATAACACTGTCCCTTGTCATTGGCTTATTTATAGCGGCTTTGGGGACATCTCCTGTTACAATGACACATTTATCCATTGCATTGGCACTAAGTGTGCAGGGCTCGTTTTTATGACAAATGAAATGCATATCCATTTTTAAAAGAGGGTTTTCATTATCATAGTTATGCCGTATTTCCTTTAACACATTTTTTGCTGAGAGCACATCATCCTTTTGCCTCGTTCCGAACATTGCACTGCCGAGCTTGCCTGTAAAATAACCGTCCGTAAATCCGCTTCGTGAAAAAACAGAGCGAAGAATAAAACCGTCGTTTTGAGAGTAGGTGCCTTCAACAGCTTTTTTAACCGCGCTTACGGCAGCACTTACATATTCGGGTCTTTTCATTCTCCCTTCAATTTTAAGCGATGTAATGCCTTCAAGCTCACTTAAATGTTGTGTCAGACTTAAATCTTTAAGAGATAGGGCATATTCGTTTTTATCGTTCCCTGCACGAAACGGCAGTCGGCACGGCTGTGCGCACAGACCTCTGTTGCCGCTGCGCGCGCCAAGCATTGATGACAAATAGCATTGACCCGAAACCGACATACAAAGCGCACCGTGAACAAACATTTCAAGCTCCAAATCCGTGCTTTGCCTCATTGCCTTTATTTCATCAAGGCTCATCTCTCTCGGCAAAACTATACGGCTGAAGCCGGCTTCCTTTGCGTATTGAGCACCGTGCGGCGTCATTATGCTCATTTGCGTTGAACCGTGAAGCCTTGCCCTTTTAAAATGATTTTTAATAAACCTTGCAGCGCCTATATCCTGAATAATGAACGCGTCAACACCGACGGTGAGTGCATATGAAACGGCGTTATAAAGCTCCTCAAATTCATCATCTGATATAAGAATATTAAGGGTTAAGTAAACCTTAACCCCTCGCTTATGGCAGTATTCGACCGCCGTCTTTAATTCATCATTATAAAAATTACCGGCATTGCGGCGTGCGTTAAACAGCTTACCGCCAAGATAAACTGCGTTTGCACCACTGCGAACACCGGCAACAAGCGACTCCATGCTTCCTGCCGGAGCCAGAATTTCAAAATTCATAATATACCTATCTGTTGTTTAATCTGTTTCTAAGGTCGGCAATTTCACGGTTGAGCCTTTCGACCTCGCGTCTTGCAACCTCAACCTCCATTTTTGCCCTTGCGCTTTCTTCAAGATAATCTTTAATCTGCACACGAAGATTATCGGCAGACGCACTTGCCTTTTTGCAAGCGTCGGCTTCATCAAGAGCCACAAGCAAAGCGGCCTGCGTCATTGAAAGTGACGGATTTGAGTTGCATATTGAGCGAATTTCACTGTTAATATGCTCCGCCAAATCCTCAACATATTCCGGATTATCATCGGTAACTATTGTGTAAGTCGCACCGCCTATTTTAACCTGAACCTTATTTTTATTCATATTCTCTCACGCCCTTATTTATATCGACATAATTCCACTTAATAAGTATAACAATAAAACAATTAATTGTCAATGCAATGACATTTGCAAATTATGCTAAAAAAATCAAACAGGCAAAGGCAAGCCGATTATCCCTGCTTTTCCGCTTTTTTCTTCTTTAATATTAAAAACGCGGCAAAGAAGAATACATAAATCAGTATATAGCAATAGTAGCTTCTGCTTATATGCGTTGCCTGCAAAAGATTAACTGCAACAGCGCATATTCTGCGTCCCGCGTTTAAGACAAGCGCAACAAGCTGATAGTCAATGATAAGCATAGCGCTTTGTGTATTTGAGTTGACAGCGATGGACAAAAGCGCAATCAATGCGGCTGCGTATAAAATAAAACCTGAAAAATAGCTGTAAAGCATTGTGCCGGTTGCATTTGCAAGAAACGGCGAAAGCTGACTTTGAACATCATTTGTAAAGGGCACAATAAACAAAACCGCCAGCAGCGGCACGGCACCTATGGCATTATCCGCGCTTTGCCTTTTGAAAAGTATTATCAGCAGCAAGGCAAAAACGGCAATTGAAAATTTCTGAATAAGAAAATAAACGATATGCGCGTTGGGGTTTAATGTGTCAAGTCCGCTTATTGCCGGAGGCATCATATTAATGCCGAATGTTGTTATAAGAATAGCATAAAATGAATTTTCGGATTTAAAAATCAAAAAGAAAACAACAACAGTCAGCAGACTGAAAACCGCCGCCTCCGCAACAGCAATGTCCGCTGTAATATCAACGCATATATTCAATATCTTCTGTAAAATATAAATGCCGAAAATTATAACTGCCGCAAGAATACAGTATATCCTTCCCCGGTTCGCTTTTGACTTCATTTGTTTCCCCCCACTTAATTATCGTTATTTGATTTGCCGGCAAATAGCGGTTAATTACGCCGAAACGAATTATGCATTACCGCAAAAGCTCCCCCAACCAAAGAGGAGGGAGAGCCTTTTGAAACAGGTTATACTGCTTCCGCTACCGCAACTGCGCAGGCAACGGTTGCGCCGACCATCGGGTTGTTGCCCATACCGATAAGTCCCATCATCTCAACATGGGCCGGAACCGATGATGAGCCTGCAAACTGTGCGTCACCGTGCATTCTGCCCATTGAGTCCGTAAGGCCGTATGACGCGGGACCTGCCGCCATATTGTCAGGATGAAGCGTACGGCCTGTGCCTCCGCCTGATGCAACGGAAAAATAAGTTTTGCCGTTTTCGCCGCACCATTTTTTATATGTGCCCGCAACAAGATGCTGGAAACGGGTCGGGTTGGTTGAGTTACCTGTGATTGAAACATCAACGCCCTCGTGCTTCATAATAGCAACGCCCTCAAGAACATCGTTTGCGCCGTAGCACTTAACAGCAGCTCTTTCGCCGTCAGAAAAAGCTTTTTCCTCTTCAATTTTAAGATCGCCTGTGTAAAAATCATAATCAGTCTTTACATAAGTAAAGCCGTTAATACGGGAAATAATATACGCGGCGTCCTTGCCAAGACCGTTAAGGATAACCTTGAGCGGCTCCTTACGAACCTTGTTGGCTGTTCTTGCAATACCGATAGCACCTTCCGCAGCAGCGAAAGATTCGTGACCGGCTAAAAACGCAAAGCACTTTGTTTCCTCGCTTAAAAGCTTTGCTCCGAGATTGCCGTGGCCGAGACCGACATTCCTTTGCTCCGCAACCGAACCCGGAATACAAAACGCCTGGAGACCTATACCGATTGCAGCAGCAGCCTCTGATGCTGTTTTAACACCCTGTTTGATTGCAACCGCTACGCCGAGCGTATAAGCCCAGCTTGCGTTTTCAAATGCGATAGGCTGAACTCCCTTAACTATTGCGTCAACATCAATGCCCTTGGAAATGCATAAATCTCTTGCTTCTTCAAGACTTGAAAGACCATATTCAGCAAGACATTTTTCGATTTTGGCAATTCTTCTTTCTTTGCCTTCAAATTTTACATCGTTTGCCATTTTACTGTCCTCCTTATCTTATTCTTCTCTCGGGTCTATATACTTTGCAGCATTAGCAAAGCGTCCGTAGTTGCCTATATTTGCCTTATATGCCTCGTCCGGGGTTTTGCCGTGGCGAATGTCCTCAAGCATTTTGCCGACTTTAACGAACTCATAGCCTATAACCTCGCCGTCCTCATCAAGAGCCATACGGGTGACATAGCCTTCGGCCATTTCCATATAACGAACGCCCTTGAGATTGGTTGAAAACATTGTGCCTACCTGTGAGCGAAGACCTTTACCGAGATCCTCAAGGGCTGCGCCGACAACAAGGCCGCCCTCTGAAAAAGCAGACTGTGAACGGCCGTATGCAAGCTGCTTGAAGATTTCTCTCATAGCAACATTGATAGCGTCGCATACAAGGTCGGTGTTAAGGCACTCAAGAAGAGTTTTACCCGGCAGAATTTCAGCAGCCATGGCAGCCGAATGTGTCATACCCGAGCAGCCGATTGTTTCAATAAGGGCCTCCTCAACGATACCGTTTTTAACATTAAGGCTGAGCTTGCAGGCACCCTGCTGAGGTGCACACCATCCGATACCGTGTGAAAAACCGCTGATGTCGGAAATCTGATAAGATTTTACCCACTTGCCTTCTTCCGGAATGGGAGCCGGACCATGATGCGGACCCTTTTTAACGGTACACATCTGTTCAACTTCATTTGAATAGACCATTTTTTACTCCTTCCAAAATCAAATTTACAGATTAATCCATAAATAAAATTAATAATTTAAAAAAATTACCACGCTTATTATACCCAATTTACAATATATCTTCAAGAGCAAAAGCGAAAAAATTGCCGATTTTTGCACCGAATATTTTGTATATCTTGCCGATATTGAAATATAATATGGTATCTGTTATAATATTTTTATTCGGAGGTACGGTATGAAAATTAAAAACGGATTCGCAAAAAGAAATATAGCAGGGGCTGATATTGTTGTTCCAATCGGCGACAGGGGCAGGGATTTCAACGGTATGATAACGCTTAACGACAGCGCTTCATTCTTTTGGGATTGCTTTTCTGAAAATGATATAACCATCAAACAGGCTGTTAAAATGGTAACCGATGAATATGAGGTTGATGAAGAAACGGCAAAAAAGGATATTGAAAAGTTTATAGAAATGTTAAGGCAGAATAATCTGCTTGACGAATAAAAACGCCTCGGCAAATTACTTCCTTCTTCGGTATTTTTTGCTGTTAATACATTATACCGTATGTTGAAGCTGCTTCACTTTTTATTTTAGTCATATCATTTTAACACATACAAAACCCTAAAAACAAAGGTCAGGCTTCCTAAAGCCTGACCAACGCTATGTTTGTTGTAATATAACCTATTCGCCAATGTCCCCCGCCTCTTAGACGGGGGACATCGGCGAATAGGCTATACCACTGTTTGTTTTAAATGTCAAATTATTGCTTTTTTATGCTTATATCACCGCTGCACAGCGTAATGCGCTCACCGTTTTCAAGCTCAACCTCAAGACCGCCGCGTTCATCAATCGCAATCGCCGTTGCGGAGGTTGACAGGTTGTTTCGTATAAATTTTATATGCCTGCCGATAACCATTGAATGTGTGCGGTAATAATCAATAAAGGAGCTGTAATCCCCGGCGGAAATGCTTATCAGCTCATCGCAAACAAGGGCGATAAGCTCGTTTTTGTTAATATCGGCGTCAAGGCATCCGGCACTTTCAACATCGCTCGGGAAATTTTCCGTGCTTATATTGATTCCAATGCCTACAATTACGCTGTCAACAATCCCCGTTTCAAAATTTGTTACAGCCTCTGTCAGAATTCCGCATATTTTTTTTTCGTCAAGGTAAACATCATTGACCCATTTGATTTGGGGCTTTTTATCAGTGAGCCGCTCTATTGCTCTGCATACCGCCACAGCTGCAGCCGTTGTTGCGGTAACAGCATTTTTAAGCGTTGTTTCGGGTCTTATGACAAGGCTGAAATAAACGCCTGTTTTGGCAGGGGAATAAAAGCTTTTGCCCTGCCTGCCCCTGCCGGCGGTCTGTTCGTCTGCGGCGATAAGGATTATATCGTTTTTGCTGTCGGCCAAAATCCGCTTGCATGCATTGTTTGTTGAATCGATTACAGGGTAATAAATAACCCTGACGGGCGATTTCAGATATGCCGATATTTCCTCGGCTGAAATACGGCCGCCTGTTTTTATCAGGCGATAACCCTTTCCCGTAACCGCGTCAATTATGTACCCGTCGTTTTCAAGCGCCTTTACCGCTTTCCATACGGCAGCTCTTGTTTTGCCGGTTACAGCGGCAAGCTTTTGTCCGCTGATATAATCGCCGCTCCTTATAAGATGTGAAAGTATTTCTTTTTTTAATGACATTGTAAACCTCCGGAAGAATTAAGTTTACATCAGGCACAGCAAAAAAGCACCGTTTGTGCTCTTTTGTAAATATTACAGATTATTTTTTGATGTAGAATATTGCAAGCGTGCGCGGACCGCAGTGTGATGAAATAGTGCAGCCTGCATCAGCCGTAATAATTTCACCGAATTTATTCTTGCCTTCAATAACGCCTTTGGCAAAGCTGATTATTTCGGGATCTATGCCGCCGCTGTTTGAAACAGCAATACGGCTTGTATCGATTTTGTTAATATCTTTAAGGCAATCGTTGATATACTGCTTATAAACAGCATCCATTTTGCCGCGGTATTTTTTTGCAACATCAAGTGTGCCTGTTGCGGGGTCAACGGCAATGCTCGGCTTGATGCCCAGCACATTGGCACTGAACTTTGCAACACCCGAACATCTGCCCCCCTTATGCAGATATTCAAGGCTGTCAAGCACAAATGTCGTGCTGACCTTGGGTATCAGTGTTGTTACTCTGTTATAAATCTTTTTTGCGTCAAAGCCCTTATTTCTGAAATCACATGCTTTCAGCACAAGAAGCCCCATAGCAGTGCAAAGGCTTTTTGAATCAATGCAGTAAATATCCTCAAACTCGCTTGCGGCTATGCAGGCGTTCTGGTAGCTTGAAGATATTGCCGATGACAGGCCTATGTGAACAACAGCCTTCCCGTCGGCGGAAAGCTTTTCAAAAAGCTCATAATACGCAGAAGGTGCAACGGCTGCGGTTTTAGGTAAAACGCCTGTTCTTTCAACAAATCTGTATATATCACTCGGAAAGACATCAACGCCGTCAGTGTATGATTTTTCACCGAGAAGAACGGAAAGCGGTGTAATAATAATTTCGTTTTTTTCAATAATATGCGGCGGCAAATCACAGGTGGAATCTGCTGTAATAACAACCTCTTTCATAATTTAACCCCCATTTTAATAGACTGTTGCCGAATTAACAAGCATATTATAGTATATTATATCAAAATTATCAACTTTTTTATTTAAATCGGAGCAGCGCTCCATCAAGCTCGCTTGAAATGGGGCCTGCGAACGATTGCAACCTACGCAGGGAGCGTTAGCTCCTCAGGGTTTCAGTGGGAGATTATCACTCCCACTGAAATTCTGAAATGGACCCCGCCGCCTAAGAGGCGGGGGACATCGGCGAATAGGTTATAAACCGAAAACTATCTTAAGCGATTCAAGCTCCTGCTGTGAATAATTACGGTCAAAGGTTATAACAAGAGTGCTCCTGCCGTCAACAGTTTTGATTACACATTTATAGGATATGTCGATATCCTTATTTTCATCATTGTTTATTATGGCAGAAAATTTACCGTTATCAGCCATTTGACTTGAAAATGTGTAACCGCTTTTTGCCGTAAGCGTTATTCCCGATTGAGAAAATTTGATTTTATCAAGACATTTGATTTTTGATGACATAGTATCAAAATACTGATCCTGCGATGAGGAAAGGTCAGCTACATTAAATTCATTTTCAATCCAGTCGATAGAATTGCTCTGAAAGCCTGATGTGCTTGTCAGATTATTAATGGTTACCGACCACTTGTCATTTGCCATATTGCGGGGGTCGGTTACCTCACAGCCTTCTTTTGCAACAAAGTTAATCTTTTTGGGAACAATTGAAAATGTATAATCGCTGAATACGACATTACAGTGGATGTAGCCGAAAATCTGATTTGTGTCAGTCTCCTCATATTCGGCTACAACCTGAATGTCAAGCGTTATGGTGCCGTCCTCATTAATATCGTAAATTCCATATCCGTATGACCAGTTTTTCAGCGTATAATAATTTTTGCTGCTGTCGCAAAGAGCGGTGGCAAAGCCCGTGTAGTTGCCCACAGCAACGCCGTTTTCGTCATACTGAAGCTCATCGTTGATATCAACCATATTATACTGGAGAATTTTGCTGTGGTTTTTGAGCTGTGTAACTTCGGCGCGCACACTCTCACCGAAAGGGTTGGTCCAGGTACTGTTGTATGCAGTATAACGAAGAAAGTATTTTTCGTCGTTTTGAACTGCCGGGTCATACAAATTGATTGAATAAACGGTGGTTCTTGTCGAGTCATCGTTATTATAAGAGATTGCATAAAGCCTTAACAAAAGCTCCTTTTCACCGTCGTTATCAATATCTGCGCTCACTGCCTTTGGCTTTTCCGCCTTAAAGGACACATCAAGATTTTTAATTTCCGTACGGTAATCGCCGTGAACTATGGTAACAATTTTTCCGTCAAAATAAATCTGATATTCACCGTCATCTGTTTCAATATAAGGCGTGTCACTTGAATATTCATCAGTTTTTTCAACTGCTTCGGCTTCGGTTGTAGATACAACTGTGGAATAGTCAGAATTATTATTGATTTTTCCGTTTTTGTAGTGCACGGAAAACGCGAACAGTCCCATAACCGCGATGACCAGTGCAGCAAGAGCAATTATTTTTTTAACATTCATAATCAATACCTTAACAATTATTATTAATATATATCATTATAGCTGAAATGTACTTTTTTACCGCCCTCTATATGATAGCAATTACCTTTTGCAAGTGAAAAAATATGCTTGTCATGCTTTAACGAGTCCGAATAAACATCAATAACATTTATGGTGCCTTCGTCAAATTCCTCGAAAAGGCGCCTTACCTTTTCAGCACCACGGCAGTTTTCTCCTATTATCACACCGTTTTTTCTGTTGTGAACAGTGCATATAAGCTTTTCAAATCCAAGCCTTTTATGTATTTCATTAAGCAGAAAGTCGGGTGATGCGCTGATTACAACGCTGTATCTTTCACGCTGTAAGAACCATTGGTGAACCTGGTGCTCGTGCCTGTCCCAAAAGTCTTTCACTGCCTTTTCAAGAGGAATAAGCGGTAAAAACATATAACACACCTTTTTGAATTTGGTAAAGCTTATTATGTGCAGGCACATAAGCAGCGCCGCGGCAATCAGCAAGGGTGTATGAATTATTATCCAAGGATAATGCAAAAAGCAATAACCTACGAAAAGCGAGCCGCTGTCAAACGGCACAACGGTTTTATCAAAATCATAAATATCAATATCCATATTTTATATTCTCTCGCTGTTAAAATCAATACAAAGCATTTTATCGGATGAAAACGGTGTAAGCTTAACCCCTGCGCTGCCAAGCATCCTTTTGCTGGCAAGCACGAGGTCGGTGTCCTTATACTTATCGCTTATGTAAATTACCTCTTTTATGCCGCACTGAATGATTGCCTTTGCACATTCGTTGCAGGGGAAAAGAGCAACATAAATTCTGCAGCCCTTCAGATTATTGCCGCCTGCGTTTAAAATTGCATTCAGCTCAGCATGGCACACATAGGGGTATTTGGTATCGCTGTCCTTTTCTCCGCTTCTGTCCCACGGAAAATCATCGTCGCTGCAGCCCATGGGGAAGCCGTTATAACCTACCGACATAATTTTGTTATCGTCATTCACAATGCATGCGCCGACCTGGGTATTAGGGTCCTTGCTTCGCTGCGAGGCAAGGATTGCAACCCCCATAAAATATTCGTCCCAGCTTATATATCCTTCTCTTTTTGCCATAGTTACTCTCCTTTGAGCACGCTTATGAAATCGTTTAATTCATCACACTCGGCGCAAGAAACCCTGCCCTCGTCAACAAGCTTGTTGATTTGCGGATTGACAGGCAGCTTTGCAAGAACGGGAACATTGAGACACTCTGCGGTTTCATCAATTTTAGATTCGCCGAAAATGCTGATTTTTTCGCCACATTCAGGGCAGGTGTAACAGCTCATATTTTCAATCAATCCGAGAATTGGAATGTTCATCATTTTGGCCATATTATATGCCTTGTTTACAATCATTTTTACAAGGTCCTGCGGAGTTGAAACAATAACTATTCCGTCAATGGGCAGACTTTGAAAAACCGTAAGAGCAACATCGCCTGTTCCCGGAGGCATATCGACAAAAAGATAATCAAGCTCACCCCATCGCACATCGCTCCAAAACTGCTCAATAACACCGCTTATTACCGGACCTCTCCATACAACAGGGCTGTTTACATCCTCAAGCAGCAGATTGATGCTCATAATCTTTACACCGTTTGAGCTTACAGCCGGTAAAAGACACTCCTCATCCTGCATTGCACGGTCGCTGACGCCAAAGGATTTAGGCACTGACGGACCTGTAACATCGGCGTCAAGTATTCCGACTTTAAGACCTGCATCGGCGCATTTGCTTGCAAGCATACACGCGACAAGGCTTTTGCCCACGCCGCCCTTTCCGCTTACAACGCCGATAACCTTTTTTATGCTTGAATATTTATTCATAGGTTTTAGAAAATCTTCTTTTGTTATTTTTCTCTCACCGCAGTCAGAACCGCAGCTTGAACAGTCATGAGTACATTCGCTCATATGGCAGCACCTCTCAAATTTTTTAAATATAACCTATTCGCCGATGTTCCCCGCCGCCTAAGAGGCTGGGGACATTTCAGAATTTCAGTGGGAGTGATAATCTCCCACTTAAACCCTGAGGAGCTAACGCTCCCTGCGCACTTTGCAATCGCTTTCAAGTCCCATTTCAAGCGAGCTTGCCGGAGCGCTCTACGATTTAAATAACACAATACAGACTTTTAATCAATAACTGCGAACAAGTGCTTTAACCTTGCCGAGTATTGCACATTCATCAACAATTATGGGACTGTAATTATCATTTTCCGGCTGAAGGCGAAAATGGCCGTTCTCCCTGAAAAAGCGTTTAACGGTCGCCTCATCGTCAATAAGAGCAACAACTATATCTCCGTTATCGGCAACAGGTGTTTGCTCAACAACAACAATGTCGCCGTCATAAATGCCTGCGTCAAACATTGAATCGCCTTTGACATGAAGTGCAAAAAGCTTTTCGCCCCTTATTCCGGAAAGTGCAATATAGTCCTCAATCTGCTGTGTTGCAAGAATAGGCTGACCGGCAGTGACCGTACCGATAAGAGGAATATGCGAAACACTTTTTGCGGCGGCGCATACGCGTATGGTGCGCTTTAAGTTGGGATCTCTTTTTATGTATCCTGCATTTTCAAGCGCATTAAGGTTATACTGAACAGAGGATGTGGAACGCAAATTAACAGCATCGCCTATTTCACGAATTGACGGCGCAATTCCCCTTTGAGATATTATATCCTTAATATATTCAAAAATAGCTTTTTGCTTTTCGCTTATTTTTTCCATACATAATCTCCTCACATTTATATAACATATAATAACATTATATCAGGCTTCTGTCAAACATATGTGCTATTAAAATAAATGTTTTTTAAAATCAAAAAAGTGTTGACAAAAATTAATTAATAATATATAATCTTGTTTGCGTAATTGCTATGGCTTTATAGCTCAGTTGGCTAGAGCACGCGGTTCATACCCGCGGTGTCACTGGTTCGAATCCAGTTAAAGCCACCATACGGCCCGGTGGTCAAGCGGTTAAGACACCGCCCTTTCACGGCGGTAACACGGGTTC
>CAZYDW010000002.1:0-90823 GCA_964646445.1 uncultured Bacteroides sp.
TTCGCAGGCCCCATTTCAAGCGAGCTTGATGGAGCGCTGCTCCGATTTAAAAAATGTAAAAATATTATGGAGGTAATATGATGGAAAAAATAAGCGAAAGAGAATTGAGAGGTAGCTCAATCTTAAAAGTGTATGAAACTACAGAAAATAATAATGCAATAGAAATGATTGATACATTAAAAAATTCAATTAATATATCTTTGATAAGAGTTAAGGAAAATGTAGAATTGGAAATGCAATCGTTTGGAGATGCAGAATATGAATTACTTGAATTTCTTCAAAATTACGATATGATTAATAATAGCGGTAGGGATTTATCTTATTCTATTGTTGGTAAACAGGGTGAAACTAATTTAATAATTGGATTTGCAGAAGATACTAATATTGTTACTTTAAGATCTCGTGATGCTTCTATTGAACTTAGTGATTTGATTCAAGAAAAAAACTGAGGGTTATCAAAAATAAGATTATAAGTAATACGGAGGAATAAGTATGGAAGAAAAATATTTACCAGTTGGTACAGTGTGTATGCTTAAAGGTGGTAAGAAGAGAGTTATGGTTATAGGATATGGTATAACCTATTCGCCGATGTCCCCCGCCTCTTAGGCGGCGGGGTCCATTTCAGAATTTCAGTGGGAGTGATAATCTCCCACTGAAACCCTGAGGAGCTAACGCTCCCTGCGCACTTTGCAATCGTTCGCAGGCCCCATTTCAAGCGAGCTTGATGGAGCGCTGCTCCGATTTAAATGAAATGTTTAAACGCATTGAGCCTGAAACGATTATTTGTTATCATTATCCGTTTCCTGAAATGGACGGTAATATACTTTTTGTCGATTATGATTTGAGTTCGTGGCAGCATTATGAAGATGATGAAGTAGAATTGCCGTATACGCAAATGGAAAAGTACTTACTGGGTTTAGAAAAACCGTCACCTGAAAGTAATATTGTTGTTAAATATAATGATAATCCTTTTTTTACGATTAAGGGTAACGGCAGTGCTTACGGAGGACAATGGAGACCTAATCCTGATAAGCCTTGGGAAGAACGATTTTTTGGTAAACCCGGTGAAATTAAGGAAACATTTATTCCAACCCAAAAAGGCGGTTATTGGGTGAAGACGAAAATCGGTAAAAATGGTAAAGCTGAATATGAACGGCAGTTTACAGATCATGGTAATTCTGCTACTCATTCTAATCCTCATGATAATTTAATTGGTTGGAATAACGAAAGAGGTAATCCTGAGTGGATTGGCGAAAAAAATTATTTTGATGGGAATATACCTGAATTTAAATATTATAAGATTACAGGAAGAAAAACTATGGATATTGAATATAATTTTGATTACAAAACAAAATATGAATTTATAGAATCCGTAAAAGCTCATTCAGAGATAGTTTTTGAGTGGAATAATAAAGAGTATGAGATATTTTCCTATGATGGTAAAACATGGTTATTTGTAGAAATCGGCAGCAACGAATCGCCCATTAAATTTTATCAGTCAGAAGATTTGATTAATTTTAAAATAGATGAAAATAAATTAATTGATATTTGTACCAAATTTACAGTTATAGAAAGATCACTTTAATAATTTAAGCCGAGAGTTTAATTGCTCTCGGCTTAAAATTTTGGGTTATGTATCGGCTGTTTTGTGTATTTTTGCTGTTTTGATGTGATTGAACACCAACATTACCGTTTTTTCGGCTTGTGAAATCTGGCTTAAACAGGCACTTTTTGAATTTTTAATATGTAATTGCACACCAACCTCTGCTGCAGCTTCCATCTTAAATCTGTTCATTAGCCTTTTCGGTATCCGTAATTGAAATCCGAATCGCCGAACAGCTTGTCCCAAAGGAAATTACTGTTTTTTACAATTTTTCAATATCGATTTTCGGCAAAGTTTTTGCAAATCAGCAACAAAAAAATTTAAAATTCTACATTTCAATTAAACTACACAAATAAAATATTTATCAAGAATATTAAAAGATGCATAGATTTAGCATACAATTTAATAATAAAATTAAGGATGGCTAAATTATGCAAATCAATTACAAAGATATCGGAACTCAAATAAGATACGAACGCAAGAAGCAAGGCATAACACAGGAAAAGCTTGCAGAGCTTTGCAATATTTCCATACCGCATATGAGCAATATTGAAAACGCGAACACAAAAGTAAGCCTGCCCGTATTAGTTGATATTGCAAATGCACTGAATTGTACTGTAGATCAATTATTATGCAACAGCTTAAATAATAACAGTGTAGCCAGTAATTCCATAATAAACGATATTCTCGCCGATTGCAATAACAGTCAAAAAGCCATAATAATGGATATGATTATTTCATTGAAAGATTCACTTGCAAAACACGGAGAACAACAATGCTGACAGAAAATAAAGATATGGAACTATTAAAAATTCTCTGGGAACAATATGAACCTGATTTACGAAGAATATGCAACTATAAGCTTTCCGGTTATATGAATGAAATTGATGATGTTATCGGAGAAACTTATTTGGCTCTTTGCAACACAATCAATAATGGAACCGAAGTACAAAACCCTAAAGCATTGTTATATGGTATTTTAAACAATCAAATAAAGTTAAAGTATTCTGAAATTGACAGGAGGAAGAAAATTTACATACGGCTTGAAAGCGTTGAGCATAAATTGTTTTACAATGTGGATTTTGACGAGAAAGCTTTAAGCGAAGAAATAATTGAAAAGCTTAAAGATGATGTATTTGAGGAGCTTATTGATGCGGAAAGAACCCTGCTTATTTTGGTATATGACAAGAAAATTAAATTAAAGGATGCAGCTAAGGTTTTAAATACTACCGAAGCTGCCGTAAAGCAGAAACATTACAGGCTAAAACGAAAAATTAAGAAACTTGCAAAAGAAAAATTAAAAAATTACGAATAAAAGTGTTACTTTTCGGGTAACAGGTTACTATAATGTTGAGGCAGATATAATTATGAATAAAGAAATATTTTATGAAATTTTAAATTCTGAATCAGAGACCTTGTCATCAACTGAGATTGAAAACATTATGAATGAAGAGTTAGATAAATCGGCACAAGATATGGATACGGATTTAATCGATCTTTGTTTAGAAGCTTTGAATACAGTTGACGAAGAAAAATTGAATAAAAGAAAAAGGAAATATCGTTTAGGTAAAATACTTGCAGCAGCTGCTGTTTTTGTTTTAGCTGTAGGAATAGCTGTTCCTGTATGCGCAAAATATTTAAGCATTAGTGTACCGGAAGGGATTGTTACTATGTATAAGGAATGCTTTCATGTTGATATATCCCCGGACGGATATGTAGATGATATATATGGTAAATTGGAATGTGACGGTATCGACAATACTGTATTACCAAAAATAATTTTTGAAGAGCAATCCAGTATATCAAACTATACATTTTCTAACGATAATAATACATTAATTGTAAATTTTGACTTTTTAAACGATACGATTTTCGGAAGCGTGACCATCGAAAAATATGAAGAATACGATTTTTTTAGTGGGACCGGAAAAATTTCGTCAGAATTTGAGAACATTGAGTATTTTAATATTAACGATATTTCTGTTATTGTCTTTGGAACAGACAATAAATCTTATATTAGTTATTCAGTCGATAAAATTGATTATTGTATATCTTTAAATTGTGATTATGAAACTGCCTGTCAGATTGCAAAAACATTGTAGTTAGGGGGATTATTTTATGAAAAAAACAATTTGTAGATTTTTAGCAGTTATGTTGTCGGTCCTATTCGTTTTTCAAAGCTGCTTAGTGGTATATGCGGATGATGAACTGGATTGGCAAGATGCAGCTTGGACACAAGAGGAATTTAATGATATTTATTATCAAAATTCAAACAATCAAATAAGCACATTGACAAGTGGATTAATATTTAACTATGGGATAGCAATATCAAGTAGTGGCTCAAATTTATTAATCGCAGGAAAAACCATATGTGACCCTGATGTTGTAAAATGCGGATTTACTGTGGTAACAATAAAAAGAAGAAAAAGTAGTACTACATCTTGGAGTACATATAAAACATATGAAGATTTATATAATAGTTCATCATCATATACACTAACAAAAACAATATCTGTATCAACTGGATATCAATATAGAGTTTACTGTACCCATTATGCTAAAAAGAGCCTGTTTTCAACAGAGAAAATTGACAATGCTTCAAATGTTATTGCTATAGGATAATACAAAATGAGAAAGGCGGGTGGAACAGCCCGACGCCGTCACTAAAGGGGCTGTCTGACAGCCCCGTCACAATTAAATAAGGGCTTTCCCGTCATATTTGCAGCGGGGGAAAGGCTATGGTGATATTATGCTTGTTCATCCTATTGACGCTTTATATAATGAAAGGTCTGAAATACTTATTTTAGGTTCCTTCCCGTCAGTTAAATCACGGGAAGAGGGCTTTTTCTACGGGCATCCCGCAAACCGTTTTTGGCGTGTTATGGCCCGTGTATGCGAATGTCCGCCGCCTGTAACAATTAATGAAAAGAAAAACCTTATTTTAAATAACGGTTTTGCTCTTTGGGATGTTATTCATTCATGCGAAATCAAAGGCTCTGCTGACAATACCATTAAAAATGTTGTTGCTAATGATATTGGATTTATAATTAAAAATTCAAGTATTGACAAAATATTTGTAAACGGCAGGAAGGCGGAAGAATTATATAAAAAGTATATTGAACGGAAAGTCGGCATAGCGGCGTGCGCTTTGCCGTCAACAAGTTCGGCAAATGCCGCCTGGAATGAGGACAGGCTTTTTGAGTGCTGGAAAAAGCAGCTTGGCAAGTAATATATTTTAACCGATAAAATTGTTCTTTACAAATAAATTAATATATGGTATAATGCTTGTGCTGAATCGGATAACACGGTTTTAGGCTTATGCTGCAAAAGCAGAAACACCGCTACCTTTTACTGTGTATTCACGAAGCAAAATTTATGAAGAGGTGAAATCAAATGACACAGAAGGAAAAAAGCGCTATCATCAAAGAGTATGCTACACACGAGGGCGATACGGGCTCTCCGGAGGTTCAGATTGCGGTTCTTACCACAAGAATCAATGAGCTGACAGAGCATCTTAAGGTTCACAAGAAGGACCATCATTCAAGAAGGGGACTTCTGAAAATGGTAGGCCACAGAAGAAATCTTCTTGTATATCTTTATAATAAGGATATTGAGAGGTACCGTGCGCTTATCAAAAAGCTTGGTATTCGTGATACTCTTGACAAATAATTGCCATTAGGCAAGCAATGGTTTTTGTCATTGCTTGCCTTGTTTGCTGTTTTTACGCAAACGAGCAAAACAGATTATTGAAAGCATAATCATTATGAAAATTGAAGGTAAAGCTATGTGAGCGGCTGTGTTGAGGCTTTGGACTGCTTTGAAACAGTAGTGCTCAAAGCCTTTCTTTACCTGAGCTTCCTATTGTTTATGAATCTTTCGGTATTTTGTCAGATTTTTTGTAATCAAAGGAGGGGCAGACAATAGTAGTAAATTGAGCATATAAGCGATTGTGTGTTGAATTTATTACTATTGCGCCTCCTTTCATTAAATAATATTTTTCAGAAATGAGGTATCAAAATGTTTTTTAAAAACTTCAAGGTTTGGGAGACTGAGCTTGCCGGCAGAAAGCTTACGCTTGAAACAGGCAAAATGGCAGGTCTTGCAAACGCTTCAATCCTTGCGCGTTATGGAGATACAGAGGTTCTTTGTAATGTAACGGCATCTGCAAAGCCGCGTGAGGGTGTTGATTTTTTCCCGCTTTCAGTTGACTATGAGGAAAAGATGTATTCGGTAGGCAAAATTCCGGGTTCATTTTTAAGGCGCGAGGGTCGTGCAAGTGAAAAGGCAATACTCACATCGCGCTGCATTGACAGACCTATTCGTCCGCTTTTTCCAAAGGATTTAAGGAATGACTGTTCTGTTGTTGCTACGGTTATGTCCGTTGATCCCGATTGCTCCCCTGAAATAACGGCGGCAATCGGCGTTTCGGCTGCAATCGCTATCAGTGACATACCGTGGGACGGCCCTATTTCATCTGTTAATGTAGGTCTTGTTGACGGAGAAATTGTTATCAACCCTACTCTTGAGCAAAGAGCAAAAACCGACCTTACACTTACTGTTGCATCAACTGCCGATCTTGTAGCCATGATTGAGGCGGGTGGCAACGAAATTGACGATGACACAATGTTCAATGCAATTATGGCGGGCCACGAGGAAAACAAGAAGATTGTTCGATTTATTCAGGGTATTGTTGATGAGGTCGGCAAGCCTAAATTTGAATATGAATCGTCTGACCCCGATCCGGAAATAATGGCTGAGGTAGAGGAATTTTGCATTGAGGATGTCAAAAAAGCTCTTGACACTGACGATAAGCTTGTTCGTGATGAGGCTTTGCTTCCTGTCTATGCTGCTGTTCATGAAAAGTTTGATGAACGCTTTGAGGGAAATGAAGCAAAGCTTGACGAGATTATGTATCTTGTTCAAAAGCATGTTGTAAGAGCCTGGCTTAAGGACGAGCATAAAAGAGTTGACGGCAGAGGCATTGATGAAATCCGTCCTCTTAACGCAGAGATCGACCTTCTTGCAAGAGCTCACGGTTCAGGTCTTTTCACAAGGGGACAGACACAGGTTCTTTCAGTTACAACGCTCGGTCCTATGAACGACTGCCAGCTTCTTGACGGACTTGACGAGCAAACTGAAAAAAGATATATTCATCACTACAATTTCCCATCATACTCTGTCGGCGAAACGAAGCCATCAAGAGGCCCGGGCAGGAGGGAAATCGGTCACGGCGCACTCGCTGAAAAGGCGCTTGTTCCCGTTCTTCCTTCAGTTGATGAATTTCCGTATGCAATTCGTGTTGTATCAGAAGTTCTTTCATCAAACGGCTCAACATCACAGGGCTCAATCTGCGGCTCAACGCTGTCGCTTATGGCTGCCGGTGTTCCGATTAAAGCTCCTGTTGCAGGCATCAGCTGCGGACTTATAACAGGCGATGACGGCGTTTACGGCGACTTTATGACAATGGTTGATATTCAGGGACTTGAAGATTTTTACGGAGATATGGACTTTAAGGTTGCAGGTACAAAAAAAGGTATTACTGCCATTCAGATGGATCTCAAGGTCCACGGCCTTACACCCGAAATTATCAAGGAGGCTTTTGCCAAAACTCATAAGGCAAGAGAATATATTCTTGATGAAATTATGCTTCCCGTTATCAGTGAGCCGAGAAAAGAGCTTTCAAAGTATGCTCCTAAAATGTTTACTCTCACAATCAATCCTGAAAAAATCGGCGATGTTATCGGTAAAGGCGGCAAGGTTATTCAGGAAATTCAGTCTGACTATGATGTTAAAATCAATATTGAAGAAGACGGCAGAGTATTTATCAGCGGTGTTGACGCGGACAAATGCAAGGGCGCTGTGAATATTGTTAAGCTTATTGCAACAGATCCGGAGGTTGGCTCGTTCTATAACGGTATTGTTACAAGGGTAATGAATTTCGGTGCGTTTGTTGAGATTGCTCCCGGTAAAGAGGGTCTTGTTCATATTTCAAGGCTTGATGTTAAGAGAACAGAAAAGGTTGAGGATGTTGTTAATGTCGGCGATTCAATCATTGTAAAGTGCATTGAAATTGACGATCAAGGCAGAATTAATCTTTCAAGACGAGACGCTTTAATCGAGCTTGAGGGTATGAAGCCTGAAAACAATATTGATTCTGCTGCGAGAAAGCCGAGGAGAGATAATCGCAGAAAGTAAATTTAAAGAACATAAAAATAACGAAGGCTATCGGCAGCCTTCGTTATTTTTTTATGCTTTACAAAAACCGTGGTTTTAAAATGACTGATTTTTAAGAGCTTCACCCTTTGGAGTTCGTTTGATTTTTATCAGCATACCTGCCGATACAACAGCATAGCTGACAACGCCCATAACAATCATCTTAATATAACAGGAATTGTCAATAATATACGGTATGTATCCTGTCATCTCTGTGTATATATAAGACTTAAACGCCCATCTAAGCAGTAAATCAATAACAGGTATTGCAATGAGAAGCGACGCAATAACAACAAGTGAGGTTATAATTAAGTATAATCTTCCGATTTCCAAATCCGAAAAGCCTAAAATCTTTGCCATCGAAATTGATTTTACATTTTTTTCAATAATCTGCTTGGTCATAATATACATCAGAAGCAGAAAAATGACAACGCCTAACAGCTTAAACACATTCATAAATCCAAGCATGGAAACCTGCATTTGATTTACAACCTTGGTTAAATCGTCCTCGTTAATTACAGACGCAATATCGTCCTCATCAATATCAGTCAGCTTTTCGTTACTGAAATAGCCCGTGAAATAATCTGTATCTTCATTAAACATATTGAGATAATCCGTCCGGTTCATAAACACTGATATGCTTGCGTCGTAGGTGTAGCTGCCTGCAACGGTAAAGGTGTAAATATTATTTCCGTAAGGCTCTTTCAGAGTAAAGGTATCGCCATCCTTTAAGCCGAACTTTTCCATCATTGAATTGGAAATCAGCACTTTACCGCTCGGAATTGATTTATCTATATAGCTGCTGCTGTTATTTATACCGTAAACCGCAACCTCGTCGGTCATATATTTTTCGTTCATCGTTTCAAGCGAGGTTAAGCAGTATTTTTCGGCATTCTTATTGCTTGTTTCTGCTTGGTCAATCATGATATATTGATAGCTTGCAATTTCCGTATCAATAACCAAATCGGCGTAATCGCTTAACAGCGGTGCGAACATTGTGCCGAGCACAGCAAGAGCGCCTGCTATAACAATACCTGCAAACAAAGTAAGGTATGACGGAATATTTTGGAACAAAATTCTAAGCCTGAATTTAGAGAAAAACGGTAACCTCTCGGGCAAACGCAATACTCGCTTTTTGCCTTTTTTCTTCAGCTCTGAGCGAAGGAAATTAAGCGGGCTTATTCTTAATTTCTTTACAAGCACAATAAAATTAATTACAACTATTATTATAAACGGTATAACAGTGGTTTCCTTAAATGCATCCATGTTCCAGAGCGTTTTATATTGCGTGAGTGAATAGTTGTCATAATAAACGCTGACAAACATTTTCTGAAATACCAGATATCCCAAAGCATTGCCGATTAGTCCTCCGGCAACAGTTATAAGTATGGGCAGCACCATATAATGCCTGATAAGCTCGCCTCTTGAATATCCCGATGCTCTTAATGTGCCGATAACATTAGCTTCCTTTGAAATTGTATTTGAGGTTGTAACGGCGAAAACAAATGCAATAACTGCCATAATCAGATAAAGCATCAGCTGTATGGATGCTTTATCCGACTTGGAATCTTCAATAACAAAGTTGATAGCCTTGTTTGTATATTTAGGATTATAGTCATCAATAGTGAGTATTTCGCTGTCATCTATATCGGCATTATCAATAACAGATTTAACACCCTCTAAATTTGAGCGGATATTGTTACAGTCATAAATGCCTGAATCATCAATAGCGTCAATAATTTCAAGCATTAAATCATATTCCTTATCAAAGTCAAATGAATCTTCACTGTTATAATTATCAAGATTTATTTCATCCGGTTTAAAATCATCAAAGCTTATATCGTTAATATTTTTTTTGAAATCCGAAATACTGCTGATGTCAGAATCATCTTCATTCATACCGAAGGTGATACCCTCGGCATCCGCCTTTTTTTCCGTTTCTTCTATTCTGTCAACAAGCGTGTTGTATGCTTCAACACTTATTCCGAGGTTTTCGGCTGTTTTGCTGCCCGACAGAGAATATGCATCGCAAAAATCCAAAAGAACACTCTTTATTTCATTTATCAGCGGCTCGCCGTACACTCTTGCCTCGTTATAAATTTTATCTACTTCGTTTTGTATAACAGGCTCGTTATATTCCTTTATAACATCTTCAAGAGAATTAATCAAAGCTTCCGATCTGGCGTTGGCATCGGTATCGTCGGTTATAGGATTATTATATTTATAAGCATAGTTTAATTTTTGATGCGCATTTCCGACAGTGTTATAACCACCCTCTGTCATAATTGCTACGCCGAAATGAACAGCATCAAACATCATATCTGAATTATTCTCAAACAGGCAGCTGTAATCGACAAATGAAGTAAGGCCTGAAATTTTATATTCATTATCTTTCAGGGTAATTGTATCGCCTACTTGGAAATCATTATTTTCCGCATACATTCTGTCAATGGCAATCTCATTATCAGCCGCCGGCATTTTGCCGTCCATAAGGCATACCAAGTTGACATCCTGCCTGTTTTTGTAAATACGCAGGGTGTCATCATTTTCTGCAACATTTTCTTCTTTATAATATAAGTTATAAAATGTCAGGTCATTTTCCTTTTCCAATTCTTCAAGCAAATCGCTGCTCGGTTTGTGAGTGAAAGACAAATGCCCGTCCTCAACATTGTATTGCGTAAGGCTGTCATAATAAGACCTTGAAACCGAATTATCGGCTACAAGAAAGCCTGACATTGCACCGATAAAAAATACTAAAAACAAAAAAATGGCAATATATTTTCCTAAATCGGATTTCAGTTCTCTTTTAAACCGTTTGTTAAGCGGATTTTTCATAGTATCACCTCGCTTACCATTCAAGATTTTCTGCTGAAATCTTATTTTCGTTTTCATAATTTTTTACTATTCTGCCGTCCTTAAGATGAAAAACCCTGTCAGCCATATTTTTAATAGAATCGTTATGCGTTACCATAATAACCGTATTACCGTATTTTTTATTAATATCCTCAATGAGCTTTAAGATTTCTTTTGATGTGTTGTAATCAAGGGCGCCCGTCGGCTCATCACAAAGAAGAATATCAGGATTTTTAACAATGGCTCTGCCTATTGAAGTCCTTTGCTGCTGTCCGCCGGAAAGCTGTGACGGCAGTTTGTTTCTCTGGTCATATATGCCCAGAGTATTCATAAGCTCATCAACATCAAGCGGCTTTTTACTCAGATAAGCACCGACCTCTATATTCTCTCTGATTGTTAAATTAGGGATAAGGTTATACATTTGAAAAACATAGCCCAGATGCTGCCTTCTGTATTGAGTCAACTGCTTTTCAGTCATAAATTTTGTCTTTTCGCCGTTAACTGCAATATATCCGTTATCAGCGGTTTCAATACCTCCTATGATGTTAAGCAGAGTTGATTTACCCGAACCCGACGGACCTAATAAAACACATATTTCGCCTTTTTCAATATTAATGTCGATTCCGTTAAGAACATTAACAATATGGTCGCCTTCGCCGTAATGCTTTTTGATTTCGCTGATTTCCACAAAGCTCATATTATGTATCTCCTTTACAGGTTAGCTATAACTAACCAATGAATATAAAATATAGTTAGCCTTGGCTAACAAATATAATATACATCTAATTGCTTGATTTGTCAAGAACAAACAAAATGATACTTTATAACCTATTCGCCGATGTCCCCCGCCTCTTAGGCGGCGGGGTCCATTTCAGAATTTCAGTGGGAGTGATAATCTCCCACTGAAACCCTGAGGAGCTAACGCTCCCTGCGCACTTTGCAATCGTTCGCAGGCCCCATTTCAAGCGAGCTTGCCGGAGCGCTGCTCCGATTTAAATAAAGTATTGCCGATGTCAAGTATCATAAGAGATAAAGACACCGGCAATAAGCTGTGAAAAATTAAAATTTTTATTATCTGCCAAAGCCTCTTTGCATTGCACCTCCCTGCATTTCTGCGCCCATAGCTGATGAGCCGTAAACAATGCTTGTCATTTCAACGGCTGCGCTTTGGCTTCCCGCGCTTAGTGTGTAGCTTTCACCCTCAACTATTTCAGGGCAGCTTATCAGAGCGCACTGATATGATTTTTGCGGAGTGTATGACAGTATTTCGTTTTCACTGTCGTCCTTTAAAGAAAGAGCTGTGTTTGCAGAGCCGGAAATATTTACAAGCATTACGCCCTGTGTTGAGTCGGCGCTGAAGTTTTCAGCCATACCGATTGAACCTACTGCAACAAATATTCCGCCGCTTATTGTTGCGCTTATACCGTAATCTACAGCCGCGTTGCCTCCGCTTGTCGGTCCGTCAACATATGTTTCGCCGCCTGTTACGATAATTGTTCCGTTTGAATCAACTCCGTCACCCTCGGCGTCTATCTTAACCCTGCCGCCCGAAATTGTTATTACAGCGCTTGAATCACTGTCCATTGAATTTTCAGCGGCATTTAATGAGCTGTCACTGCTGCCGCTTGAAGCGTTAAGTCCGTCATCGTCGGAGTTTATATCAATATCTCCACCGCTTACAGTTATTGTCTGACCTTCAAGCCCCTCATAGCTTTCGGTGATTTTTATTGTGCCGCCGCATACCGTAAGATTTTTACCTGCGTGTATTCCGTCATCGCCGGCGGCAATACTAATCGTTCCGCCCTTTATATAAACAAAACCGTCGGTTTCATCGGCGTTTTCATCGTTGTTTTCACTGTGCAGGCCATCCTCGTCGCATTTAAGCGAAACACTGCCGTCCGCAATCCTTATGCTGTCATTTGCTTTTATCGCATTTTCCTTTGCGGTTATGATATATGTGCCGCTTGTTATTTTCAAATCATTTTTACAAGCAATGCCGTGACCGAAGTTTGCGTTTACGGTAAGTGTTCCGAGTCCGTTAAGCGTTATGTCATCCTTGGAAAAAATAACACTGTCTATGTTGTTGTCATCAATGCTTACATAATCGCTTTTATTTGTCAGTGTATTTTCGCTTCCTTCGGCAAGTGTGATAAATACCTTATCGGCTGATTTTACATAAAGAGCGGCACTTGTATCACAGGTTATGCCGGCATTGTCTAAAACAAGCTGCACTTTTTCGGATTTGTCAATATCAATAACAATCTGACCGTTGTCAAGACTGCCCGAAATTATATATGTTCCCTCTGCATTTATTGTTGCGGTTTCGCCGCTTATATTGACTGTATCGCTGTCACATTCTATATTGGTATTGTTAAGCTTTATTTTTATTGCGCTGCTTTCATCATAGGTGTAGTCCAAATCCCTGTCTGAGAACATATCGTTATCGGAAACGATGGATGCTTCGGCACTCTGCGCAGCTGCTGATGTTGTGCTCTGTGTGCTGTCTGCCTGTTTAGAACAGCCGAAAAGTGAAATTACAATAACGATACTCAATAATACCGATAATTTTTTCATAAATAAATACCTCTTTAACTTTTTATGTGATAATGATACTATATATTATTAAACATTCTTTTAATATTTTGTTTAAAAACTTTAAAATATTACCATAAATTTTGCATAATTATATTTAATTATTTTTCAAAGTATGATATATTTAATAAGGGCCTGCCCGTCATTTTGACACGGCAGGCGTCGGCTTTAGCCGACCGGTATTCAGCGGTGGATTGTACTCGCACTGAATACCAAACAAAATCCGCGCCTATGAAGACAGGGAACACTTTCCTAAGTTGTAACAAAAAAGGGGACAGGGTATATGCCTATTATATGTAAAAATAATATCTTTATAATTGAAACGGAAAATACACATTATGTTACGGGCATTGATAACTGCGGCTTTAACCGTCATATCCATTGGGGTAAAAAGTGCGCAGCAGATGATTATTTTCTTGAATGTACAGGCGATGAAAATTCAAATAACACAACGCTTGATGAATATAAGCAGGAGCTTTCCGCTTTTGGCGGCACACTTTACAGAGACTGCGATATTAAAGCGACATTTGCCGATAACTGCCGTGAGATAGATTTGAGATTTAAAAACAGTATTGCTGAAGACAACAGGCTCTCACTTGTGTTTGAAGACAAATATTACCCCCTTAAGGTGATTTTAAATTATGAAACATATGAAAAAACCGATATAATCAAAAGATATTTGACAGTTGAAAACACAGGCAGCCGCGATATTGTTTTTGAGCGCCTTTACAGCGCGCAGTTCAGCTTGCCTTCAGTTAAGCCGTACAGCTTTAAAAATACAAACGGTGCCTGGGGCGGCGAATTTATTGAGTGTGAAAGCACGGTAACCGGCGGCTATACGATTTATGAAAGCAGAAGGGGAGCGTCAAACCATAACAGCTCTGCGTATTTCATAGCGTATCAAGATGCCGATGAAAAAAACGGAGATGTTTATTTCGCCTCGCTTGCATACAGCGGTAATTTCAAGGTGTGTGCAGGAAGGGATACATACGGAATAACAAGGATAACAATGGGTATGAATGATTTTGACTTTTCACATACTCTTAAACCGAAAGAGGTTTTCGACACACCCTGCGTTTTCAGCGGCTATACCTGTAAGGGCTTCGGTGATATGACAAGACAAATGAACCGTTTTGCAATCAATTATATTCTGCCGAAGCAATTTAATGATAAGCCTTTGCCCGTGCTTTATAATTCGTGGGAGGCAACCGGCTATGATGTGAGTGTTAAGGGGCAGACAAGGCTTGCGCAAATAGCAGCGGATATCGGCGTTGAGCTTTTTGTAATGGACGACGGCTGGTTCGGGCAAAGAAAAAATGACCGTGCAGGACTTGGCGACTGGTATGTTAATAAGGATAAATTTCCAAACGGGCTTGATGAGCTGATTGAAAATGTCAATACCCTTGGTATGGATTTCGGCTTGTGGGTCGAACCTGAAATGGTTAATCCAAACAGCGACCTTTACAGGGAGCATCCGCAGTGGACTTATCATTATGAACACCGTGACGCTCATGAGCTGCGCCATCAGCTTGTTCTCAATATGACAAGAGAGGATGTTCAGACATATATTTATGAAATGATGGATAACCTGCTTTCAAATCATAATATTAAATATATTAAGTGGGATATGAACAGACCGTTTTCGGAAACGGGGGCCGAAAATCTTGACAACCCTAAAATGAATTCATATCTGCACACAATGGCAGTTTATGATATTGTTGACAGGCTCAAAGTAAAGCACCCTGATGTTGCGATAGAAAGCTGTGCATCGGGCGGCGGCAGGTGTGACCTCGGTGCGTTATCACATTATGATCAGGCGTGGACAAGCGACAATACCGACGCTGTTGACAGAATGACAATTCAAAAAGGCTATTCACTTATGCGCCCCGTTAAAACAATGCGCGCATGGGTAACTGATATTTCAGGACTCAATAAGCCATGCTCGCTTGATTTCAGATTTAATATTGCAATGCAGGGTGCTCTCGGTATAGGCGGAAAGCTTACCGATTATTCCGATAAAGAGCTTGACTGCTCAAGGAAAAACATTGCCCTTTATAAAGAAATAAGGGATATTGTTCAGCTCGGCGACCTTTACCGCATACTTGATGCCGACAAGGATGAAGTGCTTTTAAATCAATATGTAAACAGGGATAAGTCAAGAGCAGTGGCGTTTCTTGCTGCAAGGGGAACAAGATTTTTTAAAAAGCGTCTGCCTGTAGTCTTTGACGGCCTTGATGAAAATAAACGCTATAAATTAAAAATAGACGACAAAAGCTTTGAAAAAAGCGGCGCGTTTTTAATGAATGTGGGAATACCGCTTCATATTCGAGGGGCATATTACAACAGAATTATTCAGATAGAAGAAATCAGATAAAAAGCATTTGCTTATTTTTTGCGCGGCTTCGGCTGCGCATTTTTTAAGTGGGATTTATTTAGGAATGCATTTTATTTACACAAACAGCTAACGGCATTTTATTGCAGGAAGCCGCCGTTTTAAAATCGTTTTAAGCTGCTGCTGCAATTACTTTTCATCAGCAAGCATAACCCGCCGCCTATAGAGGCGGGGGACATCTTTCGTTTAGCTATATGTTAAATTTATGTTATACAAAAGTTAAAAATATGTTGTATTATTTTTGTATAAATGTTATAATAAATTGAAATATTTACGAAAAGGGGTATTCTTATGGCAGTACATAAGACCACTGCTGTCGGTACAGCAGAAAAAAAGTACATGAGGCCATCAGAGATTGTTACATTTGGTATAGGTCTTTTCGGCGTAGCCCTTCTTACAGGATGGATGCCGGACTATACAATGACTTTCTTCGCTGACTTCGCATTTAAAGGTAAAGGCTTTGACTCTACACAGTTAGCAACAGTTGTATCAACTGTATTTGGCGTTGCAGGCTTTGTCGGTGCTATATGCGAGCTTGTTATAGGTATGCTTGTTGACCGAACAAGAACATCGCTCGGCAAGGTTAAGCCGTGGGTTGGCTTCGGTGCAATTCCGCTTGCTATAGTTTCAATGCTCGTATTTGTTGCACCAAGCACATCATCATTTAAGATTGCAACTATTTGGATGTTTGTGATTTATGCACTTTATACAGCAATATCCTGTGCAGTTGAGTCACCGTCTAACTGTTTCGGCGCTCTTTGCTCGCCTAACCCGAAGGAAAGGTCAAGCGCTATTTCAATAGCATCGTTCCTTCGTTCTGTAGGTCAGTCGGGGGGTCAGGTTGTTATTATCGTTGTGCCTCTTATTATGAAGGCTCTTATGGGTCAGCAGCAGTATAAAAATGCCGAGGGTCAGGGTATTGACCTTATCATTTCAACTGCAGTTTGTGCGCTCGGTATGGTTATCTTTGTAATGATTTTCTTTGCCAACAACAAAGAGCGTGTTCCTTATACGCAGGAAAAGGTTTCACTTATTGAATCAATAAAGCTTGTTTTCACAAACAAGAACCTGCTTATGGTATCACTCACGAAGCTCTTTGGCTTTGGCCGCGGCGTTTACGGTACGGTTTCACTTTACATAGCCGTTTATCTTCTCGGCTCAAAGGGCTTGAAGCTTGCTCTTATGCTTCCTATGGGCATTGGTACTGCTGTAGGTACGTTGCTTGTAAATCTCGTATTAAAGAAGTTTTCAACAAAGAAAACATATATTTTATTCTGTGTTTACGGTGCGTCGGCACTTGCGATTTTGTTCCTTGTATCAAAGGGTATAGGCTTTAACAGCACGCTTATCATTCCGTTCCTTATTCTCAATTTCTTCTGCGGTATTCAGCACGGCAACACAAATGTTACACCTAACATTATGATTGCAGACTGTATTGACGAAATGGAATATAAGACAGGCAAGCGTCAGGAAGGTCTTGCGTATGCAGGCTATGGCCTTTTCTCAAAGATTGCATCCGCAGGCACTAAATGGCTCGCTCCTACACTTGTTTATACATGGAGCCACTATCAGTTCTCACAAAGCGCTAACATAGCATATGCTACACAAAGTGACGAAACACTTAACAGATTTCTTGCGATTTATACAATTATTCCGGCTATATTTGTAATTCTTCAATTTTTACCGATTATATTCTATGATATGGTCGGCGAAAAGAAAGAAAGGATTACCGCTGCTCTTGCTGAAAAAAGAGCGCAGGCTGCCGATGAAAATAAAGACGCCGATGATAATTCATCTGCTGAAGAAATTGCAGAGTAAGGAGGGGTAGAAATGGCTGAAACTAAGGAAAAGAAAGGCTTTAATGCCGGCGTTTACGCTGTATTTGCAGCTGTTATTATTGCAGTTATACTTGTTGTTCTTACCATTTTTGCTTTTACAACAAGATACACTGCCTTCTCGCCTGAAAAGGTAGCTCAGTCTTATACTGATACTGTTATTCAGACCGCTGACGGTTATAATGCTTATAAATTAGCTCTTGTTTCCAAAAACGCAAAATACGGCGATTTCATCAGAAATGCTTATATGGCACCATATGTAAATAACGGCGATGATGTTGCGCAGGCTGAATTTGTCGGCACAGGCTCACAGGAAGAAATGGATGCTATTGATACGGTATATAACACTATGTACGATTATTATCTTGAGCTTATTTCAACCTATGGTATGGATGATTACGACACTGTTTTTGATATGTATTTCTCAAAAATCGTGGAGGTAAGAAATGAGGTTTACGGCGACGAATATATGGATACCGATTATATGTTCGGCGCATTTGAGTCAAATGTTGCAACCTACGGCGAATACCTTACAGGCACTGATGAAGAGCTTGCAGAGGACGGCAAAACAGTTCTTCAGGAAGCAACAGTCGGCAAGTATCAGGAAATGTTCGGCGAGGAGTATAAGCTCACCGCTGCCGTTACAAGCAGCGAGGCTCTTGAGGGCGATGATTTAAGTGCTTATATTGCTGCTTACAAGGAAAGAATAACTCCTGTCTCAACAAGCGGTGAAGCAAAGGCTGACGCCTTTGGACTTACTGATGATGCGAAGGATAAGATGATAAGCGCTTATTCAGGTCTTGATTGCTCTGATTTAATCGGCGCAGTTACACTTTGCACAGTTGATGTTACCGACCAAAACGGAAATGTTGTTGTAACACAAATGATTTATGTTGTAGAAATCGGCAACAGCTGGTATGTTGATAACACAAACATTGATACATCTGCACTTTATCTCGCAAAATAAAACAAACATAAAAAGCTCCGCTTACGGCAAAGCCGTAAGCGGAGCTTTTTTCTGTGTTAAGTTATTTCTTTACGGATTCTGCAACGCCTTCTGCAAGCCCTGCAAGCCCCTGAATTTCCGACGGAATAATAATCTTTGTTGCCTGACCGTCAGCAGCTTTTTCAAATGCCTCGAGGGCCTTGATTTTAATAACTGCGTCATTGGCATCGGCTTCATTCAAAAGCTTTATTGCATCGGCTGTAGCCTGTTGAACCTTGAGTATAGCTTCAGCTTCACCCTCTGCTTCGCGAACCTTTGCCTCTTTTACTGCCTCGGCGTGAAGAATTGCCGATTGCTTTTCAGCCTCTGCCTCAAGGATTTTGGATTCCTTGTGGCCCTCGGCAACAAGAATCCTCGATTGCTTTTCGCCCTCTGCGCGAAGGATTGATTCTCTCCTTTCACGCTCTGCCTTCATCTGCTTTTCCATTGCATCCTGAATTTCGCGGGGAGGGATGATGTTTTTAAGCTCAACACGATTAACCTTAATGCCCCACGGGTCGGTTGCCTCATCAAGAATTACTCTGATTTTTGCATTGATTGTATCACGCGATGTAAGGGTTGAGTCAAGCTCAAGCTCGCCGATGATGTTACGCAGAGTTGTTGCCGAAAGATTTTCAATAGCTGAAATCGGGCTTTCCACGCCATAGGTGTAAAGCTTCGGGTCGGTAATCTGATAAAATACAACGGTATCAATTTGCATTGTTACATTGTCTTTTGTAATAACCGGCTGAGGCTTAAAGTCAACAACCTGCTCCTTGAGGGACACGATTTTTGCAATCCTGTCTAAGAAAGGAATTTTAACATGAAGTCCTGTATCCCAGGTGGAATAGTAGGTTCCGAGCCTTTCAACAACATATGCTTTTGACTGTGGTACAACTCTGATATTTGTAAGTATCAAAGCAATAAGCGCAAGAATAATAATTGCTATAATAATTGCTGCCATAATTTTTCTCCTTTAAATTCAGTTTTATTTGCCGACAATAAGCTTAACTCCCGAAATTTCCTTTATTGTTATTTGTTCATTTTCGTGAATTATGCTGTTGTCTGCTGATCTTGCAGTCCAGATTTTACCGTCAACCTTGACCTGACCGGTTGCATTGATGTTGTTAATCTCCTCAATAACAACGCCTGTTTGACCTAAAACTCTGTCTGCGTTTGTGCGTTCTTTTTTAGGGTGTATATATTTTTTTACAAGAGGCCTTGTGATAATAAGAGCCAAAATTGTAATCAATATAAATACTGCAATCTGAACAGACAATGCCGCATTGAATATCGCTGCAATCAGGGCAGCTATTGCACCGATGACAAACCATATTGACACAAGCTGCGCTGTTGCGGCTTCAAATATTCCAAACACAATAATTGCCGCTGCCCAGACAATGAGCATTATGTTTTCACCCATTGAAATCCCTCCTGTTTATCACATTATATAATGCCGAATAATGCAGATTTATTGTTCCTGCATTGTCTGTATTATACCACATATTGTGCTAAAAATCAACAAAAACAGCATATATGCCAATCGGATTTACAGTTTATTCATAAACAACACAAGGACTTGTATGTACAAGTCCTTGCTGTTATTCCTGTAGTATAGTATATTCAAGTCTGATACAGAATAGAATGATAAATTTTTAACAAATTCTGGGTAAGCCCTCTCCGTAAAGAATATTAACCTTTCTTTTTCCGCCAAGCTCTGTAATGAGATTTACGCCGCTGCCGTGTTCAACCTTGCCGATTATTTGAGCATTGCTGCCGTATGGGCACTGCCTGATAATTTTAACCGCTGCCTCTGCCTGCTCCACAGGCATAACGGCAACGAGCTTTCCTTCGTTTCCCATATGCATAATGTCAAGACCGAGTATTTTTGCAAATGCCTTGACCTCGTCGTCAACGGGAATTTTGCTTTCCTCAATTTCAATCTGTATATGTGAAGCGTCGGCAAGCTCGTTAAGTATTGTGCCGAGCCCGCCCCTTGTGACATCACGCATACAGTGAATTTCAATACCCGCTTTAAGCATCTTTGATACCATTTTTCCAAGCGGCGCATTATCGCTTTTTATATTGTTTTTAATATTCATTCTGGCGGAAAGTATGGCTGCGTGGTGGTCGCCAAGAGTG
Source organism: uncultured Bacteroides sp. (assembly GCA_964646445.1). Taxonomy (GTDB): domain Bacteria; phylum Bacillota; class Clostridia; order Oscillospirales; family Acutalibacteraceae; genus Eubacterium_R. Next base: position 20,616 of record CAZYDW010000002.1, read on the forward strand.
CCGCTGACAACTATTGCGTCACCGACTCTTAAATTTGTTGAAACAATATCGGTGCTCGGCTTCGCAAAGCCTATACCTGTTGTATTTATGTAAATACCGCCGCTGCCTTCAATTACCTTGGTATCGCCGCATATGACCGTAACTTCCGCCTCCTGTGCGGTTTTCGCCATTGATATGACGATTTGTTCAAGCGTATCTGTATCGGCGCCCTCCTCAATGATAAATGCCGAGGTGATGTATTTCGGCACAGCACCGCGCATCAAAAGGTCATTTACCGTTCCGCAAACGGAAAGTCTGCCGATATCACCGCCGCTGAATATAAGCGGTGTTACTACGAAGCTGTCTGTTGTAACGGCTATTTTTCCGCTGCCTGAAACAACAGCGCTGTCCTCCATCATATTAAGAACGGGATTTGAAAAATGCTTTGCAAAAATCTTTTTGATAAGCTCATTTGTAGATTTTCCGCCGCTTCCGTGAGCAAGTGTGATTTTCATAATTTAACCTCTGTTGTTTATATAATAGTGAAAGCAGGCTCCCTCGTTTGAAACCATACATGCACCCTGCGGATTTTCAGGCGTACATATTTTTGAAAACAGGGGACAATCGCACGGGGATGTAAAGCCTGTTATGACCTCGGCACATTTGCAGACGCTGTTTCTTGCTTTATCGTTTATTAACTCTCTGCTTCCGGCGTCATAAATTCCGTATTCCTTTTTAATCGCCATACCTGACATTTTTATGCTGCCAAGTCCGCGCCATACTGCGTTACAAGGCTCAAAATATTTACTTACAATTTGCTGTGCTTTTAAATTGCCTTTATCCGTTACTGCTCTTTTATAAAGGTTTAAAACCTTACCCTTACCCTTAAGCTTTGTAAGGGCATATATTGCTGCAATCAGCTCCTTGCCCTCAAAGCCGCTTACAACGAAAGGAAGACTGTATTTTTCGGCGAGGGGGATAAACACATCAGAACCTGTTATAACACTTACATGTCCGGGCGCTATAAAGCCGTCGATTTTATTGCCCGTTTCACATAAAGCGCTTATCGCGGCAGGCATGGTTTTAAGAGCCGTAAGAAGCTTAATGTTTTTAATATTATTTTTTATTATGCTGTCAATCAAAACTGCATATACAGGGGTAGTTGTTTCAAAGCCGACAGCTGCGAAAACAAATGTTGTGTGTTTATCTGCTTTTGCAAGCTCAAGTGTTTCAAAAGGGGAATATACCATTTTGATTTTACCGCCCTGCGACCTTGCCTCCTGCAGCGACGAGCAGGAGCCGGGGACTCTTATTAAATCCCCGAAGCTTACAACGCAGGTATCAGGTGAGAGCGAAAGCTCAATGAGCTTATCAATATAGCTTGCAACAGTTACGCATACAGGGCAGCCGGGACCGCTGATGAGCCTTATTTTGCTGCTCAAAAGCGAAGGTATTGCATTTTCACTTACGGCGGCGGTATGAGTTCCGCAAACCTCCATAAACGCAAGCTCTTCACCGTCATAGCTTTTCAGGTAAGTTATAATGTCTTTAATGTCCATATCAAATCTCGTCAAGCTCCTTAAATATATCAAGCATATTTAAAGCCTCGTTTTCAGGAAGAACCTGAATAATAAGACCTGCGTGAACTAATGCATAATCGCTGATTTTAACATCGATAATTCCTTTACTCGCGTTTATTCTGTTACCGTTGTAATCAATAACGGCAGTATCGCCTTTTATTTCAACAACCCTTCCCGGTGCAGCAACACACATTGTTTAAACCTCCATAGCAGCCATATAAGCCTGACCGAGGGCGATACCGCCATCGCCGCAGGGTACCTGCTCATTGATATATGCTTTAAATCCGTTTTCCTCAAGCAGCGGTATTACATTGGCTGTAATAATGCGGTTATTAAAAACGCCGCCGCTTAATGCCGCCTGAGTGACATTATATTCTTTTTTATATTGAAGTGCAAGCTGAGCTATAAGCCTGCATATCATTTTGTGAAATCCGAGAGCAAGCTCGCATGCAGATGCTTTGCTTTTTGATTCTTTTATGTATTTCAGTATTTTAACAGGATTAAGTGATGCGGGAATAAAATATTCCTTATCGGCTTTGCCGGCAGCAGCTTCAAGGGCAGAGGCGCACTCGCCCTCATAATTATTATAATGCTTTATGTCAAGCAGTGCGCATACCGCGTCAAACAATCTGCCCATGCTTGATGAGCTTACAATATTTATGCCGTTTTTAACCGCGCTGTTAATAACCGGGTTTGTGCCCATATAACAGTCAAGCGCAAGATCGGCGTTTTTTGATATTTCATCGCCGGCAGGCATTTTTATATATTCAAGATGATTTAATCTTTCCGTTTTGTTTTCATCAAAAAGTATAACTTCACTGCCCCAGACTGCACCGTCATCGCCGTATCCCGTGCCGTCGAAAGCAAAGCCAAGCACCTTTGAGCTTAGCTTGTGTTCGGCTATAACGCTTGCAATGTGGGCTTTATGATGCTGTATGAGCAAATCGTTTTTAAAAAGGTGTGATGAATTATATGACGGGTGTGCGTCTGCGACGGTTTTTTCTGCCGAAAATCCGTGCAGCTTTGAAAAACGTTTTATATTATTTTTAAATGTTATTATATTCTTTTCATATTCAAGGTCGCCGAAATGCTGGCTAAAAAAAACATAATTATCCCTGTGAAAGGCAAAGGCTGATTTTAAATCTCCGCCGAGGCAAAGTGTATCACATTCTGCCTTTTTGTTTATTTCAATGGCAAGCGGAACATATCCACGCGCACGCCTTACGAATTGTATTCTGCCCGAATTGACAAATAAAACGCTGTCATCAAGAGGAGTGAGTATTTCTCTGTTATGCGAAAGAACCTTTACCCCTAATTTTTTAATTTCATTATCATCCGTTATAATCGGCTCACCGCTTATGTTTGCGCTTGTCATAACAAGCGGAGATACTTTTTTAAGTATCATAAGCTGAACTGGGTTGCAGGGCAGGAAGGCGCCGGTATATTCACTGCCCTTGCAAACCTCAAACGGAAAATCCTTTTTTGTTTTAAGAAGCACAATAGGACGCGCAGATGAAAGCAGAAGCTCTTTTTCCTTTTCATTAATAAAACAATATTCGCTTATTTCATCAATGCCCGAAAACATAACGGCAAACGGCTTTGCTTCTCTGCCCTTTATTTTTCGTATTTTTTTTACGGCATACGGCGAATGTGCCTTGCAGGCAAGATGATAGCCGCCTATGCCTTTAACTGCCAGCACATTGCCGTTTGAAAGATGATTAACAGCCTCATCAATGCTTATGCTTATTTCGGGACCGCAGTCATTACAGGCTATTGTCTGCGCGTGGCAGCGCCTGTTATGAGGCTCTTTATATTCATCTTCACATTTTTCGCAAAGTTTAAAATCCGACATCGTTATGTTTTCCCTGTCATAGGGCAGGGCTTTTATAATAGTATATCTGGGACCGCAGTCAACACAGCTTATGAATGGGTGGTAAAAGCGCCTGTTACTCTTGTCAAACAACTCTTTTTCACATTTGCTGCAGGTAGCAATATCAGGGGTTAAAAAAGGTGTGCTGTTGTCTTTTTCGGAGTGAACTATTTTAAAATCATTGAAGTGCCGGCAGAAAACGGTTTTTCTTGTGTAAGTCTTTATGTCAAACAAGGCAATAAGGCGCCGGACAAATTCGTCCAGCGCCTGCTCGCTGCCGCATATTATTAACTCTGCATTGCCGCCTGAATTTTTAACCTGACCTTTTATGCCAAGCTCAAGGGCGATGCGCTGCGCAGAAGGCCGAAAGCCTATGCCCTGCACTATACCGCTAAATGTCAGCACCTCAGTCATAGCTTACTCCTTATGTAATGTGACAATGCCCTTTTCGCCGTCGTCATCTGCCGCGCTTAACGCTTTGAATTTAATGCATGCGTCTATGCAGGCACCGCACTGAACACATTTGTCACGGTCTATTGACCAGGTCTTTTTATCGGTTCTGTCAACGGTTATACATTCCTGCGGACATTTCCTTGCGCACAGTGCGCATAAAATGCATTTTGACATATCGTTTATGATTTTTCCCGGCTTTGCTTCAGGCACCGGCTGACTGTAGCAATCAACTGTTTTTTCGGTTGAAGGCGCTGTGTAGCCTTTTTCCATTGAAAGACATTTTTTCGGGCAGGCATTTACACAGGACTGGCACTGAACGCAGCCCATACGCTCAATAGACCAGGTTTTTGTTTTTCTGTCAACGGTTATCGCGCCCGACATACATTTTCTCATACACAGTCCGCACATAATGCAGTCGTCAATATTTATTTCAATATGCCCTCTGCTTTTGTCGGGATATTCCCGCGGGACGAAAGGATATTGTAAGGTGGCAGGCTTTGAAAAAAGATTTTTTATTGCTGATTTTGTAAAATCCATAATAACAGACATATCAAACTACCTCCTTATCTTTCGGTGCAGCTTATGCAGGGATCAATAGTAAGAATTTGCAAAGGTACATCCGCAAGCTCTGATCCCGGCAGAATATGAATAAGACTTTGTATATTAGTGAAGGTGGGAGTACGGACTCTGAACCTTTCAAGAAATTTTGTTCCGTTTGCCTTAGCGTAATAAATGGCTTCACCTCGAGGCTGTTCAACTCTTACAAAAGCCTCGCCGTCAGGATTACCTTTAATCTGTGAAGCAATCGCGCCTTCGGGGATTTTGTCAACAAGCTGTCTTATGATGCTGATTGACTGAAAAAGCTCGCCGATACGAACTTCACATCTTGCATAGCCATCACATTCATTTGAGGTTATAATGTCAAAGTCAACCCTGTCATATGCCTCATAGCCGGTTTTTCTCGTGTCAATTTCCACACCCGCAGCTCTTGCCATAGGACCTACTGCACCAAGCCGTACAGCGTCTTTCTTTGTCAAAATGCCTACGCCTCTCAGTCTTCCTTCAACGCTGTAATCGGTAAGAAAGGTGTGCGCAAGCTTTTTTAAATCAAGCTCCATATCATTGAAAATTTCAACAAAGCTTTTGAGCATTGCACTGTCCATATCACGAAGAACGCCGCCGATTTTGTTTACTGAAAATATAACTCTGCCGCCGGTCGAGGCTTCAAACATATCAAGCACCTTTTCCCTCATTCGCCAGCACTGCATAAACAGTGCATCAAAACCAAAGGCGTCGGCAAGCAGACCGAGCCAGAGCAGATGTGAATGAATACGGCTCATTTCTCCCCATATTGTGCGCAGAAATTGCGCTCTTTCAGGGACCTCTGCATCAAATATGCGCTCCAGCGCTTCACAGTAGCTCATACCATGCTTGAATGAGCATATACCGCAAATCCTTTCAATAACATACTGATAGTCATTAAAATCCCTTTTGTCGGCAAGTCCCTCAAGACCTCTGTGAACAAATCCTATTGACGGTATTGCTTCAATTACCTTTTCGTCCTCAAGAACAAGATCAAGATGTATCGGCTCGGGAAGAACAGGATGCTGCGGGCCAAACGGAATTACTGATCTTTTAGCCATTATTCTGTTCCTCCTCATCCTTTTTTATAATTTTAACAGCGTCCTTAATTTCCTTTTTAAAAGGAGTTTTAACTGCTATTCTGTAAAATTTATCCTGATAATCGGGGTTGATTGATTTTATCTTAACACCGAAAAGCTCCTTCATTTCGTTTTCAAAAAGCATTGCCGACGGGAAGAAATCAGAAATAGTGTTTATCTCCTCATCAATGGGAACGATTGCCTTGTAGTTTTCAAATTTATAATCAAGGGCAACTGAATAAATAATTTCATTATAGCCTTCAAATGCGGTTGCACAAATTTGTACAAGGCGGTAGCCGGCTCTTTGCCTTTCAAGCATAATCTTGTAAAGGTCCTGAATGTTATCAAGCTTTTCAAGGGTATAATCTTCTCTCATTTAGCTGCCTCCTTTAACCTTTTGCTTTTTTCTTTAAGCAGGTCAAGCGATTTAACCACCCCGTCAATAATAGCTTCGGGGCGTGCGGCGCAGCCCGGAACATAAATATCAACAGGTATAACCTTATCAACACCGCCCAAAACATTATAGCAATCCTTGAATACACCGCCGTTGCAGGCGCATATTCCTATTGCGCAAACGACCTTAGGTTCGGTCATTTGCTCATATATCTGCTTAACAACGCTTTTGTTTTGCTCATTGACGGAGCCTGTTATAAGCAGAATGTCAGCGTGCTTCGGGTTACCTGTGTTTATTACTCCGAAGCGCTCAACATCATAAAGCGGAGTAAGACAGGCAAGAACCTCAATATCACAGCCGTTGCAGCTTGTTGCGTCATAATGCATAATCCACGGTGATTTTGTTATATCTGCCATATTTATACCCCCTTTGTGAATACTTCAAGAATAAATACATTAAGCGCGCCTATTATTATTGTTGTGAGCCACGAATTTTTAAACATCTTTTGCCACTTCATTCTTGCATTTGTGTTGTCAACAAGAATAAGAACGAAATATGTAATTGCAACAGCAATAAGCGCAATAAAAATTGTCCACCACTTTGAGCTTAAAAAGAACAGGGCAATAACTCCCATAAGAAAAACATTTTCATACCAATGGGATATTTCAACAATGGCGAACATCTCGCCCGAAAATTCCGTTGTTATACCCTTGACCATTTCCTGATGCGCGTGATGGCTTGTAGCAAGGTCAAACGGATGCTTGCGAAGCTTGATTGTAAGTATGAATACAAATCCGACGAAAACACCGGGAAGCGTAATTACAGGGGGGATGCTGCTGCTCATAATTATTTCCCTAACCTTGAAGGTGCCTGTTGAAAGGTAAAAGCCGACGGCAGTTAAAAGAACCATCGGTTCATATGCAAGCATCTGCACCATTTCACGGCTCGCGCCCATACTTGCGTAAGGGGAATGGCTGCTTGTTGCGGCAAGTATCAAAAAAAGGTTGGCGGTTGTTAGCGCAAAAAACACAAGCAGCAGGTCAAATCCTCCGAAGAAAAGGCAACCTGTAAAAATAACAAATACAAGAAAAATCAGCAGATAAAATATCTGAACGTGGTTTACAACAACCGTTTCTTTTTTCAAAAGCTTTATAACATCATAAAACGGCTGAAGTACAGGCGGACCCTGCCTGCCCTGCATACGGGCGGAAATCTTTCTGTCGATACCTGATGTCAGACCGCCGATAACAGGCGCCAATATGATATAAGCTGCAATGCAGATTATGATTTTGACTGTTGATGTCATTTAAAAAGCACCCCCTACCGAAATAACCATAAATGCAACAATAATGAGTATTGAAACAATGACTGTCGGCATCCAAAGCTTTTTGACGCCGAACAAATCCTCCATATACCAGTTTGCAAGGAAGAAACGCTTTTTTTCACCCATAGAGTCAATATAGTTCATCTGGTCGCCTGCATTAACGCCGTTTATATATCGGCTTGCTTTTTTATATTTTGTCTGCTTTGCAGATGACCATGATATGGCTGGAATAAGAAAGATTGATATAAGCATTATCATCATTATAATTATATTATCGCTTGTTATAACCTGATTTGCATTGTTAAAAACAAGATGAATGTAGGGGATTATAACCTTGCTTGAAATAAACGGAAATGCAAAGCAAAGAATAATCATCATTGCCGAATGGATGAGTATTGAAATCCACTGATTTGCAGATGTGGTGTTTTTTTCTTTTACATCGTTTGTCTTTGAAGCAAGAACCGTCGCAATCCACTTAATCCAGTAAAACACCGTTGTTGCGCTGCCGAAGCATACGCACAAAACAAGTATTATTGAGCCGCCGTCAATAAATGCTTTAAGTGCTGCCCATTTTGAAATCAGCATACCGAAGGGCGCAAGAAACATACCTGCAATGCCGATAACAAGGGTCCACGCAAGATAAGGATGGCGGCGAACAAGACCGTGCATTGTTTCAATATCTCTTGAGCCTGTGGCATTTTCGATTGCACCGACGGTTTGGAACAAAAGCGATTTTGATACCGCGTGAAAGATTAAAAGGAATATACCGGCCCAAACGGTTTCAATATGACCAATGCCTGCACAGGCAGTGATAAGACCGAGGTTTGATATTGTAGAATAAGCAAGCACCTTTTTGCCGTCGCTTACGGTTATTGCAAGCATTGACATAATAAGGAATGTGATGCCGCCTATGAGGCTGACCATTGTTCCGGCATATGTTCCCGTGAGAACAGGGGATAATCTCAAAAGCAGATAAACGCCTGCCTTAACCATTGTTGCGCTGTGAAGAAGCGCAGATGAAGGCGTAGGAGCAACCATTGCGCCAAGCAGCCATTTTGAAAACGGCATTTGCGCACTTTTTGTAAGGGCTGCAAACGAAAGAAGAATTGCAGGAACAATAACTGCCTCGCCGTCGCAGAGAATAAAGCTCTGCAAATCAGAAATTTCAAATCTAATACCCGCAATTATAATTGCTGCCGCAAATCCGCAGCCCCCAAGCAGATTCATCCATAAAGCTCTGAAGCAGTTATGTACAGCTTCTTTTGTTTTGGTATAGCCGATAAGCAGGAATGATACAACGCTTGTTATTTCCCAGAAGAAATAGAGCCAAACGAGGCTGTTTGAAAGCACCAGCCCGAACATAGCTCCGAGAAAAACATAAAGCAGGGCAAAAAAATAACATCTTCTGTCCTTAAACTCCGTATGATGATTATGGTAATCTTTCATATATCCGCAGGCATAAACTGTTATGAGAGTACCTACAACTGCGATTATTATTACCATTATGACTGTAAGCTGATCTATATGTATCTTTTTAATTTCATTATGAGGGGCATAACCGCCAAGCTCATACCAGAGCATGGCAGCTGTCTGCAAAACAGAAAGAAATGCAGGGAAATACTGCTTGTACTTAAAGCTTAAGGCAACCACAAGCGCCATCAAAAACACTTCAACGGCAATCATACCGTAATCAACAACAGCAGTTTCTGTAAATAAAGACAGTGCCGATGAGCCGGATGTATAATAAAACGCCGCAAAAGAAATTGCCGCGGCAATTATACATACGCTGCTTGCATAAGTAACAAGCTGCCTGGACTTGTTGTTTTTTATAATGCTCAAAAGCAAAGCGCTTAAAAAAGGAAGACAAATCATTACAATGATTAAATAATTCATCAATTATTCCTCCGTCTTTTAATATACAATTATATATTTTATTTATCATATAATAACACTATCTTGATGTTCGGTCAACTTTTATATTGAATAAATTGCATACTTTTTTACGGCAAATTCAGCCTTTGTAAACAAATTGTAAGTTTTGTAATATTTTTTTATTTTTTTGTTGATTTTTATTATTTTCGGTGCTATATTTGTTTTTAGTAAAATATATTCGGTTATTATTATTCAATTTGGGGATATGCTTTTTATGGTAAAAAAAATAAAAGCAATAGCTGCAATTGCAATAATTTTGGTTATTGCGGCGGCAAGTGCTTCTATTGCGGTTATCAATTCTAAAACGGTTAAAGATGTTAATGATGTTGTAATGGCGGCATGTACCGAAAATTCAATAACTGTTGAGTGGAAAAAGGTTTCAGGCGCAGACGGTTATCATATATATACCCGAAAAAGTACTGATGATAAATTTGAAAATGCATGTAATATAGAAGACGGCGATGTTTTGTCATACAAGCTTTGCGATATGAAAAGCGGAGAGGAGTATTTGATAAAGGTTACTGCGTTTAAAATTTTCAGAAGCAGGGAATATGAAAGTGAAAATGCACAGGAAATAAAAGCCTATGCAATGCCGGCGAAGCCTGATGTTAAGCTTGCATCGGAATTTGAGGGCGTGTTTGAAGCACAGTGGAATGAACAGAATAACGCAGCAGGCTATGATGTTGAATACGGCAAAGACGAGAATTTAAAGGAGTCCCAAAAGGAAAGTATTTCAGATGTAAGCTTTGAGCTTGAGGGCCTGACACCGAATGACATATATTATTTTCGTGCAAGATCATATATAATCTTTGAAAATGAAAAAGTATACAGTGAATGGAGCGATATACAGTCGGTTGAAATAAAGGAAAAATTTGTTATGCCCAAGGATATTGACCCGAGCAAGCCGATAGTCGCGTTGTCATTTGATGACGGACCGGGATTTGTTGATAAAGACGGGATATGCACCACATCGCAGATTCTTGATATATTGGAGGATTACGGCGCAAGAGCAACATTTTTTATGTGTGCCTCAAGGCTTAACGATGAAAACAAAAATGTTTTGCAGCGCGAAATTGCACTTGGCTGCGAGCTTGGCAATCATACATATAACCATAAGAATTACGGTAAAGATGTTACTGCTAACGACATAAAAAGCTGCAGCGAAAAAATATACGAATTAAGCGGTCAGTATCCGAAAGCATTCAGATGCCCCGGCGGAATAATGACTAAAAGAATCAAAGATGAATGTAAGCGTGAGGGTATGTTTATTTCATATTGGTCAATTGATACCGAGGACTGGAAATCGCAGGATGCCGACAAGGTTTATGACGCGGTTATGTCAAGGGTATTTGACGGTTCGATTATATTAATGCACGACATATATCCGTCAACCGTTGATGCCGTTAAAAAAATTGTGCCGAAGCTGATAGAGGAAGGCTATCAGGTAGTGAGCGTCGGCGAAATGCTGACAATTAAAAATGACGGCAAAAAGCCCACCCCCGGCGAGCAGTATGTTGATTATAAGACAATCAATAACAACACATAAAAGCGGCAGATTATTACATAAAGCCGATGCTACGGAATTAGAGACCCGGAGCATCGGCTTTTCTGCACTTAATGATAATATTAACTTCGCGAAAATTTTTTAAAATAATTTTGATATTATAACACCTTTGACAGAAAATCTTTCAGACGCGTATCCTGCGGATTTGCAAAAAATTCCTGAGGCGTATTCTCCTCCTTTATGACACCCTCATCAATAAACAAAACCTTTGACGCAACCTCTCTTGCAAACGCCATTTCATGGGTTACAACAATCATAGTCATACCGTCATCTGCGAGATTTTTCATAACATTTAAAACCTCACCGACCATTTCAGGGTCAAGCGCGGATGTCGGCTCGTCAAACAGCATAACATCAGGCTTCATAGCAAGTGAACGAACAATGGCAGCCCTTTGCTTCTGACCGCCTGAAAGCCGGCTCGGATAGGCGTCAGCCTTATCCTCAAGACCAACCATTTTCAAAAGCCTTGCTGCTTCTTCGTCAGCCTCATTCTGCGTCATTTTTTTTAGTTTAACAGGTGCAAGAGTAATATTTTTCTTAATAGTTAAATTATTGAACAGGTTGAAATGCTGGAACACCATACCCATTTTCTGCCTGATTTCATCAACATTGCATTTCTTATCCGTAATGAGCTGATTTTCAAACCAAATTTCACCGTCGGTTGGAATTTCAAGCAGATTAAGGCACCTTAAGAATGTGCTTTTGCCGGAGCCTGACGGACCGATAACAACAATTTTTTCACCCTGATGAATTTCATAATCAATGCCGCGGAGAACATTATTGTCACCGAAGGATTTTTTCAGATTTTTAACCTTTATCAATGTGTTATCAGTGGTCACTTGAACGAAGCCTCCTTTCAAGCAATGATACAAGTTTTGTAAGGATTATTACAATAACCAAATATATGAGTGCCACTGCAATAAGCGGCATAAACGCACTGAAGGTTACGCCTCTTATCATATTGCCTGCCCTTGTCAAATCGGTTATTGCAACATAGCCGGCAACCGATGTTTCCTTAAATAAAACAATAACCTCATTTGCGAGTGCCGGCAAAACATTTTTAAATGCCTGCGGGACTATAATATGTATCATGGTTTGGGTATAATTCAATCCCACGGCTCTGCCTGCTTCAAGCTGACCTGTGTCAATTGACATAATACCGCTGCGAAAAATTTCGGCAACATATGCGCCTGAATTGATACCGAAGGTTATTATTGCAATAAGCAGCTTGTTTGTTGAAAATTGAAATATTACATAATACATAATAAGAAGCTGAACAACAACGGGAGTTCCTCTTATAATTGTAAGATAAATTTTTGCAATACCGTTTAGTATTGACATAACAGTTTTGCCTTTACCGTTCATTCGGCTTGCGTTTTTGTCATAAGACGAGCGAATAATTGCAACAATCAAGCCCAGCAATATACCTATGATAACCGCAATGATTGTAATTTTAAATGTGTTTAAAAGACCTTCAAAGAGTATTTTCCATCTGTTGCCGCTGATGAAATTCAATATGAATTGAGATTTCAGACTTTCAAACCATTCAGCCATAGTGCTCCCTCCTCTATAACTCAGGCAAGATGTCCCCGCCTCCATAGGCGGCGGATTTTATTCGGTATTCAGCGGGATTGTGCTCACACTGAATATCTGCCGGTTAAAGCCGACGCTTGCCGCGCCAAAAAGCCGGGCAAGCCCTTATTGAAAAAAGTCGGAGGTGGCAGCTCCACCCCCGACAAGGATAGCGTTTAATTATTCAGCAGGAATGTATTTATCAACAATAGACTGAACAGTACCGTCATTAATGAGCTCCTCAAGAGCCGCGTTGACCTCGGCGGTTAAATCACTGCCTTTTGCAAATGCGATAGCATAATCTTCCTCTGTATATGTTGTTTCAAGGATTTTAAGACCTTCGTTTGCCGCAACAAATGATTTAGCCGGCTCGTTATCAATGATAACTGCGTCAATCTTGCCTGCAACCAATGCTGCCACTGCTTCTGCTGCCGACTGGTATTCCTCAATATTGCAGGTTGTAGCTTCGTTTGCGATATCATCCGAAAAGTAAATATCGCCTGTTGTTGAAAGCTGTACGCCTACATTGTAGTCAGCGCCTTCGGCATAAAGGTCATCAACTGATGTGATTTCGGAATTTTCACCTACAATTACAGCCTGAACGCCTGTAGCATAGGTCGTTGAAAAATCAACACTTTCAAGCCTTTCATCCGTAACCGTAAGACCTGCCATACCCATATCAGCCTTGCCTGATGAAACGGCTGTGATAATTGAGTCAAAATCCATATTATCAACAACCAATGTATAGCCGAGCTTGTCGGCGATTGCCTGCGCAACCTCAATGTCAATACCAACATAGCTGCCGTCATCACCGATTGATTCATACGGCGGGAAATCGGCGCTTGTCGCAAGTGTAAGTGTTTTTGACTTGCTGTCTGACGAGCAGCCTGCAAAGCAGGTAAGTACCATGGCTGCTGCAATAACGGCAGCAAAAATCTTTTTTATTGTTTTCATTATGTAGTCCTCCAAGCATAATTTACAAGGCATAATGCCTATTATCTGTAATTTATCATATTAATCGCATAAAGTCAATAAAAACAAAAAATGTAATTGCGTAATTATACGCTAAATGTATAATTAATCGGCATTTGCGAGCCATTCATATTCCGGAACATAAATTCTTGTTTTGTCCCATGGGTCGCCGTCAAGATGACGGATAAGCCAAACATAATACATTTCATAGCCCGGCGCAGTGACCTGCTGATGAGCGTTGCCGCCGCGAATACAAAGGCAGCTTCCGTTTACGGTTTTATACGGTGTATCGCCCTCAAAGCCTGCGCCGAAGCCTTCGGGATGATCAAATTGATAGTAATAAAGCTCAGGCTGCGGATGATGATGCGGCGGATAGCTTGACCATCTGCCCGGCTGGTTGAACACCTCACCCATAACCATATTTGAATACGGAGCGTTATCAAGGTCAAACATTGTTGAAACTATTCTGTGACCCGTACCGTTCCACTGTCCTTTCCCGAACTCCTGATACAGGCAGTTGTCCGGATTATAGAAAACAGGTTCCCATTCTTTTTCGTTATCTGTTATCTGAACAAGTATTTCACTGTCTTCAAGCGCAGTAACGCAGGCGGATGTTTTTTTGCAGAAATGCACTGCATAAGGCGTTTTCTGAAAAGGGTTTTCTCTTTGACAATCCTCATTTACAGTGCCGTTTGCAATGTTGAAATTGACCTTGCCGGAAAGAAGAAGAACAGCACATTCATCCCCCTCAAGCCTACATTTGTAGGTATCGCCCTTTTTAAGCTTATTAACATAAATATCCATAAGCATTTCAGGGTTTACTCCGTTTCTTTCACAAAGTGTTTTTCTGCCGTTTTCATCAAATTCGGGTTTGAAAAGCATTTTAATCTCTCCTTAATTTTAATAATTTATGTTTATTCCCATTAAATTGATACACGAAGTGCAGCAATACTGGGATGAATCTGTAAATATATTTTACATCCGTTAATTATCAGCAGGGTGATAGTTTGTTACATACTTCATAAGCTTTTGCCTTACATTGCTTTCGTCAATGTTTTTCAGCTCATTCATCATATCGTTAAATTTACCCTCGTCAATGGCGATTGGCAGATTAACGAATATTTTTTCATTTGCCGTTTTCTGCCGGGTTTCAAGCTCACTGTCCATTGAAAGCTCCTCATAAAGCTTTTCGCCGGGTCTTAATCCGGTAATTTCAATACCTATTTCATCAATACTGAAGCCTGACAGCTTTATGAGATTTTCAGCCAAATCCATAATTTTTATAGGTTCTCCCATATCGAGAACAAATACCTCTCCTCCTTTTGCAAGACCGCCTGCCTGACATACAAGCTGCGCTGCTTCGGGGATTGTCATAAAGTATCTTGTTATATCGGGGTGCGTTACCCTGACGGGACCGCCGTTTTTAATCTGTTTTTTAAATATAGGTATTACAGAGCCGTGCGAGCCAAGCACATTGCCAAAGCGAACGGCAGCATACTGTGTGTGACGGCTTATTTGGTTCATATACTGAACAATAATCTCGGTTATGCGTTTAGTTGCCCCCATAACATTTGTCGGGTTTACGGCTTTATCCGTTGACAGAATAACCATTTTTGAAACCTTGAATTTGTCGGCGGTCAGTGCAACATTATATGTTCCGAATACATTGTTTTTGACTGCTTCACAGGGGGAGTCCTCCATAAGAGGCACATGCTTGTGGGCCGCCGCGTGAAAGACAACATCAGGCTTAAATTCCTCAAATACCTCCTCAAGTCTGTTTATATCACGCACAGAGCCTATTCTTACCTGTATGTCTATTTTTCCGGCATATTTATCCTTTAAATCGTTTGCAAGCTCAAATGCGCAGTTTTCATATATGTCAAAAATGATTATAGTTTTAGGCTGATAGCGTGCGCATTGCTTGCAAAGCTCCGAGCCGATTGAACCTCCGCCGCCGGTAACAAGTATTGTTGTGTTGATTAAATATCTGCAAACCTTAATGTCAAGCTTTATTTCTTCACGCGAAAGAAGGTCGGTAATTTCAACATTTCTCAGTTTACGCATTTTTGAACTGTCCTGCAAAATTTCCTGCATAGAGGGTGTGGTTTTTACAGGCTTTCCTGTTGAAACGGCAATTTTAGTAATTTCTTTTTGCCTTAAAGCTGTTGCGGAAGGCATACATATAATGATTTCATCTATATTATATTTTTCTGCAATCTGCGGTATTTCGCTGCACGAGCCGGCAATTTTAACGCCTGATATTGATTTGCCTTTCTTTGCCGGGTTATCGTCTATCGCAACAACAGGCGCATATTTTTTATATTGATGAGATTTGAGCTCATTAATCATAACATTTCCCATATAGCCGGCACCGACAATCATAACCTTTTTTTGATACTTATTATTGGAAAATGTAAGCAGCTTCATGTTGTTTTTCACAACTCTGTAGCCTAAACGGGGGGCAATAGTTAAAATAATTATAAAAATGAAATTCAGCAGATATGCATATGCCGGTAATACGGGATATTTCAAAATAATATGAAAAAGCACTTTGTCAATAATGTAAAGCGAGGCAGCGTCAAAAAGCGATGCCCATGCACAGGATATAATTTCAGTTATATCTGCAAATGACCACACGCTTTTATAAAGATTGAACAAGTGGTTTATTAAAACTATGACTATACTTGTCAGCAAAACATGATATGCATTGAATAAAACATCTTGGTATCCCGTCTTATCGTCAAAGCTGCCGTTATTTGTTATGTACCAGATAGCAGTGTTTGAAACCGCAAGCAATGCAATATCGATTAATGACAGTATGATTTTTTTAAAAAATCCGCTGTACAGCAGCTTTTTCTTTCTATTATCCATATGACTACCTCATTTTTTCTTTTTTATCCTCTTGACTGAAGCTGCAAAAATGCTTATGAATGCGGTTGAGCAGATTATTGTCAACGGTATTATGTAAAACTGCCTGTATTCCTTGAGAGCCGAAACATTGACGCCGAGGTTTGTAAGCACTTTTTCAACGCTTGCTTTGGTGGTTTCGGTATTTTGAACAGTGCCGACGACTTTCCTTGTTGATGACTGTGTGCTTGTTACGGCGCCCTTTGCCTCGGTAACCGTAAAATCACACTGGCTGTAAAGCTCGTTATTGGCGCATACAACAACAGTTGCGCTGCCTTCGCCCACAGCCTTGATATCGCCGCCTGAGCCGATTTCTATAATGCCCTCATCATCGCAGAAATAACCTATAACCGCAGGTGCATTTTCAGGCTCTGTTGAATAATTCAGCTTGACTGTGTCGCCAACCTTGAGGTCATATGTTGATGCGCTGATTGTAAGACTTTCAACATCAGGCTGTTTTGTTGTTTCCTTTTCGGTTGAGTCCTCTTTCGCAGCTTGAGCTGTTGTTTTCTTTTCGGTTGTTGACTGTTTTTTTTCGGTGGTTTGAGTTTTCTTTTTTGTTGTTGAGGCTGAGCTTTTCGTTTCAGCGGCGCCTGTACCTGATACGCACGCGTAATCGGGTGCGCCGTATCCCATAACCGAGCTTATGTTATTATAAGGCTTTGAGCCGTCTGATGTGTATTCCCTTGATTTTACGCAGCCCGAACAGTTGCCTTCAATCGTATATAGCGTGCCCGACGAAAAGGATTTTACAATACCGACATGCTGTGACGAACCGTTGCCGCTCCAGTCGAAGAATACAAGATCTCCGGCTTTCGGGGTATAGCTGCCCTGCTTATAATAACGACCATTTGAAGAATACCAGCTAATCATACTGTTGCAGTTTCCGCCGCTCGGTACAATATTGCCGTATAAATCAGCGTTGCAGCTTGTCCCTGCCTGATTAAAGCACCACAGCACAAAGGTTGTGCACCAGCCGCCCTGATACCCGTACCATTCACCGTATTTTGAATATGTTGACGAGCCTGTATATCCGACCTGTGACTGAGCGACGGAAACCACCTTGCTCCTTAATTGCGATTGTGTTGCTGCCGATGCGTTAATCGGGAAAGCAAATATGAAAAACATTATTGCAAGCATTAAAGATAATGCTTTTTTCGGTTTGCTCATACTTCTGCCTCAAAATTATTGTTAAAAGATACAATTACTTATTTTAATTATAATATTTAATAAATAAAAGTCAATATCAGTTTATATTTATTTTATATTTCAATTTATGGTTTTTTATTGAAAAGCGTCTGCTTTTGAGTTACAATATTACCATAATTTGTGATTGGAGAGAAAGCATGAAAAGGCTTGAAAGCTATAAGCTCGAACATACAACGCCCGAGGCCTGCGGCGTTGACAGCAGTGTTATAACTGCATTTTTGAATGAAATAAACGAAAAAAATCTCAAGCTTCACAGCTTTACGGTTGTAAGGCACGATAAGGTCTGCGCACAGGGCTTTTACAAGCCGTACAGTGCCGATATGCCTCATGTGCTCTATTCCATGAGCAAATCAATAACATCAACCGCAATCGGATTTGCAGTCAGTGAGGGATTGCTTAATCTTAATGACAGGGTAGTTAAATTCTTTCCCGAATACAATATGAGCAAAAGGCCTTTTAACAGAATGCTTACAATAAGAATGCTGCTGACAATGCACAGCGACAAGCTTATTACCGTTCTTGAAGAAAAAGGGGGGAAGGACTGGATATCAAATTACCTTAATGCACCATTTCTTCTTCCGCCCAATACAAAGTTTAATTACATATCCGAAAATACATTTATGCTTTCGGCTATTCTTACAAAGGTAACCGGTATGAGCCTAATCGATTACCTTTATCCGAGAATGCTTGAACCGCTCGGGATTGAAAAACCTTTTTGGGAAACGGACGGTTACGGCAATAACGCAGGAGGCTGGGGCCTATATATGACAAGTGAGGACCTCGCTAAATTCTTTTTGCCGTATATTCACGGCGGCAAGTGGATTGACGGCACACAGCTCATACCTGAAGTGTGGGTTAAAGAAGCAACAAGAAAGCAGGTTAATTCCGTTCACGACGGATATATTGATAATATGGAGGGATACGGTTATCAATTCTGGCGCAATCCGATTGCCAACAGCTATCGTGCCGACGGCCTTTTCGGTCAAAGGTGCTTTATGTTCCCTGACTATGATGCTCTTGTTGTGCTTAACTGCGGCGAGGCAGAGGACTATAAAATCATGAAGGTGTTTTGGAAATATTTTCCCCAATGCTTCGGTTATGAAGCCCTGCCCGAAAATAAGGAAGCTTATGATGAGCTTATGACTGCAATAGATAACTGCACTGTTGCAGATCTGCCCGCAGCAGAAAGAAACAGTGAGCTTGAACAGAAAATTTCCGGCAGACTGATAAAATGCAAAACCAGTGAATTTGTATCGGTTGTAACGATTTCAATTACACAGATGCTTTACAAAAAGCCCGGTGAAATCAATGAAATGAAGCTTACATTTTATGATGACAGGCTTGAATTTTATTGGCGTGAAAAGGAGTATCAAAACACCATAGATGTCGGACTTGACGGTGAATACCGTGTGTCGGAGATAACTCTCGGCGATTTGCATTATCATACATATTCAAAAGCGTCCTGGCAGGATGACGGCTCGCTTAAGCTTTGGATAAGACCTATTGAAACCTCTCATGTCAGAATGTTTACATTTGTGTTTAACGATGATGATACTGTAAAAATTATCAATGAAATGGACCCGAGATTACAGGAACTTGTTATCTATTATATGACCTTTACCGGCAATCCCATAAAAGCGGAGATAACGGAGGAGGTTGTAAAGGCAGCGGTAAAAACACTTGGTCTGCCTATTGTTGAACCCGATTTTAAAGGAAAATTTGAAGATTAGAAAATTCTCAAACCTAAAACAGGTGCGCCACCTAATGTGATGCCGCACCTGTTTTATATAAAAGCTTTATTACGGGAATGCCATGAATAAAATCATGTTTTTTATTTTATTCATTTTGAGCCGTGGGATATTTTAAATCCTCTTTTGACCAGTCCCTGATTATTTTGAGAAATGTCTTTGCCTCCTCTTTAGCCTGAGCAAGGTTATGGTCAAGGCAGTTTCCGCATTCTTTAGGCGAAGCGCCCGGCACAACGCCCCAGTAGTCGGCAATATATTGAAAAGCCTCTTTAATGAGATTTATTGTGTAGCCGTCAGAAAGGCTGCGTGTCAAAAAATAAAATCCCGTTCGGCAGCCCATAGGCCCGAAATATATAATATTATCGCCAAATTCGGTGTTCCTTACATATGTTGCAAAAAGGTGCTCTATTGTATGCATTGCGGCATTTGTCATAACCGGCTCTCTGTTTGGCTCCCTCATTCTTATATCATATGTTGTAATATCGTCGTCAATCCGGCTTATATATATTCCCTTTTTTAATATGTTGTGGTCAATCTGAAAGCTTGGTATTGTTTTCAATTTCTTCAACTCCCGTTAAAAATGATTTGTCCTTTGTGGCATTTTTCAGTGACATATTGTTGTTAAATGCCTTTATTATGTTAAGCGCGGCAGGCTTTGCAAGCTCAAAAAGCTCGTCAAAGCTTTTGTCGCACTCAATATCAGCAGCAGGATATTTCCACATTCTTTTTTCAATATTAACATACTTTCCCGCTTTTTCCAAGTCCCTCGGGCGAAGCATTGCGGTAAGCTTATAATTATGTGTAAGAGGTGCGAGCAAAAGCTCAACAGGCGTCAGCAAAGCACGCTTGACTGCTCGTTTATCAAGTGTAAGCCTCTGAACATATGCCGTGTCATAAACAGCGGTAACTATTTTTTGTTCACTGACCCTTTTATTATAAAGCCGAGATATTATAAAGGCATAAAGCCTGCCGATTTCATTTAAAATCTCGGGATTTTTGCTGACGGTTTCCTCTGTGTTGAATGCATACGGTTTTTCGATTTTCAGGTGCTTGTTAAGCATATAGCTGTCGATGGAAAATTCAATTGCGTTATGAACGGTATGACTGTTTTTGAAAAAGCCTTCACTGACTATTTTGTTTTGAAGGCTGTATATATAAGGATGGCATATACTGTCAAGCGCATAATGTGTTATAAAGCCGTAAGCATATGATTTTGATATGCTTTGATTAGCGGATTTTTCACAATAAATACGCATAGCCTCAAGTATTTCAGACGGCTTTGTGCGGTGCATTTTTGAGCCTAATCTGTGCAGAGATTTACCAATCTGCCACGGAAAAATCCTGTGAAAAAAGAATATGTCAGGCCCTTGTGCGCCAATCAAAAGAGCGTCTTTATTTAGTGTAAAATCCGATATTTTACTTATGCTTTCAATAAGCTCACTTGAAAAAATGTAATGCGTTGAAAATGCAGGCAATTATATCAATCCTTTAAAATCCTCGGGGAAATCACAGTCAAGGGTCATCTGTTTTAATGTAACAGGGTGTGTAAAATAAATTGTTTTGCAGTGCAGCGCCTGACGGCTTATAAGCTTGCTGCTGTCCCCGTAAAGAGTATCGCCCAAAAGCGCATGACCTATATGTGACATATGGACTCTTATTTGATGAGTTCTTCCCGTTTCAAGCTGAAATTTCAGCAGGGTGTTATTGCCGCAGCGTGATATTACGCTGTAATGGGTAACTGCACACTCACCGTTTTCGCAGACACAGCGTTTGATTATGCTTTCACGCTCACGACCAACCGGCAGATCAACCGTACCGTCGTCATTTAATATTCCGCTGCAAATACCGTAATAGTCCTTTTTCACCCTGCCTGCAAGCTTAGCCGCGGCAAGCTCGTTTTTTGCAATAAGCACGAGTCCGCTTGTATCTCTGTCGAGGCGGTAAACGGCACGAAACGCCGTGTCGCTTTCCATATAACAGGCAGCCGCGTTTGCGAGGGTATCGCCCTGATGGTTAAGGCTTTCGTGAACGGGCATAAGCGCCGGCTTGTTGAGAACAAGGATATCCTCATCATTATAAATCTTAGATACATTTTCGTTTTCAAGCCTTTCGGGCATCTTACCGCTGTTTGCAATACTTATTTTTAAAATATCGTCGGTGTGCACAGCATCAATCGCCCTTGCGAATTTGCCGTTAAGCAATATTGCGTTTTCGCGCTTTTTAAGCTTTGTCAGCAGGGAATAGGATACGCCGAAATTGTGCAGGAAATCCCGTATTTGCATTCCGTTATCGGAAGGCGTGATTTTAAATTCAATCTCTCTCATAGAAAAAACAACAGCCCTTATTCGGGGCTGTTTGATTTTATCAGTCAACCTTGACAATCCAGCCCATATCATCAGGCTTTGTGCCGAACTGAATACCTGTAAGCGTGTCATAAAGCCTTTGAGTAAGCTCACCTGTTTTGAAATCATTGATTTCAATAGATTTGCCCTCATAGGTGAGTCCGCCGACCGGGCTGATTACAGCCGCGGTGCCTGTACCGAACACCTCTTCAAGCCTACCGGCTTCGGCAGCCTCCATAACGAAATCAATGGTAAATCTTTCCTCACGAACCGTGTAGCCCCATGACTTGAGAAGCTCAATACAGCTCATTCTTGTTATACCCGGAAGAACCGTGCCGACCGTCGGTGCAGTGTAGATTTCCCCGTCAATTTTGAACATAATGTTCATTGAGCCGACTTCTTCAACATATTTTCTTTCAACGCCGTCAAGCCAAAGAACCTGTGAAAATCCGAGCTTGTGACCCTTTTCGGAGGCTATGATGGATGCGGCATAGTTACCGCCGCACTTGATATAGCCTGTTCCGCCCGGTGTTGCACGGACATATTCATCCTCAACATAGATTTTAACAGGGTTCATACCCTCCTCATAATAAGCGCCGGAGGGAGAGCAGATGATGATAAATTTATATTCATCGGCAGCCTTAACGCCGAGCACCGGTTCTGTAGCGATGGTGAAGGGCCTTATGTAAAGGCTTGTTTCAGGCTCGCTCGGCACCCAATCCTTTTCAACGCTTACAAGTGCTTTTACCGCATCGACAAAATCCTCTACCGGGATTTGCGGGATACAAAGCCTGTCATGTGTTGACTGCATTCTTTCAGCATTTTTGTCAGGTCTGAAAAGCTGAACATTACCGTTTGGTGTCCTGTAAGCCTTTAATCCCTCAAAGCATTCCTGCGCATAATGAAATACAAGCGCCGACGGGTCGAGAACAAGCGGCTGATAGGGAACTATTCTCGCGTCGTGCCAGCCCTCGCCGGTCTTATAGTCCATAATGAACATATGGTCCGTAAAAATGTTGCCGAAACCGAGCTTGCCCTGCGGCTTTGGCTTCGGTGTGTCTGTGAGTTCATACTTGATTTCCATTTAAATTACCTCTTTTGTAATGAATTTATTTATTAAAAGCTGTATGAAACGATGATACCGCCGTCGGATGCATACAGCGAATTAAGACCTGAAGCCTTTAAGATAATAACATTGCCGAAATCAGCCTTTGCAGTGATTTTGTCGGCAACAAACCTTGCGCGTTTTTCACAGCAAACATGAGAAATTATCAGTGTTTCACTGCTCAAATCCGTATGCTTTACATCGTCC
Organism: uncultured Bacteroides sp.; assembly: GCA_964646445.1. Lineage (GTDB taxonomy): Bacteria > Bacillota > Clostridia > Oscillospirales > Acutalibacteraceae > Eubacterium_R. The sequence goes on from CAZYDW010000002.1 coordinate 43,435, forward strand.
GCAACAAAGCCCGCCATTTTAATGAGAGCCCTGTTCGTTGTCAAATCCTGACCTGAAAGCGAAATGTTGCCCTCGCTTGTCCTTTTGCACACAAGCTTTACCCTGATTTTTTCAAGCACCTTAGCGGCAAGTGCAAACAGCCTGCCGTTGCTTTTCAGAGCGTTGAGGCTTTCAAGGCAGAAATAAAGGCCTGTATGATTAACGATATAATCCTCTGTGTCGCTGACGATATCATCAAACGCCATACCTTTTTCACAGAGCGATTTCAGCCTTTTGGCAGCCAGCGTTTCAATCCCGGATGTCGCAAGCGAGTTGAAAATATGGATTTTCTTCGTACTGCCGAATTCCTCCTCAAAAAGCATTTTGCCCTGAACGGCACTGTTGTAGGTGCCGCTTAATTTATCGGTAATCGTTAAAACATAAACCTCGTCGGCGTCGCCCTCATAAGCCTTTTTAAAAGCTTCGGGGGCAGGGCAGGCGCTTTTGGCCATACCGCCGTTTTCGTTCATTCTTCTGATAAAATCATCCTGGTCGAATTTGTCATCGTCAAAAATGCGGTAGTCGTTTATCTCAAGGGTAAGGGGCACAACCTCAAAGCACTCCCATGCTTTCATATCATCAGTTAAATCGCAGCAGCTGTCAGCAACAATTTTGTAGCTCATATAACCCTTTACCTTTCAAATTAAATTGTTTATATTATACTATCTTTTACGGTTGCAGTCAATAAATACAATTAAAAAAAGCGACGGAAATAAGTTTTCAGCCGCTTTTTTACACAGTTAGCTTATAAATTCCTTTGCCCTTGCAATCTGCAAATCAACGCTTTTTTCACTCGGTCCGCCGATAACGAGCCTGTCATTAACGCATTTTTCAAGATTGATTGCCGTGTAAACATCATCATCAAAAGCGCTGCATACTGCCCTGTATTCGTTAAGGGGCAGTGTTTCAAGAGTAAGCCCCTTGTCAATGCAAACGGCAACAAGCTCGCCGACAGCCTTGTACGCGTCCCTGAACGGCAGACCCTTTCCGACAAGATAATCGGCGCAGTCGGTTGCATTAATAAAGCCCTTTGCGGCGGCGGCACGCATATTATCCTTAAGAACGGTCATAGTGTCAATCATCGGAGTAAATGCGTTAAGGCACATTTTAACAGTGTCAACTGCGTCAAATATTGCCTCCTTATCCTCCTGCATATCCTTGTTATAGGCAAGCGCGATACCCTTCATAACCGTCAGAAGTGTTGTAAGGTCGCCGAACACCCTTGCGCTTTTTCCTCTTACAAGCTCCGCGATATCGGGATTTTTCTTCTGCGGCATAATGCTTGAGCCGGTTGAAAACGCGTCGTCAAGCTCAATGAACTTAAATTCCCAGCTGCACCACAATATTATTTCCTCGCTGAATCTTGAAAGATGCACCATAATCAGCGAAAGCGCGCCTGCAAGCTCAATGCAGAAATCCCTGTCGGATACGCCGTCAAGGCTGTTAATCGTTATGTCGTCAAAGCCGAGAAGCTCTGCAACCATATTTCTGTCAAGGGGATATGTCGTGCCTGCAAGAGCACCGCTGCCAAGGGGCATAACATTCATTCTGCGTTTGGCGTCCCTTAACCTTTCAATATCCCTGCAAAGCATAGATGAGTACGCCATAAGCTGATGAGCAAATGTAATTGGCTGCGCCCTTTGAAGATGAGTGTAGCCCGGCATAATGGTCTGCTTGTTTTCTTCAGCCTTATTGCAGATAACGCCCACCAATGCCTTCAGCTTTTCAATAATCTCATCGATTTCCTTTTTCAGCACCATTCTTATGTCAAGCGCAACCTGATCGTTTCTCGACCTTGCGGTGTGCAGCCTTTTGCCCGTCTGACCGAGCCTTGCTGTCAGCTCGCCCTCAACGAAGGTGTGAATATCCTCCGCCTGCATATCAATCTTAAGCCTGCCGAGCTTTATGTCGGAAAGGATATTTTCAAGCTCTTTTACGATTTTGTCACTTTCGCTCTTTTCAATTATATTGGCGGCGCCGAGCATTGTTGCGTGCGCAATGCTGCCCCTTATATCCTCCTCAAACATTCTGCTGTCGAATTTTATCGAGGAGTTGAAATCATTTGTTTCCTCGGCAAGCTCCTTTTTGAACCTGCCCTTCCATAATTGTGCCATAGCATTTCCCTTGTTCGGATTTAATGTTTTGTGTACGGGCGGATATCATCCTCCCGGCTGATGATTAATAATGTAATTAATAATTACTCAGCTGTTGCCGTTATCCCTCTGTCTGTCAAGCAGAGCCTTTACCTTGATTGACAGCCCGAAAAGATTTATGAAGCCTGCGGAATCAGCCTGATTATAAGCACCGCCGTCCTCGCCGAAGGACGCGATGTTTTCATCATAAAGCGTGTAAGGCGATGTTATGCCGGCGTTGATAATATTACCTTTATACAGCTTAAGCTTTACATCGCCTGTAACGGTTTCCTGCGTTTTGTCAACAAAAGCGGACAGTGCCTCACGCAGAGGAGTAAACCATAAGCCGTTATATACAAGCTCGCCGAATTTCTGTGCGACAAGCTTTTTGAAGTGCGATGTTTCACGGTCAAGCGTAATCATTTCAAGCAGCTCGTGAGCCTTGTAAAGTATCGCGCCGCCCGGTGTTTCATACACGCCGCGGCTTTTCATACCTACAAGCCTGTTTTCAACAATGTCAAGAAGACCTATGCCGTTTTTGCCGCCAAGCGCGTTGAGTCTTTCAACAATCTCAAGCGCCTTCATTTCCTCGCCGTCAACCGCGGTGGGGACGCCCTTTTCAAAGTGTATTGTAAGATAAGTCGGCTCGTCGGGTGCCTGCTCGGGAGCAACGCCCAGCTCAAGAAAGCCTTCCTTTGAGTACATAGGCTCGTTGGCCGGGTCCTCAAGGTCAAGTCCTTCGTGCGAAAGGTGCCATACATTCTTGTCCTTTGAATAATTGGTTTCCCTGTTTATTTTGAGAGGAATGCCGTGAGCCTCGGCATATTCGATTTCCTCATCTCTCGATTTAATATCCCAAATTCTCCACGGAGCAATAATCTCCATTTCCGGCGCGAACGCCTTGAGCGTCAGCTCAAATCTGACCTGGTCGTTGCCCTTGCCCGTGCAGCCGTGGCATATAGCGTCGGCGCCCTCCTTGATTGCGATTTGCGCAAGAGCCTTTGCAATGCAGGGGCGTGCGTGCGATGTGCCGAGAAGATATGTTTCATAATCGGCACCTGCTTTAAGGCAGGGGAAAATGTAATCCTCAACATATTCGTCTTTTAAATCGAGCACATAAAGCTTTGACGCTCCTGTTGCGATTGCCTTTTCTTCAAGACCGTCAAGCTCCGTGCCCTGACCTACATCGCCGGATACAGCGATTACCTCGCAGTTGTTGTAGTTTTCTTTAAGCCAGGGAATAATGATTGATGTGTCAAGCCCGCCCGAATATGCAAGCACAACCTTTTTTATTTCTTTAGCCATAATTTATATCTCCTTTTGGTAATTTATTTTTTAAATCGCAGAGCGCTCCGGCAAGCTCGCTTGAAACGGAGCTTGAAAACGATTGCAGCCTTCGCAGGGAGCGTTAGCTCCTCAGTGAATAGGTTATATTAAAATATTGACTGATAACCATTATAATAATACCCTTTGCCGATTTCAACCCTTTTTGTTAAGTTTGTATAAATATTCAAAAATATACAGAATATGCATTAAAAATTGTATAAAATTACACAAAGAAAATATAGCTGAACGAAAGATGGCCCCCGCGTATAGAGGCGGCGGGCTTTGCTTGCGTTTTTCGCCGGGAGAACAATCTCCCACCGAAATGTTGAATGACAGTGCAATGCTCCTTATTGAATCGGATTAGTGTGATTTTTTTAAAATAATCCATTCTTCAGCCGACTGATTAATCAATACAGCGTCGTTATGCGCGACAAAAATTGTAAACAAATTGTAAACTTTTTCGTTCAAAAATTTGCATAAATTTGTCGATAAAAATTTAAAGAAAGTAATTGACATAGCTGTTCTCGTGTATTATAATAAATCTGTAAATAAAAAGCAAAGGGGTTGTTATGCCCTTTTGTCAAAGGCGTTAAACGCTGCACCCTGCAAGCGTGTGCCGGCCGCCGGGTCAGAGGCGTGGCGCGCGAAGACGGCTGCTGTCGCGTTTGTGCCTGTTTGTATAGGAGGAAAAATTATGAAAGTCAAACTCTCTAAAAAAGTTCTTTCACTGGCTCTTGCAGCATTAATGGTTGTAACATCGGTTCCGATTGTCGCCTTTAATGCTCTTGCTTTCACGACCAAAAATGTGACTGACCTGTTCCATTATGAGTTTAATAACGGCTCGGTGTCGGATTCATTGGGCGTTGAAGGCGATTTGGCCAACAACAACTGGGGCACTGTAAGCTCCGGCAGCGATTATTGGGCTGATACGGACGGCGCGCTCAGCGGCAGCCTTACAAGCCTTTCGGGCAAAAGCGCCTGGGGCTTAAGCTATAATTTTACCGTTAATACATCGGTCAGCGCCGCGGGCATCATTTCACTCGGCAGTCAAACGGCTAACTCACAGGGCGATACCGGCAACGCTACTGTTATGTATATTACGCAGGCGGGTGAGCTTTCAATCGACGGCTCTGTTGTGAACAGCTCTGCCTGCTCAATTTCGACGGGTGTTAATTATACAATCGTCCTTGAATACGATAACGGCACATTTACTGTAACCCTGAACGACAGTCAGATTTACAGCGGTGCGGTCAACACATCGAATTTTACCAATGTTACTTCGTTCTATCTCGGTCTTGTAGGTACCTCCGACAACAGCACAATCAACAACTGGTCGGGAACAAAGGACTGGTTTGTATATGACTTTGCCGGTTATACCTTCTCAAATGACGAGGCGTATGTCGGCGATTATGAGGTAACAGGCTATGTTGATATAGACCCTGTTATCTATGTTCACGGCACTTATAACGGCTCTGCCGATTCGGATTATTCATATATGATGAAAGGTGATATAATAGCCGACGCGACCGTGAACGGCGAAAAATATACAAATGTTTCCGTCTCGTCTGAAAAAACCGTTGACAAAATTTATGTTTCCGATACGGGCGCGCAGATTACGATATCAGACGGTAAGCTTACAGGCCAAATGGGCGGAGGCTACGGCTTTATTGACCTGACCACTACCGACAGCACCGCTACGCTTATATTCTCTTTCACCGACGGTTCCTATGAAACGCACAAGCTTGCCGTCAGGGCAAATCCCGTTGCCGGTCATACGCTCGTCGCGTCTTTTAACTATAACAATAATGTGACTAATCAGAAGAGACGTGAGGTGAACTTTGAGGTTATGGCGGTTGACTCCTACGGAACCTCAAGCGGCGGCTCTCTTAAATTTTCTTCTGAATCTGATTTACAAAAATCGGCTTCCGGCAACGCGAACTTCGCTTATATGTTTGCTCCCTATGACACAAGCCGGGGTGTAACCGAATCAAGCTATGTTCTTACAATCCCCGGTATGACAAGCGACGCGGTTGCCGCCGACAAGGTTGTCGGTTATTACGGCACAGCCTCTTGGAAAAAGAACGGCGACCGTACGGCTTACGTTACCTCAAACGCGATAAATTATTACCTTGACATCAGCAGCGATAAGAACGAAGGCGTAACTTATGATTCTTCAACAGGCGCTTATTCGATAAAGCTGTTTGTCAGCAACCTTTATGACGATAAAAAAAATACCGGCGGCGCACTCGATACCCACACCGTTACGACATCAAGCGGTAATATGTATATAAGAAGCACCGACAGTACTATCAGCGTGATGGATTCCGTAGAAGAGCATTCAGGCTATATCACTCTCGGCGGCACTGCCAATGCGGGAACAAATGTCAACGCGACCCATACGCTCCAATATTCTCCCCCGGTAGGAGGCAGTACGTATGCCCGCGCGTCGATTGCGACAAACATTTTGATTACCGTATCCGACAAATCGTCGCTTCGTACGGTTTATGATTCATATGCTGCCGAAAATCTTGATTCACGCTGCTATACCGATGAAAGCTGGCAAACATATAAAAACGCGCTTCTTGCCGCTGAAATTTACCTGTGCAATTATTCGGAATATAACACAACAACACAGTCTAACCTTTTGGCTTCGCTTCAATCGGCTAAATCGTCTCTTGAGCTCAGCACTGACAGGTCGGCTCACAGCTGCACGGCTGTTGTGACTCAGCCCACCTGCACATCAGACGGCTACACAACCTATACCTGTGACCGCGGCTGCGGCTACACTGAGGTTGCCGATAATGTGTCCGCGACGGGTCACACCTATGTATATACTCCTGTTGACGGCACAACTACCCACACCGTTACCTGTGCCCAAGGCGATGTAACAGCTTATGTTGAGGCATGCGTTGATGCGGATGATGACGGTAACTGCGACCTTTGCTCTCAGACGCTTCTTGCTGACTGGACGGAGTATAACACAAACCTTGCCGCTTTGGAAACCGCAATGTCGGGCGATTCGGTAAATAACGCTTATTGTTCGGTTTCTGCTCTTAATAGTATAGCAAGTGAATTGGCAGACTATACCTATTATAATATGACAACAGATGAGAGGGCTGATGTTCGCGCGGCTGACCAGGATGCGGTTACGGCTGAAGCTCAAAGCATTGCCGCTCTGATTCCTACACTTATTCAGACGGATGCTGCATTATCCGCAACCTTTAATGACGACCCCGACCAGTATGACGCTGACGCGATTGATACCCTTAAAGCGAATATCACCGCGACCGTAACGATTGACGGCGTTGACTATACCGGCGTTAATTACGAAAGCCAGAGCGAGCTTGATTCGGCTTTAGCCGCTGCGCTTAATACGGCGATGACATATGACATCACTCTTAACGGCGAGGTGATTGAAACCGATGTTCCCTACGGTACGGCTGTAATTGTTGTCGGTGATACCAAAGAAGTTAAACAAAACGTGACTGATATAAGCGAAAATTACGGCGCCGTTACCTATGATTGGTCATACAGCTACAAAGCTCCTTCAAATTCAACAGGCTCAATTATGAAATATGTAACAACTGCAACCTGTATCGGATTTGTTGTTAAGGGCGATACAGAGCTTGAAGCTGTGTCTGCTTCCGAAACTGTTGATGAATATAAAATCACATATGTTTACGGCAGCAAGATAATTGATGTTCAGTATACGGAAAACCAAACATTTACCGTTAAGTCTGCTCCTGCGCTTGCGTATTATACCTTTGACGGCTATTCAGACGGTTACACAGCCGGTCAGGAGGTTACAACAAACAAAAACATTACAATCACAGCAAATTACAGTTCAACTCTTCCTTCCCTTTATTATATAAATGTATATGATTCTCCTGAGGATTGTTTGTTTGGCGGTGACCCGAATTATCACGGAAGAGATTCATACAATAAAGAAATAATATGTGAAACAACCTTAAGTGACAGTGAATTTTACTGCTGGGCAAAGCAAGGCGATGATATCGAATTTACTTATCTTAATGATTGGGATATTGAAGAAACCGCTACCGCTTATACATTTGAGATTATCAGCTTTGAAAAGAATTATTCGTTCTATACCTGCGAAACGGTTGCGGTAGTTGCTATTTCAAAAGAACAAGCTCAGGCATTCTATGATGCGGGCGACAGAGGATATGTTCTTGATACAGACGGGGAGTATGAGGACGAAACACCGGCGTTCTTATTCCTTGACGGTCAGAGAGTTAATCCGAATAATCAACAGGTAACTATTTCGGCTTTGGAAAAATTGGCTCCTGTTTATGACGCAAACGGTGAACAAATTAAAGTTACGTTAATTGGTTCTGTAGGTGTGCCTGACGGATATGAAGTTATTGAAACAGGCTTCCTTGTTGCAAAGAGCACAAGCGCCAAAGCTGATGAAGATTTCACTATCTACAGCGGCAATGTAAGCAGATTAAAAGCAGGTTCCACAACCGGCGAACAGTTTGTTCTTAACATTACAACCGCCACACTTAACGCTACAGAGCTTGATTATCGAGCATATGCGATTTATGAGGATAGCGACGGCAGACATGTTATTTATTCAAATACATCAAGCGGCGATCCTGTTTACAGAAATGTTTCAATATCAGGTAGTTAAAGAAGGGGGCAATTAATTATGAAAAAGTATTATTCAAAACCCGAAATTGAAGTTCGTAATTATGTTCTTTCTATTGATGAGGCAATCACTACTTCCGCTTCAAGCGGTGACTTGGATAGCGGACCTGATTACGATGGCGGCGGAATATTATAACAAACAATTCAAAAAAGGCTATGGATTTTTTCCGTAGCCTTTTTTCTTTTTGACAGCTTTGAACAGCCGAAAATAATTAAGACGATTTGCTTATTAATACGGTTTTTATGTAATTGGTATTTGACTTATTGAAAGTTATATATTATTATATTAATATCTATTTTTATATAATCTCGGAAGTAAGAAAATGAATGTATTGATTATCGGGCTTGGTCTTATCGGTGCAAGCCTTGCAAAAACATTAAAAAAGAATACCAATCATAAAGTCCTCGGCTGGAACAGAACCGAATCTGTTACAAAGCGTGCGCTGTCTGACGGCGTTATAGACGAGGCAGGACGTCTTGAAAATTTAATCGCTCAATCTGACATAACATTCATTAATCTTTATCCCGATGCAATCGTGCCTTTTATAAGAGAGCATAAAATGCTTTTTAAAAAAGACAGCATTGTTACGGATTCGTGCGGAATTAAAGCCAAAATATGCAGTGAGCTTAAGGATGAAAATTTTGATTTCTATTTTATAGGCGCTCATCCCATGGCAGGCAGAGAGGTCAGCGGTTATGACAATTCACTTGCAAATCTTTTTGATAACGCGTCGTTTATTTGCACTCCCTACGATAACACTCCGAGGGTAAAAACCGACGCGCTTGTAGGCCTTGCAAAGGAAATGGGCTTTGCAAGAACCGTAGTTACAACCCCTGAGCATCATGATGAAATGATTGCTTTCACATCACAAATTGCCCATGTGCTTGCCTGTTCATATGTTTTGTCGCCTCTTGCGCCGCAGCATTCGGGCTATTCGGCGGGCAGCTACAGAGATGTCAGCCGCGTCGCGCGCATTAATGCCGATATGTGGACCGAGCTTTTTATTGATAATAAGGACGCTCTCGTTAAGGAAATTGACGACCTTGTTTCAAACCTTATGAAATTTAAGTATAACATAATTAACGAAGACTCACAGCAGCTTCGTGAGCTTATGGAAAAGGGAAATAGGATTAAAGAGGAAATCGGATAATGAAAAGGCTGACGGTAAATGTTAATGACAGATATGATATTTTAATTGAAAAAGGTCTTATAAGCAGAGCAGGCGAGCTTATTAAAAATGTGCTTCACTGCCGAAAGCTTACGATTATAAGCGACGATACGGTTTATCCCATATACGGCGAAAATGTAAAATCGCAGCTTGAGCGGCAGGGCTATGATGTATATACATACATCTTCAAAGCAGGCGAGGCTTCAAAAACGACATCGACCGTTATTGATATGGTTGAGTTTATGGCTGACAGGCGCCTTGACCGCTCAGACGGTGTGGTAGCCCTCGGCGGCGGTGTTTGCGGCGATATGGCAGGCTTTGCAGCCGCTGTTTATTTGAGAGGCATAAAATTTGTTCAAATACCTACATCACTGCTTGCGCAGGTTGATTCGTCGGTCGGCGGAAAAACAGGCGTCGATTTGCCGCAGGGCAAAAATCTTTGCGGTGCTTTCCACCAGCCGAGCATGGTTATAATTGACCCTGATGTTCTTGAAACATTGAGCGAGCGTTTTTTCAACGACGGTATGGGCGAGGTTATTAAGTATGGGTGTATCAAGTCCCCTGCATTGTTTGAAAGGCTTGAAAATGAAAACCCGAAAGATTTTATTGTTGATTTGATTGAAGAATGTATTGACATTAAAAGGCGTGTTGTAGAAAATGACGAAAAAGAGCAGGGTGAGCGAGCGCTGCTGAATTTCGGGCACACCTGCGGTCATGCGATTGAAAAGCTCTGGAACTTTGAAACGGTTACCCACGGCGAGGCTGTCGGCATAGGTATGGCAATGATTAGCCTTGCGGGCGAGAGGGCAGGCATAACCGAAAAAGGAACCTGTGACAGAATTATAAATGTTTTAAATAAAAACAATATGAAAACCGGCGATACTCACAGTGTTGCTGAAATAGTTGACGCTATGAGCGCGGATAAAAAACGCGCTGCCGGCACAATAAAGCTTGCAATGCTCAAAAAAATAGGCGACAGCTTTGTTATGCCCGTTTCAATGAAACAGGCAAGGGAGCTGTTTGGAGTCAATGATGAATAAGGTTAAAATTGAAAAGTCAATCCTTAACGGCACAGTTGAGGCACCGCCTTCAAAATCGGCAGCGCACCGAGCGCTTATATGTTCATTTCTTGCCGGCGGCGGAAGTGTCAAGCCGATTATCAATTCAAATGATATGAAGGCTACCGTGGGTGTTATCAACGCAATAAAGAATAACGAGAAGGTGCTTAACTGCCTTGAGAGCGGCTCAACGCTTCGCTTTATGATACCGCTTGCTGCGGCTCTCGGCAGGGAGGTAACCTTTGTCGGCGAGGGCAGATTGCCTCAAAGGCCGATAGGTGAATACCTTGATATTTTACCAAAGCATAATGTTAAGACTGAAAGTAACGGCTGCCTGCCGCTGAAAATTTCGGGAAAGCTGACTAACGGCAGCTACAGTGTAAACGGCAATGTCAGCAGTCAGTATGTTACGGGTCTTTTGTTAGCACTTTCCCGCGTTGACGGCGACAGTGCGATTGTTCTTAATAATCCTTTGCAATCAAAGCCTTATGTTGATATGACCGTTAAGGTTATGTCTGATTTCGGCGTTGATGTTACCGAAACCGATTTCGGATATCTTATTCACGGTAATCAGAAATATAACCCTGTAAATTATACTGTTGAGGGGGACTGGTCACAGGCGGCATTTTTCCTTGTCGCAGGTGCGCTCGGCGGCGATGTAACAGTAACGGGGCTTGATATTAATTCCGTGCAGGGCGACAGGGCGATTGTTGATATTATAAAAGCCTTCGGCGGAAAAATTGAGGTTACCGATAACAGCGCGAGGTGTTACGGCGGAGAGCTTAAGGGCACGGTTATCGACTGTACCGACATACCGGATTTAGTTCCGATAACAGCGGTGCTTGCCGCATTTTCAGACGGCAAAACGGTTATTAAGGGCGCCGAAAGATTAAGGTATAAGGAATCCGACAGGATAAAAAGTATCGTTACCGATTTAAAGCTTATCGGTGCTGATGCCGCGCAAACATCCGACGGCATAATTATCAGCGGCGGGAAAGGGCTTAAGAGCGCTGAATTGAAAGGATTTAATGACCACAGAATTCTTATGGCTTTTTCAGTCGCGGGGCTTTATATCGACGGCGGAGTGTTAATTGATGACGCTGAAAGTATAAACAAATCGTATCCGTCATTTTTTAATGATTATAATATGCTCGGAGGTAAGGCATATGTCATCTGATATAGGTAAAAATTTACGATTATCAATATTCGGTGAAAGTCACGGCGAGGCTGTCGGATGTGTTATAAACGGTCTGCCGGCAGGCGTTAAGCTTGATATGGATAAAATTTATGCCGATATGTTAAGGCGCGCTCCGGGTAAGGATAAAACCTCTACGCCAAGGCTTGAAAAGGACATACCTCATATTATATCCGGCGTGCTCAACGGCGTTACTACAGGTGCGCCGCTTGCAATGCTTATAGAAAATACAAATGCAAAAAGCGCTGATTACGGCAATGTAATGACTACTCCCCGTCCGTCACACAGCGATTATCCGGCATTTATTAAATACAACGGTGCCAATGATATAAGAGGCGGCGGTCATTTCAGCGGAAGGCTGACGGCTCCGCTTGTATTTGCGGGTGCTGTTGCAAAGCAGATACTTGCCGAAAAAGGAATAAGCATAGGTGCGCATATATTGAAAATCGGCAGTGTAAACGATTGCAGCTTTGATTACCTCAATGTTAATAAAGAGCTGCTTGAAAGGCTGTCTTCAAGTGCGTTTTCGGTCATCGGTGACGCGGCGGAAAAAGCTATGCGAAATGAGATTGAAAATGCGCGAATGAACCGTGACAGCGTCGGCGGAATTATTGAATGTGCCGCGGTCGGTTTGCCTGTCGGTCTTGGTGCAAATATGTTTTCGACCGTTGAGGGCAGGCTTTCCGAAATACTTTTCGGCGTACCCGCCGTTAAGGGAGTGGAGTTTGGCGCAGGCTTTTCATTTGGCGAAATGAAGGGCTCTGACGCTAATGATCAGTATTGCCTGAAAAATAATAAGGTATCGCTTATGAGTAATAACAACGGCGGAGTTTTAGGCGGAATGACTACCGGCGCGCCGCTTATTTTGTCGGTCGCGATTAAACCCACGCCGTCAATTTCACAGCCGCAAAAAAGCGTTAATCTTCAAACTATGAAGGAGGAAAGCCTTGTTATTAAAGGCCGCCATGACCCTTGTATAGTTGTCAGGGCTGTGCCTGTAATTGAGGCGGCAGTTGCATTCGGGCTTCTTGATTTAATGGTGTAAGAGGATTTTTATTAATGGATTTACTTGACTTGAGAAAAGAAATAGATAATATTGACGAGCAGCTTATACCTCTTTTGCTCAAAAGAATGAGTATTGCCGAGGAGGTTGCGAAGTATAAGGTTAAGCGCGGGCTTCCCGTGCTCAACGAACAGCGTGAACAGGAAATTTTGCAGAATGTTGCTCAAAAATGCGGCGAGCACGGCGAAACAATTAAGACAGTTTTTTCGGCCACAATGGATGCTTCACGGGCATTGCAGCATAAAATAATAGGCGGCGGAAAGGAATTGAGAGAACTGATTGAAAAATCACTCAGCAGTGAAAGCCTTTGCGCAAACGGCAAGTTTATTGCATGCCAAGGAGTTGACGGCGCTTACAGCGGCGTTACTGCAAATAAGCTGTTCCCGGATTCGCCGATTAAATTTTACCGACAGTTTGAGGATGTGTTTGAGGCGGTTGACAAGGGTGATGCAAAATTCGGCGTAATCCCCGTCGAAAATTCAACGGCAGGCTCGGTGCATGAATCCTATGACCTTATAATGAAATACAGATTTTATGTCGTAGGCGCATATGATTTGAAAATAGAGCATTGTCTATGTGCAAAAAAAGGCACAAGATATGAGGATATAACAGATGTTTATTCACATCCGCAGGCTTTATCACAGTGTCATAATTTTATAAAAAACTTTGATTTTACGGGAATAAATTATACAAACACCGCTGCAGCCGCAAAATTTGTTTCACAAAGTGAAAAAAATAATATAGGCGTTATATGCAGCGCTCTTGCAGCAAAAAAATACGGTCTGAATATTTTAAAACGAAATATTCAGAATAATAATAATAATGAAACAAGATTTATAGTTATTTCAAAAGAGCTTATTATAAGCGGCGGCGCCGACAAAATTTCCCTGATTTTTTCAACTGCCGATAAAACAGGCAGTCTTTACAGGGTACTCGGCAGATTTTCAATGGCGGGTCTTAATCTTACAAAGCTTGAGTCAAGACCCATTGAAAATGAAAACTTTAATTATCACTTTTATGTTGATGTTCTCGGCAGCGTGAGGGATGAGTCAACGCTTGATTTGATTTGCGCCCTTTCAGATGAACTGCCCGAATTTGAGTTTTTGGGCAATTACCGTGAGTGCGATTAGATTAACCGTTTTGGAGATGACATTGTGAAACAGCAAAAGCGCCATCAAACAAATTTAATATCTGCGATTGTCCTGCTGATTACTGTCGGCCTTTTAGTGTTTTTATCAATTGTTCTTTATAATCATTCAAGGCTTGAAATAAGATTTGATACGCTTATAAATGTGCTCAAGCAGATAGACGATTCCATTGTTAAGCTCGACTCGCATGTAGAAATTGTGATATGCATTTTCGCACTTTATATTGCAAAATGTCAGCTTCCTATACCTATGGGTTTTCTTTGTGTAATTTCGGGCATTGTGTTTCCGCTTTCGCAGGCTGTTATAATAAATATTGTTTTCTGCTTTTTCTTCTTTACCGTTAAATATTTTGAGGGCAAATTTATAGGCGGCGGATGGACCGGTATGATTTTGGGAATAAAGCAGCTTCATTTTATAAGGGACTGGATACAGTTTAAGGGCACAGGCAACCCTTATGTGCTTTGTGTTTCAAGAGTTTTGCCGTCTATACCGCTTGGTATGGTATCAAAGTATTACGGCTCGCTCAAGTATGATTTTGTTTACTATACCTTTCTAAGTCTTATAGGATTTGCACCGAGGCTGTTTATCTATACAAAAATCGGCTCGGCAATATATAATCCGTTTTCTGTTCAGTTTATTATTTTGCTTATGATAATTATAGGCTTTACCGGTATATCTGTAATATTGTTTAATGTTTTTTACGGCATAAAATCAAAACAGATGAATCAGACTCTGTTAATTTATTCCGAAAAAGAAAAATATAAAATTGTTCTGTAAAAATATAAAATAAGGAGTAGCATATGAAACCGAGTGAAATTATATCCGCCGTTAATGAAGGCAGGTTTGATGAAAGCTTTAAAAGCGTTTATATAAGTGACGAAGCACTTGATTATCAAAAGCCGAGATACATAAGAATATTGAAAAGGTTTATAGAGCTTTTCGGCGATGAACGCGATGTAATGCTTTTAAGCGCGCCGGGACGAACCGAAATATGCGGCAACCATACAGATCACAATAACGGCAAGGTGCTTGCGGCAGCAATAAATCTTGACGCCATAGCCGTTGCTGCCAAAAGCGGCGGCAATACCGTTCGTGAAAAATCCGAAGGGCACGGTCTTAACAGCATTGATATTTCAAACCTTGAGCCGTCTGCGTCGGGATACGGCAAATCGTCATCAATGATTAAAGGCGTTATCGCCTCGCTTCACGGCAGGGGTTATAACATCGGCGCTTTTGACGCCTGCACCGCAAGCGATGTAATGGGGGGCTCGGGACTTTCATCGTCTGCCGCATTTGAGGTGCTTATCGGCACGATAGTTTCATACCTTTTTAACGACGGCAAAATCGACGCTGTTACAATCGCCAAGGCGTCACAGTACAGTGAAAATGTTTTTTTCGGCAAGCCGTCAGGTCTGCTTGACCAAATGGCGTCATCAGTCGGTACATTTGTAACCATTGATTTTGAAAGCACGAAAAATCCTCTTATCAGGAAAATTGATTACGATTTTTTAAAATCCGGACACAGCCTTTGTATTGTTGATACGCACGGCAGTCACAGCGATTTAACAGATGATTATGCCGCTGTAAGGGGCGAGATGGAAGCAGTGGCAAAAGCTATGGGGGAAAAGGTCCTGCGCCGGGTTGATGAAAATAAATTTTATGCGCATATACCAAAGCTTCTCGGTAAGGTAAGCGACCGCGCGATACTGCGTGCCTGCCATTTCTTTAACGAAAACAAAAGGGTTGACAATGCAATAGCCGCTCTTGAAAACAATGATTTTGAGCAGTTTAAAAATGTTGTTATCTCATCGGGTATGTCATCGTTTTTATATAATCAAAATGTTTATTCAACCAAATCGCCGAATGAGCAGAAGCTTTCGCTTGCACTTTGCATAAGCCAGCAGATTTTAGAGGGCAGGGGGGCATGGCGTGTTCACGGAGGCGGATTTGCAGGAACCATTCAGGCGTTTGTTCCTAATGATATGCTTGACGAATACCGCCTTGCGATGGAAAGCGTTTTCGGTAAGGATTCCTGTTATGTTTTGACTATAAGACCGATTGGCGGAACAAGAATTTTGTGATTTATTCAAGCTTTGAAAAGAGGGTGCTAAAATGAAATATGTTTTTGTCGTAAATCCTATTGCGGGTAATGATGATAAAAAGAAAATTTTTTCCCGTATTCAGTCAACATTTCGGCTTATTGATGATGAAATGATTATTGAGCAAACCAAGGCACAGGGCGATGCAAAAAGGATAGCCGCCGAATATGCCGAAAAGTACGGACAAGGGTGCGTTATTGTTTCCTGCGGCGGTGACGGAACAGTCCATGAAATTGCAAACGGACTTGCCGGCAAGGATACGCCTATGATGCTTCTTCCTCTCGGCACGGGAAATGATTTTGCCAAAAAGGTATATGGCACAAAAAAGATAAATGTTGAAAATGTAATTAAGGCTTTTGGCTTGTACAGCGGTAAAATCAAATACGATGTCAGACCTATTGACCTTATTGACTATAACGGCGAAAAATGCATTAATGTTATGAGCTATGGCCTTGATACTCTTGTTGAAACCATAGGCAGAAGGATTGCCGCCAAAGCTCCTTTTTTGGGGCATCAGTCATATAATATAGCAATTATTCCCGTGCTTATGCGTTCACTGCATTACAGCATTGCATATGATATCAACTGTGTCGACAAGGTAACAGGCGAGGAGTTTAAAATGCAGTGTGACAATAAGGATTATGCTTTGTTTGCAATTTGCAATGCAAGCTATTACGGCGGCGGCTTCTGCCCTGCCCCTGATTCGGTGCTTGATGACGGTATTCTTGATTATGCGCTTGTTGACGGTATATCAGTTGCAAAGGCTTTGCCGCTCATACCTAAATATTCCAACGGTACGCTGACCGAGGAAAGCAGCAGGTTTGTTCATATGGGATACATAAAATCGGGCAAAATCCGTTCGACGGACGGCAGCAATCTGCCGGGCAACTGCGACGGTGAAAATTTTGAATACAGCGAGGTTAATTTCAAGGTTCAGGAAAAGGCTTTGAAGCTTTGCTTTATAAAGGAATAACATTATTTAAAATCAGACTGAAAAGATTTACTTAATCTTAAAATCCGCTTGCATAATAATTTTGAGATGGCTGAATTTCCATTATACGCCTTGCCCGGCTGCAGCAAGTCGTATAGACGATTTTTAATAAAATATTGCAGCCGGAAAGGCTATGGTGATTAGTGTGAAAATTCACACTAATCCGTATCCGATTATATTATCCGGTTGCAGTACCCAAAATTTTGTTCGGGCAAAGTATTGCCCTCCAACATTTTGACCGCTGCCGGTTCTTTTTGCTCCCTTTATCTCGCACTGCGAGCGCTCGCAAACGAACCCCTCAAAATTTGCCTGCGGCATAATTTTGAGATGGCTGAATTTCCATTATACGCCTTGCCCGGCTGCAGCAAGCCGTATGAATGATTTTTAATAAAATATTGCAGCCGGAAAGGCTATGGAAATTATGAAAAAGTTTTTAAAAGCGCTGACTGCGACTGTCGCTTGTCTGATATTTTTGATTGTAATTGCCGCGGGCGCTTTCGCGATATTTTACACACCGAGCTTAACCGCTGATTTAAGCACAAAAACGGGCAGTGTTACAACAGGCGCTTCAGGCTATCTTTACGGCTTGGCTGAAGAAGGAGTACCGTCATACAATATGACTGAAAGCATTGACATTTCATCAGTCAGCGCAAAGGTGCCTAACGGTCTGCAGCACCCGATAGGCGATTTAAGCCATGTTTATCCACAGATTGAAAATGCCGATTATTATGTTGTTTATCTGCAGGATTCATATTCAACCTGGTATTATGAGTATGATGATATTGAAAAGCAGCGTTCACAGGGAACTTATGACTGGCACGAATTTGTTGAAAACGATTTTCTGCCAAGGGTAAGAGAAAGCGTGCAATATCTTTCTTCGACACAGTACAGTGACAAGGTTGTTTATTGTCTTTATAACGAATGTGACAATGGCGTATGGTTCGGTGAAACAAAGCAGAGTGAGGATGCCGAATACGGTGTTTACGGCGAATATAATGATACAGGCGCCGCGAATTTTTTTGAAGCGTGGAAAATGACTTATGACCTTGTTAAGTCAATAAATCCGAATGCTCTTATCGGAGGCCCCGGCTTCTGCGATTATGACAGTGACGAAATATATGCCTTTCTTTCCTACTGTACCGAAAACGACTGCGTTCCCGAAATAATGATTTATCACGAGCTTAACGACAGCTCTGTTTATCACTGGCAAAGTCATGTCAGCGATTACAGAAATATTGAAGCCGAGCTTGGCATAAGTGAGCTGCAGATAATAGTTACCGAATACGGCAGAATGCAGGATAACGGTATGCCGGGCAAAATGCTTCAGTATATAACACAGATTGAAACAAGCAAGGTTTATGCAGATAACGCATACTGGCGCCTTGCAAATAATCTTTGTGATGTTTCGGCTGACGACAACTCCCCCAACTCAAACTGGTGGTTATATCGCTGGTATGCCGATATGCAGGGAGAAACCGTTGACATAAGCTATCAGGATTTGTTTAAATCAAATTTCGGCAAGGCTGTTAAGGGTGAGGCCGAGCTGTCCTCAAAGGGCTTTATGGGGCTTGTAACAATAAGTGATGACGAAAGCATGGTTGATATTATCTGCGGCGGTCGTGACGGCAGCGCAGTGGTTAAGCTTAAAAATATTAATGCTACCGACTTATACGGAAAAACGGTTAAAATAAGCATTGATGAAGTGGTATATAAAGGTATTTCCGGTGTTGTTGACAATACCGTTAATCTTAAAACCTATTATAAAACGCTCAATTCGTCAAAGCTTGTTATTGATATGAATGATATGGACGAGGCTGATGCTTACCATATCACGGTTGAGGCTGTTGAAGAAGCGGGCGAGGATTATGAAAATGATATTTTCATTGAACGCTTTGAATTTGAAAACGGTGAAATACTCGGCGACGCCTATACATATGACAGCGCTTATGCCACAACCGGCGAAATCGACGGAATGGTCGGCGGAATAGAGAAAGACGGAGACGGTGTTGCACTGACATTTGAGGTGCCGAGCGACGGATATTATAATCTTGATTTTATATACGGCAACGGAAATGACGGCGAATATGATGATAATAACATGCAAAGCCCCGATGACCGAACAAATTCAGTCGCGGCACTTGAAATGGAAATTGACGGAGGCAGTGTATCGTATGAATTAACCTTGCCAAACACTATAAAAAGCGAATATACGGATTTCCTTACACTTTCATCCGTTCATCTTAAGAAAGGCAAAAACAAGCTTGTTATTAAACATTTAACCGGCACCTTTGTGCTTGACAGCCTTGTCGTTTCAAGTGAGGTTACAGAGGAAAGTATTGCCGTTTTGCCCGACGCGGACAGAACAACAGGCTCGGTTAAGTCATATCTTGTTGTTGCCCCTGAGGACGGTTATTATTACATTGAAGCTGCCGCTTCGGATGAATACAGCTGTACCGCATATGTAAATTCAAATAAATTTGATTTGGTCAATACTTCATCGGGAGAAAACGATTATTCGGCAAACAGCGTTTATCTTATGAGAGGTCTTAACTATATTGACATTGAGGCTGAATATTTAAACGGAATATCTGTAGAAAAGGCCGGGGAAACCGTTGAGCCTGTCGCAGTGCTTTATCCTAAATGGGCAAAGCTTAACGGCAGCGCAAGCGTTAAATATAATGCATCTGTTGATGAGACGCCGTATTATATAGATGGTATAAGCTGTAAATCAGGCAGTGCCGAATTTACGGTCAATGCGCAAAACAAAGGCACATACGCTCTTACAATCACTTACGCGAACAATGATGAGGGCGGAAAGCATGATTATAATGTTGACCTGATTGAAAGGTATGTTACCGTCACCGCCGGCGGCAAATCGCAGGATGTTTACTGCCGCAGTACATACAGCTGGGATACTTACAAGACCGTTACCTGCTATGTTGATTTAGAGGCGGGGGACAACACTATAACACTTTCAAACAGCGGAAATAATAAGTTTGATAATCAGGATACCTATGCGCCTTATATATCAAAGCTGACTGTTAATGAAATTTCATTGTAACAATTAACATTTACAAAGCTCCTTCATAGTATGATACTGAAGTTTACTTCAATATTTTACAAAGGAGTTTTGTTATGCCTGATAATCCTATTTTAGAGACAGGAGAAAGACGAATAAACGAGACAGTCTGCATTGATACAAAGCGAATTTTTGACAGCTGTGTAAGCAAGGATTGTCTGGAAGATTTAAGGGTTACATTTTTTTCAAAAAGCCAGCGCCTTATTGATGAGGCAGTCACGGTAAAAACAAGAGAATGCTGTATTGAAGAGGTAAGCATTGATGTTGAGGAGGTTCCTTTTAACAGGGGCTTCTACAGTGTCGATATCACATTCTATTTCAGACTGTGCTTTGATACTTATTCAGCACCGTGCACAACACCGCAGGTTGCAGTAGGATTTGCGCAGTTTAATAAAAAATGTATTCTTTACGGCAGCGACGGAAATGTCAAGGTTTTTGTATCAAATCCGATAAGTGAAGCGATTGACTGCCCTGTAGCTCCGCAATACACAAATCCCGTTGCCAAGGTGCAGGCGGTTGATCCCGTTATACTTTCAACAGACATATGCGACAGCTGCGACTGCAATGTTTCAATCTGCACATCATTCCCGCAGTCGATACTCAGTTCCATAGAGGATACACTGCCGTCATGCGGTGCGTCAAAGGCAATACTTGTTACACTCGGTCTGTTCTCAATTGTTCAGATGGAAAGGGATGCACAGATACTTATCCCTGCTTATGATTATTGTATTCCGGACAGAGAATGTAACTGCAACACATCAAATCCCTGCGAAACCTTCAGATCAATAGATTTCCCGGTTGATGAGTTTTTCCCTGTCGAGCGTGACAATAGCTGCTCTCCCTGTGAGCAGCAGGATAACGATTAAATTATTTAAGCTTGCTGCAGCCTGAAAAGCTGCGGCACTTTTTTATATAAATATTATCCTGTTTTACTAATTATTTCTTGCAATACAGGATAAAATAATATATAATTATATCGGTCAATTTTTTAAATCGGAGCAGCGCTCCGGCAAGCTCGCTTGAAATGGACCCCGCCGCCTAAGAGGCGGGGGACATCGGCGAATAGGTTATATTGTAATAAATTTATTGATATAGAGAGGTAAAAACTATGGACGCATTAAACAAAAGAACTATTGAAGACATTGATGTTAAAGGCAAAAGAGTTCTTGCAAGATGTGATTTTAATGTTCCGCTTAAAGACGGAGAAATCACAAATGATAAAAGGATTGTTGCCGCCCTTCCTACAATCAAATATCTTATGGAAAACGGTGCAAAGGTTATTCTTTGCTCACATCTCGGCAGACCGAAGGGTGAATACAAGCCCGAATTCAGCCTTGCTCCCGTAGCAAAAAAGCTTTCGGAGTATCTTTCAACGCAGGTTAAGCTTGCTGAAGACCCGGAGGTTGTCGGCGAAAACGCAAAGGCTATGGCAAATGAGCTTAAGGACGGCGAGGTAATGCTCCTTGAAAATGTCCGCTACAGGAAAGAAGAAACAAAGAATGAAGAATCATTTTCAAAAGAGCTTGCATCGCTTGCCGATGTTTTTGTTAATGACGCTTTCGGTACAGCACACAGGGCACATTGTTCCACAACGGGCGTTGCGGCATATCTTCCCGCTGTCTGCGGCTATCTGATTCAAAAGGAAATCAAGTTTATGGGCGGCGCGCTTGCCGATCCTAAAAGACCGCTCGTTGCAATTCTCGGCGGTGCAAAGGTATCAGATAAAATCGGTGTAATTTCAAATCTTGTTGAAAAATGCGACACAATCATTATCGGCGGCGGTATGGCTTATACATTTATGAAATATCTCGGTCACAGCATCGGCGATTCACTGCTTGAGGCTGACTGGGTCGAAAAAGCAGGCGAAATGATGAAGGCTGCCGAAGAAAAGGGCGTTAAATTCCTTATCCCCATTGATAACAGGGTAGGCAGGGAATATGATGAAAATACAGAACATATGGTTGTAAACAGCGATGAAATTCCTGACGGCTGGATGGGACTTGACATCGGTCCCGAAACAGAAAAGCTTTTTGCAAATGCAATCAAAGGCGCAGGCACGGTTATCTGGAACGGTCCTATGGGTGTTTCGGAGTGGGATAACTTTGCTTCAGGCACAATTACCGTTGCACGGGCTGTTGCCGAAAGCGGAGCAATTTCAGTTATCGGCGGCGGTGATTCGGTTGCTGCTGTCACAAAGCTCGGTTTTGCCGATAAGATGAGTCATATTTCAACAGGCGGCGGCGCTTCTCTTGAATTTCTTGAGGGCAAGGATTTGCCGGGTATCTGCGCGCTTGCCGACAAAGATTGATTAAATATCAAAAGAGGTATAAATTATGAATAAGAATTTGAGAAAAGCAGTTATTGCAGGCAACTGGAAAATGAATAATACCCCCGCGCAGACAACAGCGCTTATCAATGATATGAAACCGCTTGTTGCAGACGCTGATTGCGAGGTTGTTCTTTGTGTGCCGTTTGTTGATGTTCCGGCAGCAGTTGAGGCGGCAAAGGGTTCAAACATCAAAATCGGCGCGGAAAATGTTCATTTTAAGGACAGCGGTGCTTACACGGGAGAGGTATCGGCAGATATGCTCCTTGAGCTCGGTGTTGAGTATGTGGTTATCGGCCACAGCGAAAGAAGAACATATTTCGGCGAAACAGACCAAACGGTTAATCTTCGTACACTAAAGGCTCTTGAAAAGGGACTTAAGCCGATTATTTGTGTGGGAGAAACTCTTGAGCAGAGAGAGCTCGGTTACACTGAAACACTTTTGAAATATCAGACCAAAATGGCTCTTACAAATGTTACTGCCAAGCAGCTTGAAAATGTTATTATTGCATATGAGCCTGTATGGGCAATCGGTACAGGTGTTACTGCTACCGCAGATCAGGCTGACGAGGGCAACGGTTTTGTCCGCCAGGCTATTGCTGAAGCATACGGCGATGCGGCAGCACAGGCCGTTACAATTCAGTACGGCGGCTCAATGAATGCAAAAAATGCCGATGAGCTTGTTTCAAAAGATAATGTTGACGGCGGTCTTATCGGCGGAGCATCTCTTAAAGCAGAGGATTTTTCAGTCATTGTAAAGGCTGCAAGCAAATAATATATCAAAGATGTCCCGCCTTTGTAGGCGGGTTTCACCTTTTTCTTTCGGCGGCAGTTGTAATCTTTCGCCGAAAAAGGCTGCGCTCTTAGCAAATGTTGATGCTCGGTCGCTCCCTTAATTAAATTCAAACCGCGGTTCGGATTTCTGATTAACCACTGCTTTTTTAAATACGGAGGAAACATAATGAAAAAACCTGTAGTACTTTGCATTATGGACGGCTTTGGCAAAAATGATAATGATTACGGTAACGCCATAGCTGCTGCAAATAAAGTAAATCTTGACAAAATTATGGCTGAAAATCCATATACCTATATTGGCGCGTCAGGTCTTGATGTGGGTCTGCCTGACGGTCAAATGGGCAATTCAGAGGTCGGCCATACAAATATCGGCGCCGGAAGGATTGTGTATCAGGAGCTTACAAGAATTACAAAATCAATTCAGGACGGCGATTTTTATGAAAATGAGGCTTTAAAGGCTGCCGTTCAAAATGCTCTTGATAACGGCACAGCACTCCATCTTATGGGACTTTTGAGTGACGGCGGCGTCCACTCGCACAACTCTCATATATGGGCTATAGCCGAGCTTGCAAAGAGGATGGGGCTTAATAAGGTATATCTGCACTGCATTATGGACGGCAGGGATGTACCGCCGACAAGCGGTAAGGATTTTGTGAAGCAAGCCATTGAAAAGCTTGACGAAATCGGAGCAGGCAAGGTTGCAACCGTTGTCGGCAGATATTATGCTATGGACAGGGATAATAACTGGGACAGAGTTAAAAAAGCATATGACGCACTTGTTTTCGGAAAAGGCATACAAACAAATGACCCTGTAAAAGCCATTGAAGAAAGCTATGAAAAGATTGACGCTGAGGGTAAAAATATTACCGACGAATTTATTGAGCCAACGGTTTGCCTTGATAATGAGGGCAGAATAGGCGAAAATGACAGCATTGTATTTTTCAATTTCAGACCTGACAGGGCGAGGGAAATAACAAGAACCTTTGTTGATGACGATTTCAAAGGCTTTGAGCGTGAACGCTTTAATGTGACTTATGTCTGTATGACGCAGTATGATGTTACAATGCCGAATGTGCTTGTTGCCTTCAAACCGCAGAGCCTTAAAAATACACTCGGCGAGTATCTTGCCGAAAACAATATGACGCAGCTGCGTATTGCCGAAACGGAAAAGTATGCCCATGTAACCTTCTTTTTTAACGGCGGTGTTGAGGCTGTTAATGAGGGAGAGGACAGAATTCTTATTCCTTCTCCAAAGGTTGCAACCTATGACCTAAAGCCTGAAATGAGTGCTTATGAGGTTTCAAAAAAGCTTGATGAGGCAGTCCTTTCAGGCAAATATGATGTTATTATAGTGAACTTCGCGAACTGCGATATGGTCGGTCACACGGGCATTTTTGATGCGGCTGTTAAGGCTGTTGAGGCTGTCGATAAATGCGTAGGCTCTCTTTATGAAGCAGTTGTTAAAATGCATGGTTGTCTGTTTATAACCGCCGATCACGGCAATGCCGATATGATGAAAGAGCCTGACGGCTCTCCGTTTACAGCTCATACCACAAATCCGGTGCCGTTTATTGCCGCAAACTGCGGTGAAGGTGTTGAGCTTCGCGGCGGCGGCAGACTTTGCGATATTGCACCGACAATGCTAAAAGCTCTTGATTTACCGCAGCCTGCGGAAATGACAGGTCAATCATTGATAAAATAAACCGAAAAGCCCTTTAACGCATTGGTGTTAAAGGGCTTTTATATTGGTCTTATTTGTCGAATACGGGATACATTCTTCTGTAAAGTGAATTGATTTTTTTGAAGTATTCACTGTCAATATTGTCTATTGTTTCGGTCGTTGTTCTGAAACGCCAATTTTTTTCAGGCACTCCCGGAATATTCATTCTTGCATCACTGCCAAAGCCGCACATATCCTGCAATGCTATCACGGCAACATTTGAGGCGCTTTTCCATACCGCTTCGATTATCTTTCGGCAGGAGGAGCTGTAATATCCGCCCTCTCCCCAGCTGCCGCCCTCAAAGCCTACATAGTCAAGTGCAAAGGCCCTTTCCTGTTCGCTTGCTTCCCACAGCCAGCCGAGTATGGTATTGTTGTCGTGGGTACCCACATAGTTAATGCTGTTTTGAACTGCATTATGCGGCATATGTGACGAATCACAGTTGGGGTCAAACCCGAACTGAACAACCTTCATACCGGGGAAGCCCGTATCATTTAAAAGCTTTACAACATCCTCGCCGAAAATGCCTAAATCCTCGGCAATAATAGGCGCGTCGGGGAACGCCTTAAAAACCTTGTTGAAAAGCTTCATTTTAGGACCGTTAACCCACTCGCCGACCTTTGCCGTTTCGGATTTCGCCGGCACCTCCCAATATGAGGCAAATGCTCTGAAATGGTCAATTCTTACAGTGTCATAGGTTTCAAGCGCATGACCTATTCTTGAAATCCACCAGCTGTAATTATCCTTTTCCATAGCCTCCCAGTCATATATGGGGTTGCCCCAAAGCTGACCGTTTTCACTGAAATAATCGGGCGGAACGCCGGCAACCTTTTTAGCCTTGAGAGTTTTATCGTCTATTTTGAACATGGAAATATTTGACCATACATCAACGCTGTCCATAGCAACATAAATCGGCATATCACCTATAACCGCTATTCCCTTGTCATTTGCATATTTTTTTATTTCAAACCATTGTCTGAAAAAAATGTATTGAACAAATTTCCAGAATGCAGCGCTTTGCTCATATGAATAAATATCCTTTATACATTCAAAATAGCGGGCATGTTTTTTGTTCCACTCCCACCAGGGCTTCATATTTTCCTTCTCCTTAACAGCCATAAAAATACTGTAGTCGGTCAGCCAAGGATTGTTTATTTCAAATTCCTTTATTCTTTTTGCAAGCTCATCGTTGATATTAAGAAATGCCTTTTTCAGCAGTATAAGCCTTTTTTCGGCGGCAAATTCATAATCCGCAGTATAGGGCGAGCCGCCGTAAAAATTGCTTTTGACATCCTCATCGTCAACAAGCCCCATATCCTTTAAGCCTTGAGGATTGATAAAAAGGAAATTGCCTGCAAATGCAGACAGCGAACAGTACGGCGAGTTCGCATCGTCAATAGGATTAAAAGGCAGAACCTGCCAATAGGTAAAGCCCATATCGGAGATTATGTCAATAAAGTGCCTGGCATTTTCGTCAAACACGCCCACACCGTACGGCGACGGCAGCGAGCTTATGTGCAGCAATACACCTGCACCTCTTTTTTTCAGCATAAAATCATCACCATTATTTTTGTGTATATTGACATAATTTTAGCATTAATAAACAAAAAAATCAATCTCTATTGTGTATTATGTTCAATAATCTTAAAAATAAAATATTTATTATTTATTATATTTATATATTGAATATATATGTCAATTTTGTTATAATAGCATTTGTATAATCAGATACTATGTCAAGAGGTAAGATGATTGGACAAACCAACAAAAAGAACAGCGGTTATCGACAAAAGCGAGCTTGAAAAGCAACACCGCTTTTCACAGCGTGTAAGCTCGTTTATATCGGCGCGATACAGTAAAAAGCCCAAGGCTTGCGTAATAACCTACGGCTGCCAGCAAAATGTTGCCGACAGCGAAAAAATCAAGGGCATGCTTGATTTGATGGGCTATGACTTTACCGACAACAGGCTTGACGCACAGCTCATTGTTTTCAATACCTGTGCGGTCAGGGAGCATGCGCAGGACAGAGTGTTCGGCAATGTCGGCGCTCTTAAAAGCTATAAGCGTGAGCATCCCGAGGCAGTGATTGCGCTTTGCGGCTGTATGATGCAGCAAAAGCATATTGCCGACAAAATTAAAAGCTCATATCCCTTTGTTGACCTTGTGTTCGGTACACATGTTATTCATAAGCTGCCGGAGCTTTTATACAGGGCTTTGACAGGCAGAAAAAGAATTTTTGAAATACCCGATATGGACGGCGTAATAGCCGAGGGCCTGCCTGTTAAAAGAGACAGCGACGCCAGGGCATGGCTGCCTGTTATGTATGGCTGCAATAATTTCTGCACCTACTGCATTGTGCCTTATGTGAGAGGCAGGGAGCGCAGCAGGACAAGCGAGGATATTGTCAGCGAGTTCAGGGAGCTTGTAAGTCAAGGCTATAAGGAAATTACGCTTCTCGGTCAGAATGTTAATTCCTACGGGAAGGATCTTACACCGCAGGTCAGCTTTTCACAGCTTCTTCGTATGCTTAATGATATCGACGGCGATTTCAGAATCCGTTTTATGACCAGTCATCCCAAAGACTGTACAAAGGAGCTTATCGAAACCATGGCAGAGTGTGATAAGGTTGCACAGCATTTGCATCTGCCGTTTCAAAGCGGAAGCAACAGGGTGCTCAAGGCAATGAACCGCTGCTACACAAGGCAACAGTATCTTGAGCTTATTAATTATGCGAAAAGTCTTATGGGCGATGAGCTTTCAATAACAAGTGACATTATTGTCGGATTTCCGGGCGAAACCGATGACGAATTTAAAGAAACTCTTTCGCTTGTTAAAGAGGTGAAGGCTGCATCACTCTTTACATTTATCTATTCAAAGCGCAAGGGTACGCCGGCAGCCGAAATGCCCGATCCTGTTTCCGCGCAGGAAAAGTCCCGCAGGTTTAAGGAGCTTACGGATTTGCAGGAAAAAATCAGCGCAGAGCAAATGGCACTTCACAAGGGTAAAATTTATAAGTGCTATGTTTACGGCAAGGGCAAGCTTGACGATAATTATGTTGCCGCAAGAAATGACGGTAATTTGATTATAGAATTTGAAGGGGACGACAGCCTTATCGGGACCTTTCAAAGAGTTAAAGTTACCGAACCTCTGACATTTGTTATGAGGGGCGAATTAGTAAAGGAGAAACAGTTATGAGTATCGAATCAGCACTCAGAGAATTAGGCAAGGAAATTCAAAAGGATGAGCGTTTTATTGCACTTCAGGCAGCAGCAAAGGCTAATGACGGCGATGAAAAGCTCCAGCAGCAGATGCAGGAAATGCAGCTTCTTTCCCTCAAATATCAGCAGGAAACCGAAAAGGGTGAGGAGGCCTCACAGGACAGGATTGCGCAGCTTCAAAGCGATTATCAAAAGCTTTACGGCAAAATTATGGAGGGCGAAAATATGCAGAAGTATTCTGCCGCCGCTGCCGAAATGGAGCAGATGGCACAGTATATCAGCGGTATGATTGGCCTTTTCTTTGACGGTCAGGATGCAGAAACCTGCGAGCTTCCGCAAGACAGCGGCTGCACTCACGATTGCTGTACCTGCGGCGGCTGCCACTGATTTACGATTAAAATTACTGAAAGGGGAGGAAAAGTAAAATGGCAAAAAGTGAAGGCAAGCTGTCGCCTATGATGGTGCAGTATTTTCAAATAAAAAACCAATATGATGATGCGATTTTATTTTTCCGCCTCGGTGATTTTTATGAGATGTTTTTTGATGATGCAAAAACAGTATCGCAGGAGCTTGATTTGGTTTTAACAGGCAGGGACTGCGGACAGGAGGAGAGAGCACCGATGTGCGGTGTCCCTTTTCACAGCGCCGACAGTTATATTGCAAAGCTCGTTTCAAGGGGCTATAAGGTTGCAATCTGTGAGCAGATGGAGGACCCTGCGACGGTTAAAGGTCTTGTAAAAAGAGATGTCATAAGAATCATCACACCCGGCACTGTCATTGAAAGCACAATGCTTGAGGACGGTGTCAACAACTATCTTTGCTCAGTGTTTTACGGCGAGCGTGAATTAGGCGTTTGCTTTGCCGACGTTTCAACAGGCGAGTTCCACATAACGGCGATAAGCGGCGATGACGCTCAAAACAAGCTTATCAATCAGCTTTCAACATATTCGCCGAAGGAGCTTATTATCAATTCCGGGGCGCTTAATTTATCTCGGCTTGATGAATTTGCAAAAAAGCTCAATGCGAGTGTTGAGGTGCTTGAGGATACATATTTTGATTTTGAAAGCTCAACTTCGCTTATTATTGAAACTCTGAAAAAGGACGAGATATCGGCTCTCGGCATAGGCCACAGCAAAAGCTGTGTATGTGCGCTCGGTGCGGTAATCGCTTATTTAAAAGAAACACAAAAGAAAAACGAAATCGAGGTTCCTTCGGAAATTGATTTTTATGACGATGAGCAATATATGAGCATTGACATAAGCACAAGGCGCAATCTTGAGCTGACAAAATCAATGATTTCAGGCGACAGAAAGCATTCACTGCTCTGGGTAATTGACAAAACAAAGACGGCAATGGGCAAAAGAATGATGAAATCATGGCTTGAACGGCCGCTTATGTCAATTCCCAAAATCGTTAAAAGACAAAATGCGGTGGGAGAGCTTGCTGACAGTCCGATGCTTCGTGATACAATTCGTGAGCTTTTGACAGGCGTCAACGATGTCGAAAGGCTTATGACGCGAGTTGTTTACGCAACAGCCAACGCAAAGGAGCTTAAAGCACTTGAGCATACGCTTGAAAAATTACCCGGCATAAAATCAAATCTTGAAAATTGCAGTTCAGGGCTTTTGAAGGATATCTATTCTTCAATAGATTTGCTTGATGATATTAAATCTCTTATATCGGGCGCCATTGTGGATGAACCTCCGTTTTCCGTTCGCGAGGGCGGTATGATTAAGTCAGGCTATAATGAGGAGCTTGACAGCCTTAAATCGGTTATGACAGACGGCGCGGGAGTTATAGCGTCAATAGAAAATGAACAAAGAAAGCTTACAGGCATACCTAAGCTCAAGGTCGGCTATAACCGAGTTTTCGGTTACTATATTGAGGTTACAAATTCATATAAGGATTTGGTACCCGAAACCTATATAAGAAAACAGACATTAACAAACTGTGAAAGGTATATAACCCAGGAGCTGAAGGAGCTTGAGTCAAAAATAATAGGCGCAAAGGACAGGAGCATTGCCCTTGAATATGAGGTTTTTTGCGATGTCAGAAATATAATTTCCCAACAGGTTCAAAGACTTCAGAAAACGGCAAAGGCGCTTGCTGTGCTTGATGTTATTGCTTCGCTTGCGCAGGTTGCCGTTACAAATAATTATTGCTGCCCCGAAATAACAAACGACGGGGTTATAGAAATTAAAGACGGCAGGCACCCTGTTGTTGAGGCATTGCTTGACGGCGCGCCGTTTGTTCCTAATGATACAAAGCTTGATTTGGATGATAACAGGTGTGCAATAATTACCGGCCCGAATATGGCAGGCAAATCAACATATATGAGGCAGATTGCCCTTATAACACTGCTTTCACAGATTGGCTCGTTCGTTCCGGCAAAAAGTGCAAAAATTACAATTGTTGATGCTGTATTTACCCGTGTAGGTGCAAGCGATGACCTTGCAACCGGTCAGTCAACCTTTATGCTCGAAATGAACGAGGTGGCTTCAATACTTAAAAATGCAACGCCCTCCTCATTGATAATTCTTGACGAAATCGGCAGGGGCACATCGACCTTTGACGGAATGAGCATTGCAAGGGCAGTGCTTGAGTTTGTCTGCAAAAAGAAAAGTCTCGGCGCGAAAACACTGTTTGCAACGCATTATCACGAGCTTACCGATATGGAGGGCTTGCTCGACGGAGTTAAAAACTATTCGGTAGCCGTGAAAAAACGGGGCGATGATATAACCTTTTTGCGCAGAATTGTTGCCGGCGGTGCAGACAGGAGCTTCGGCATTGAGGTTGCGAAGCTTGCGGGGGTTCCCGACAGCGTTGTTAAAAGAGCAAAGGTTATTTTAAAAGAGCTTGAAAAGAATGCAGTTAAAATCGAATTTAAGGCGGAGGAACCGATTGAGGATGACGACGGTGAAATTCAGTATAATTTTACTGCCGACGGCAAAAACGAAATTCTTGAAATACTTAAAACAGTTGATATTAATACGCTTACGCCCATTGAGGCAATGCAGACTTTATATGACCTTAAAAAGAAAGCCGACGGGCTTTTGTAAAGCTTACTTTTGATTGGAGAGAGCAATATGCCGAGCATAAATATTCTGCCTAAAGAAACATATCAGCTTATAGCAGCAGGCGAGGTTGTTGAGCGCCCGTCATCGATAGTTAAGGAAATGATTGAAAATTCTGTTGACGCCGGCGCAAAAAACATAACTGTTGAAATCAAAAACGGCGGTTCAACTTATATTCGTATTACCGACGACGGCTGCGGCATTGAAAAAGACGAGGTAAAAAAAGTTTTTATGCCGCATGCCACAAGTAAAATATCAAAGCCCGATGACCTTAACGCCATTATGACCCTCGGCTTCAGAGGCGAGGCTATGGCGTCTATTGCGGCAGTATCAAGGGTTGAGCTGCTTACAAGGGCAAGGGGCGAGCATATAGGAACAAGGTATGAAATAAACGCTCTTGAAGAAACAGCATTTGACGATGCGGGCTGCCCCGAAGGTACAACCATAGTTGTAAGGGATATTTTTTATAACACTCCCGCAAGAATGAAATTTCTGAAAAAGGATGTAACGGAGGGGAATGCAGTTTCAGGTGTGGTTGACAGAATGGCGGTATCGCACCCGGATATATCATTCAGGTTTATCCGCGACGGCAAACAGGTGCTTATCACATCGGGCAGCGGGGAGCTGAAATCAACCGTATATTCGGTATTCGGCAAGGATGTAAGCGATGCAATGATAAGCGTTGATTACACCTATGAAAATATGCGCCTGACCGGTCTTGCTTCAAAGCCTGTTTTTTCAAGGAAAAGCAGGGCTATGCAGTTTTTCTTCATTAACAAAAGGCTTGTTAAATCCCAAACAGCCATGGCAGCGCTTGAACAGGCATACAAGAACCTGATAATGGTCGGCAGATTCCCTATGTGCGTGCTGAATGTTGAGCTTAATCCGAACCTTGTGGATGTCAATGTTCATCCCGCAAAAATTGAGGTACGCTTTGCAAACGAGAAGCCTGTATTTGATTTAATATACTACGGTGTTAAAACAGCCGTTGAAGCTGACAGATCGGTAAAAGAGGCACAGTTTGCTCACAAAACGGATTTGCCGCCCGAAGCCTTCGGCAAAAAGGAACAAACATATTCCGCTAAAATCGATTTCTTTAAAAAAAAGGAGGAGCCGCCCGTCCAGCAGGCTTTCGCCGAAAAACCGAAGGATGATTTTTGGCAGGTAAAATCGGCTGCGTTTAAACTTGAAACGACTGATAATGTAACAACAAGGGAAAATGAATTTAATGACTCGTATGAGCACAAAGCGCCGACGGATAGCAATACGGTTTCGGTGAGTGATGAAAAAGACATAAAATCATTCAGACTGATTGGGGAGGCGTTTAAGACCTACATAATTGTTGAGATTGAAAACGAGCTTTATTTTATCGATAAGCATGCGGCTCACGAACGGATGAACTATGAGCGTCTGAAATCGCAGGAAACCGTTGAGGTACAGATGCTGCTTTCTCCTGTGGCGGTTAATCTTTCAAAGGACGAATTAAATGCCGTTTTGGAAAATATTGACCTGCTTAAGCAGTGCGGCTTTGAGGTTGAGCCGTTTGGAGAGGGAGCGGTTATTGTAAGGGCTGTTCCGTCACTTGTCGGCGACAGTGATGTTAATGACCTCATACTTGAAATCGCACAAAAGCTTCTTGAACATAAAACCGATATCACACCCGATAAAATTGACTGGATATATCATTCGGCATCCTGCAGGGGAGCAGTTAAATCAGGCGATAAAACAACACCGTATGAGCAGGAGCTGTTCGTCAGAAAGCTGCTTTCCATGCCTGAAATTCGTTTTTGTCCTCACGGCAGACCTGTTTTTATAAAAATATCCGAATATGATATTGAAAAGCAGTTTGGCAGGGTCTGATTATGAACAATAAAATAATTGTAATAGCCGGTCCTACTGCGTCAGGCAAAACCGCTCTCGGCATAGAAACAGCAAAGGCAATAGGCGGTGAAATAATTTCGGCAGATTCCATGCAGGTTTATAAGGGTATGCCTATTGCAACTGCCTGCCCCACCCGTCAGGAAAGGTCACTTGTCAGGCACCATCTTGTTGAGTTTATTGAATGTGACGAGGATTTTTCGGTTGCGCTGTGGTGCAATCTTGCAAGGGATAAGGCTGCCGATATAATCGCAAGGGGCAAGGTACCTGTTATTGTCGGCGGAACAGGGCTTTTTGTTGACAGCTTTGTTGACAATATCACATTTGAAGCTGCCGGGATTGACAAGGCGCTTAGAAATGAGCTTATGAAAAAAGATAACGATTTTCTTTACAATGAGCTTTTAAGGCTTGATGCCGATGCTGCGGCCAATATACATAAAAACAATAAAAAACGAGTTGTAAGGGCGCTTGAGCTTGCGCTTGGCGGCACTACAAAAACGCAGCAAAACCTTAATTCAAGGAGAGAGCCGCCGCCGTATGACACTTTGTATATTGTGCTTGATTATCATAACAGGCAGCTTCTTTATGACAGGATTAATAACCGTATTGACGATATGCTTTCGCTTGGTCTGATTTCAGAGGCAAGAGAATGCCGCAGATATAAAAAATCGACAGGTGCTCAGGCAATAGGTCACAAGGAGCTTTATCCGTATTTAGACGGGGAAATAAGTCTTGATGAAGCCCTCGAAAAGCTAAAACAGAAAACAAGAAATTATGCAAAGCGGCAGATTACATGGTTTAAACGCAGAAAAGATGCCGTATTTCTTGAACCCGATACACTCGGAAATTATGAACTGAAAAACACAACGATTAAACTTTGTGAGGATTTTATAAATGGGAAACTCCAAAACGGAAAAAGTGAATAAAAATCCTGACAGGATAAAAAAAGACGCCGCTGCGATAATTGTCGTGCTTATTCTTATTGCGGTATATATTTGTTATGAATGTTACAGCGCGACTCATGTCGATGTTGAAACAATAACAGCCGTAAATTCAACTGTTTATGAAACCGTTGAGGCAAAGGCTCTTGTTATCCGCGATGAATATGTTATTGAAACAAATGCAAATTCGGTAACAGTCGCGTGTGCGGATGACGGCGAAAAGATAAAGCTCGGCGGGAATGTCGCAATGACATTTTCAAGCGAGGAAAACGCAAAGGCTTATGCAGAGCTTACATCGCTTCACAGTCAGCTTGATTATTATATAGACCTTGAAAGCAAATCGGTCGGTATGGCTACTGATGTTGCAACAATAGACAAGGATATTTTAAGCGATGTTAATGATTATATCCGCATTATTAACGGCAACTCATACAACTCGCTGTCGGATTGCGCGGATGACCTTAACGATAAGCTTGCACGAAGGCAGATGCTTGTAGGTCAGAGCATTGATTTTTCATCGGTTAAAAGCGAGCTTGAGAACCAAATTAACAATATAAATGCCGGCGCCTGTAATCCGACAGGATATATTCAAAGTGAGGATTCGGGAATTTTTTCATCATATACCGACGGCTTTGAATCCGAATTCGATTACAGCAAGGTGCTTGAGCTTGACGCGGATACGCTTAACTCATATATTGAGCAGGTATCACAAAATGAGCAGGAGAGCAATCAGTTCGGCAAAATGATAACCGCATATAAATGGTATTTCTGCTGCGTGCTTTCTGCTGATGATGTAAAGCAGATTTCAAACGGAGATGTGCTTGATGTTTCAATAAAGGACAGTGATGAGGTTATAAAATGCACGGTCGAAAGCGGTGCGCAGGTTGATCTCGGTCAAAGTGAAACCGTGCTCATTATGTCGTGCTCGCAAATTGACAGTCAGATAATTTCAATGAGGCTTGAGGATATCGAAATCAGATTTGACGAATACACCGGATTTAAGGTTCCCGCCTCGGCGATTCATATTGATGAAAACGGCAATAAATGTGTTTATGCACTGGTTGCCAATCAGGTTGCCGAAAGGCAGGGGAAAATCATATATTCAACAAAGGATTATGTGATTTTTGAGAGCGGCTCGTCAGAGAATAATGCAATTCGCTATTACGACCAGATTATTACGAAAGGGAAGGATTTGCACGATGGAAAGGTTTACAGTTGATGAGGCAAGGCTGAAGGCAGTTGAGGAAAATTACAAGGCAATCAGCGCAAGGGTTAAAGAAGCAGCGATAAGAGCCGGCAGAAATCCTGATGATGTAAGGCTTATGGCTGTCACCAAAACGGTTGAAAGTGTTTATATTAATCGTGCGCTTGATTTGGGCGCCGATTTGATAGGCGAAAATCGTGTTCAGGAATATCTCGGAAAAAAGGATGAGCTTCATCTTGACGGCGTGGAAAAGCACCTTATAGGGCATCTTCAAACGAACAAGGTCAGCCGTATTGTCGGCGAGGTTGATATGATTGAATCGGTTGACAGCGTAAGACTTGCGAAAGAAATAAGCCGCGTATCTGTCAATAAAGGCATTGATACAAATATTCTTGTTGAGGTCAATGTAGGCAGGGAGGCTTCAAAAAGCGGAATTTATATTGAGGAGCTTGAACAACTGCTTTGTCAGATAGCCGAAATGGATAATATAAAAATTAAAGGTCTTATGACAATTCCCCCTATATGTGAAAGTGAAAAAGAGCTTAATGAATATTTCGGCACAATGTATCAATCTTTCATTGACATTAGAGATAAAAAATTAGATAATGTAAGTATGGAAATTTTGTCAATGGGAATGAGCGGAGATTTTGAGGCTGCTGTTGCCAACGGTTCGAATATTGTTCGTGTCGGCTCTGCTATTTTCGGCGCAAGAAAATATATTTAAGTTAAGGAGAGGCGGATATGGGTTTTTTTGATAAGATTAAAGAAATTGTTTCTGACAGTGATGACGACGATTTTGATGATTTCTATGAAGAGGGCAGAGGCTCATTCGGAATTGACCCTCCCAGGGAGAGAGCTTCAAGGAGGGAAAGGTCATATGAAAGGTCTGAAAAAGAGGAACGCTGCACCGACAAGCCCCGTGCCAGGAGGCATGACAGCGACAAGGTTGTGAACATTCACACCACAACACAGCTTCAGGTTGTTCTTGTTAAGCCCGAACGCTTTGAGGAGGCTGCCGCTATCGGCGATAACCTTAACGAAAGGCGCACCATTGTTTTAAACCTTGAAAACACAAACCGTGACATTGCGCGCAGACTGCTTGATTTTTTAAGCGGCGTTGCATATGCAAGCAACGGTCAGATTAAAAGAGTTGCCAACAGCACATACATTATAACCCCTTATAATGTTGATGTTATGGGCGATTTGATTGATGAACTTGAGAACAACGGAATGTTTATGTAAAGGAGAATATGTTTATGATTACACCAAGCCAAATTCGTGAAAAGAAAATATCTACAGTTGAAAACGGCGGATACGACAGAGATGAGGTAAACAGCCTTTTGCTTGAAATTATTGATTCATACGAGGCAGTGTATAACGAAAATAAATCACTTTATCGTAAGATGGAGATTCTTGCAAATAAGATTGAGGAATACAGGGCAGACGAGGATTCAATAAAATCTGCGCTTATTACTGCGCAGAAAATGGCTTCAAAGCTTACAAGCGAGGCAAAGGAAAAAGCCGACGAGGCACTTTCAAAAAGTGCGCAGTCAGCTCAGCAGACTGTTGTTGACGCCAAGGAAAAGGCAGATAAAATAATCAGCGAAGCAAGGGAATATGTTGCCGGTCTTACCAAGGAAAAGGCAGAGGCGGCTGAGGAGATTATTAATGAGGCGCAGGAGAAGGCAAACAATGCCATTGACAGCGCAAATGTTGTTGCAAATAATGCACTTGCACATGCTAAAAAGCTTGCAGGCGAAATTGTTTCAAAAGCGAAGGCGGAGAAGGAATATCACAGTGATATTTTGTCAAAGCTTAAAAATGAATCAAAAGAGTTCAGGTCAACCTTGGTTAATCTTTATGAAACACAGCTTGATAATATTAAAAATATTGCAGGCTCTAACGAGGATTATGAAACCGAAACCGAAACTATTGAAGCTCTTGAAAGCGAGCTTGACAGTCTGCTTTCCAATATCGGAGATTTAGAAAGCATTGATGATGAGCCTGTAAATTCACAGGCTGACGACAGTACGGCAGATGAAGAAATTCAGGGAACCTTTGATGCTGAAGAAATTGCAGCAAAGGCTGAAAAAATAAAAGAAGACCCGAAAGAAATCACTAATGCCGACGAGGAAATCAAGCCCGCTCTTGAGCAGCAGATAAATGATGACATAGATGAAATCATTGATGAAATCGAAGCGGTGGATGATACGGATTTTGAGCCTGTTTCGGAAGCTGATAAAGGAGATGAGCCTCCGAGCGAGGACGAGGTTATGGATGCGCTCAACTCTTTTTCCGCTGATGAAATAACTCCTATTGATGAGAATGTAAAATCAATTCCCGTTATTAATGATGAGCCTGAATTTGAAAGCGCAATGCCCTTTGAAAGCTTCTTTGATACCAAAAAAGGTCACGAGGGAACAGACAAGCCGATTTCTTTAATTCCGCCTGACGATGATGATGAGGACGATAACTCAAAATTCAAGGGCTTTTTCAAAAAGAAAAAATAATCTAAACTAATTCCGAGGAGTACGCATAAATGGATTATAATCAAACATTGAACTTACCTAAAACCGAGTTTCCCATGAGAGCAGGTCTGCCAAGCCGTGAGCCTGAATTTCTTAAAAGGTGGGAGGAAAACGACCAATACAGAAAGCTTATGAAAAACAACGAGGGCAAGCCTCTTTTCGTTCTTCATGACGGACCGCCGTATGCAAACGGAGATATTCATATAGGTCATGCTCTCAATAAAACCCTTAAAGATTTTATTGTCAGATATAAGAATATGACGGGTTTTCAGTCACCGTTTGTACCGGGATGGGATACACATGGTTTGCCTACCGAGCTTGCTGCAAGAAAAAAAGCGGGTATAAGCGCTGAATCAAATATTTCAGATTTGGAGCTTCGCAAAATCTGCCGCGACACAGCGCTTGGATATATTGATGTTCAGCGCGAGTCATTTAAAAGGCTCGGTATAATTGCCGAGTGGGATAATCCTTATATCACTTTGAATAAAGAATTTGAGGAGGAGCAGATAAAGGTATTTGCAAGCATGGCGTTAAAGGGTTATATCTATAAGGGATTAAAGCCCGTTTACTGGTGCGCCGACTGTAATACTGCTCTTGCAGAGGCTGAAATCGAATATGCAGAGGACCCCTGCCATTCAATTTATGTTAAGTTTAATGTTACCGATGATTTAGGCAAACTCACCGCGATGGGTGCTGATTTGTCAAAAACATATTTTGTTATATGGACAACAACAACCTGGACCCTCCCTGCAAATGTAGCCATTTGTGTAGGTCCGGATTATGAATATTCGCTTATAAAATCAGGCGATGAATATTATGTTATGGCAACAGATCTCGCGGCATCCGCCATGCAGGAGAAGGGTGTTGCCGATTATGAAACAATCGGCATTATCAAGGGCTCGGAGCTTGAATATATGAAAACACAGCATCCGTTTATTGACCGTACCTCCCTTGTTATAGTAGGTGATCATGTTACACTGGAAAGCGGAACAGGCTGCGTTCATACAGCTCCGGGTCACGGTGTAGATGACTTTATAGTTTGTAAAAAATATCCGGAAATCCCCGTTATTGTTCCTGTTGACGCAAAGGGCAGGCTCACGCAAGAGGCAGGTCAGTTTGCAGGTCTTACGACAGAAGAAGCCAATAAGCCTATCGCAATACACCTTGATGAAATCGGTGCTCTTTTTGCATTAAAGAAAATCGAGCACCAGTACCCCCACTGCTGGAGGTGTCATAAGCCGGTAATCTTCCGTGCCACAAGTCAGTGGTTCTGCTCGGTTGATGATTTTAAGGACGCTGCCGTAAAGGCTGCGGAGGATGTTAAATGGTTCCCCGAATGGGGTAAAGACAGACTTCAGTCAATGGTGCAGGAAAGAGCTGACTGGTGCATTTCACGCCAGAGAAAATGGGGCGTTCCGATTCCCGTGGTTTATTGTAAGGACTGCGGCAGAGAAATTATTGACGAAGCTGTTATGATGAAGATTTCAGAAATTTTCGGCAAAGAAGGCTCTGATGCATGGTATGCACACGATGCCGGCTATTTTCTGCCGGAGGGCTTCAAATGTCCGCACTGCGGCAGTGACAAGGGCTTTGAAAAGGAAAAGGATATTATGGATGTGTGGTTTGACTCGGGTTCATCACACGCAGCAGTATGCAAAAACAGACCTTATCTCAAACGCCCTGCTGATGTATATCTTGAAGGCGCGGACCAGTATCGCGGCTGGTTCCAGTCATCACTTCTTACAGCTATTGCCGGGGGAGAGACTAAAGCGCCTTATGAGCAGATTATTACACACGGCTGGACTGTTGACGGCGAGGGCAAAAAAATGTCAAAGTCACTCGGTAACGGTATTGCACCGCAGGATATTATCAGGCAATACGGCGCCGACATATTAAGGCTTTGGGTTGCAAGCGCCGATTATCATCAGGATATCCGCATAAGCAAGGAAATACTGAAGCAAATTTCCGACAACTACAGAAAGCTGAGGAACACGGCAAGATATTGCTTGGGAAATCTTTATGACTTTGACCCTGACAAGGATATGGTATCAAATGATAAGCTTGAGGAGCTTGACAAATATGCTTTGATGAAGCTTGACGAGGTTATTAAAACCGCACGCGCAGGTTATGATAAATATGATTATCATACTACGGCTCATGCGCTTCACAATTTCTGCGTTGTCGATATGAGTAATTTTTATTTTGATGTGCTTAAGGATAGACTTTATACATCTGTTCCCGAAAGTGCTACAAGGCGTGCCGCGCAGACTGTTCTATACAAGGTGCTTGACGCCCTTGCTCTGCTTCTAACGCCTATTCTTGCATATACTGCCGATGAAATCTGGCTTGCAATGCCTCACGAATCAGGTAAAAACGGTGAAAGCCCTCTGTTTAATGACATTCCCGAAGCTGATTATATTGCGGCCGATGAGGACTTTATGGCAAAGTGGGATAAAATTCACGCTGTAAGAGTTGATGTTCAAAAGGCTCTTGAGCTTGCAAGAAATGAAAAAATTATCGGTAAACCGCTTGAAGCAAGGGTTAAGCTTTATGCCGACGGCGAGCTTTATGATTTCCTGAAAAGCGTTGAAGCTTCGCTTCCCGAAATATTCATTACATCATATGTTGATATTTTAAACGGCAAAGGCGAATTTAAAGGTGATGTTGAGGGACTTTCCGTTACGGTAATGAAAGCAGACGGCGAAAAGTGCGAACGCTGCTGGAAGTATTCAAAAACTGTCGGCAATAACAGCGAGCATCCGACTTTATGTGCTCACTGTGCTGATGTTATGAAAGAGCTTTAATTAAATTAAACGGCACACTGCTGTGTTGCAGTGTGCCGGCGGATTAAGGAAGTGAGTTTGGAGGATGCTTAAAAGCAAACGGCTTTGGTGCCCTGTTATGATTATATTGATTGTGGCATTTGACCTTGCTGCAAAGTATTTTGCAAAATCATTTCTTTATCCCGATAAAGCAAAAACGGTTATTAACGGCGTGCTTGAATTCAGATATGCTGAAAACACCGGTATGGCATTTTCAATGCTTTCGGGCGGCCGCGTTTTTTTCATTATATTAACAACTATTGTTATTATAGGCTGTTTGATATATATGTTCAGCAGAAAATGTATCAACGATTTATGGCTTTTCTGGACTCTCGGTGTTCTTGTCGCAGGCGGAACAGGCAATCTTATTGACAGAATATTTCTCGGCTATGTTATTGATTTTATTAATCCGCTTTTTGTTGATTTTGCCGTATTCAATATTGCCGACTGTGCGGTTACTCTCGGCACAATAAGCCTTGTCGGTTATCTTGTTTTTTCCTGCTTGAAAAAGGAGAAAAGCGATGAGTGAGCATATTTACATTTCGGCAAGCAGTGATTTTGAGGATATAAGGCTTGATAAATTTCTTGCGGATAAGCTTGACGGCTTTACACGAAGCGCACTCGCAAAGCTTATAAATGACGGCAGAGTTTATGTAAATCATCAAAAGCAAAACAAAAACTACAGGCTCAAGCCCAAAGATAATGTTGAAATTGAAATACCCGATGCTGTACCGCTTGAAGCAAAGGCTGAAAACATACCGCTTGATGTTCTTTATGAGGATGACGATCTTTTGGTCGTAAATAAGCCTAAAGGTATGGTTGTCCATCCGGCAGCGGGCAATTATGAGGGCACGCTTGTCAACGCACTGCTGTATCACTGCCGGGGCAGCTTGAGCGGTATTAACGGAGTTGTGCGTCCGGGCATTGTTCACAGAATTGATAAGGACACATCGGGTCTTTTGATTGTTGCAAAAAATGATATGGCGCATATTAACCTTGCAAAGCAGATTAAGCAGCATTCATTTCATCGTGCTTATCAGGCTGTTGCATACGGCAGATTTAAACAGCAAAGCGGTACGGTTAATCAGCCCGTGGGGCGGCATCCTAAGGACAGAAAGAAGATGGCTGTAACCGATAAAAATTCTAAGAATGCGGTTACACATTATGAGGTGATTAAGCAGTACGATGATTTCTGCCATATCAGGTGCGTGCTTGAAACGGGGAGAACACATCAGATAAGAGTTCATATGGCATATATCGGTCATCCGCTTGCAGGCGACAGTGTTTACGGACCTAAGAAGGTTATCGCATCGCTTAACGGTCAGTGCCTGCACGCCGGCGAAATCGGCTTTGTTCATCCGAGAACAAATGAATATATGGAATTTAAGGCGGATTTGCCCGAATATTTTATACAGTTTTTGAAAAAGCTTTAGGAGAAGATAATGGATAAAACATTTGAAAATTGGCTTGTAGTATCGGATATAGACGGTACTCTGAATAATAAAATAAGAAGGCTGCCTAAAAGGAATTATGATGCAATAAAAAAATTTACCGAGGCGGGCGGCAATTTTACTCTTGCTTCGGGCAGACTTCAGTCAAGCTTAGAGCGCAACTATAACCGCATTACACCTAATCAGCCTGCCATTGTTTTAAACGGCGCAGGTATTTATGATTATAATAAAAAGGAAATGCTTTGGAGAAATACCATAGGCGAAAAGGGGCAGGATTTTGTCCGTTACATAAGCAAAAAATTTGACGATATTTTTAAAAGCGTTGATATAGGCATTTATTTTGACGACTATGTTTATATCGTTAAACACGGCCTTCTTTCAAGCGCAACCATGCATTTTGACAAGGCAAAGCACGAGCGTGTTAAATCAATCGATGATGTGCCGAAGGAAGGCTGGATGAAGGTTATTTTCTGGTCAAATCCGTTTACAATAAATAAGCTTAGAGCCGTTATAGATAAAATGGAAAATCCACATGCCAATTTTATGTCATCCTCACTATGGAGCTTTGAAATGCTTCAAAAGGATACCCACAAGGGCGTCGGAATAATGAAGCTTGCCGATATGCTCGGTATTGATAAAAGCCATGTCGCGGCAATAGGCGATTATTATAATGACTGGGATATGCTTAAAACTGTGGGATTGCCTGCTTGTGCAGGTCAGGCGCCGGGGCCGATTCACCGGATTTGCAAATTTGAAGCATGCCATTGCAACGACGGCTGCGTTGCCGATTTGCTTGAATATATTATGTCAGGCAAGGCAGAAGAAGCAATTAAAAAAGAAACATTTGTACAATCAGGGACAGTCCCCGATTGTACATCAGAGTAATAAACGATAATACATATAGTATATTGTAAATAAGATTTTATACCTTTTATTTGTGTTTGCCGTTGCATTTTTTAGGACTTGTTCATACATTTTCAGACAGCCTGATTTTTTATTTATTAATCATTTATACCGAGAAAATCCTCTGCCTGCGCAGCTTCAAATGTTTCGACATTTTTTAAATTCTTTTTGATAATGCCGTTTCTGCGGTCGGCTTCGTCAAGCACCTTGCCTGCCTCGTCAACTTTTTTTCTCGCTGTTTCAAGCAAAGCGCCGAATTTTTCATATTGTGCCTTCGCGGCGCCGAGAACCTTCCATACCTCATTTGCCTTTTCGTTAATTGCGATAGTGCGAAATCCCATTGCAAGCGAGTTTAAAAGCGCCGTAATTGTTGATGGTCCCGCAATCATTATTCCGTCGCTCTGCAGCTTTTCCGCAACGCCTGATTTTGACGATGCAATTTCCGCATAAAGTCCCTCGGTTGCAAGATACATAATTGCAAACGGCGTGGTTTCAGGAGAGCTTATATATTGCCTAATGAGCTTCGCCTCATCCTTAATCCTGCTTTCAAGCGCTTTTTTTGATTTTTCAAGCGCCTCAGGGTTTCCCGCCTCTGCCGCCGATGAAAGTCTTGCATAATCTTCCATCGGGAATTTTGAATCAATCGGCAGGTAAATATATTCGCTGTTGTTCTGATTGGGTATCTTTACGGCAAACTCAACTCTGCCGTTATATTTTGGATTTGTCTGAACATTGGTTTCATACATACCGGGGATGGTCTGATCAAGTATATTTCCAAGCTGTACCTCTGCCCAGGTGCCGCGGCTTTTTACATTTGTCAAAACCCTGTTAAGTCCCTTTACATTGTCCGTAACTCCTGCTGAAAGCTCCTTCATTTCACCGAGACTTTTATAAACATTTGTAAGCTGCTCTGATACGGTTTTAAATGATACATTAAGTCTTGTGTTCAGTGTGTCGGTCAGCTTTTCATCAACGGTTTTTCGCATTTCGTCAAGCTTTTTTTCGTTGCTTTGCTGCATACTTGAAATGGCAGCGCTTGTTGTTTTCATAAGCTCAATTTGCTGCTTGTAGTTTTGCTCCTTGAGCGATGACATTTCCTTAGTGAAATTATCGATTTTTTCATCAGTATGCCTTGAGTTTATGTCAAGCTTCTGGTCAATAAGAGCTATTGAATTATCGCTTTTGGGCTTCTTTATTAATAAAACAATAAGCATTGCAATTATTATAACGCACAAAACAATCAGAATATAAAAATATGCACTGTTCATTTTTCTTACCTCCATAACGACATTCTAACATATAATTTAAATTAAAACAACTTTATTGTTTGAAAGTACATATTTTTGTGCGCATAAAATATTTTTCGCAATTATTGCATTTAACCTGATTTTCTGTTAATATTTAAATTAAACATTTGAAAAGCTGATATGCCAAAGCTTATTTAATAATTATTCAGAAATCAAAAGGAATGTAAGTTATGTTTGCAGATATTGCCGAAATAAAAATAAAAGCAGGCGACGGTGGTGCAGGCGCCGTGGCGTTTCATCGTGAAAAATATGTTGCCGCAGGCGGCCCCGACGGGGGCGATGGCGGTAAGGGCGGCGATATTGTTTTTGTCGTTGATGATAATCTTGCGACTCTTGCCGATTTTCGTTATAAAAGGAAATATACTGCAAAAAACGGAGAAAACGGTCAAGGCTCACGCCGATACGGAAAAAAAGCACCTGACCTTGAAATCAGAGTTCC
The DNA here is from genome assembly GCA_964646445.1 of uncultured Bacteroides sp. Classification (GTDB taxonomy): domain Bacteria; phylum Bacillota; class Clostridia; order Oscillospirales; family Acutalibacteraceae; genus Eubacterium_R. Next base: position 88,009 of record CAZYDW010000002.1, read on the forward strand.
GAGAGGCACAATAATTCGTGAGTCTAATTCAGGTGCTGTTATGGCGGATATGAGCAAAACAAATCGTTTTGTTGCCGCAAAGGGCGGCAAAGGCGGCTGGGGGAATATGCATTTCGCAACACCGACAAGACAGGTTCCGCGGTTTGCTAAGCCGGGTATGCCGGGCGAGGAGTGGGAGATTACGCTTGAGCTTAAGCTGCTTGCTGATGTCGGGCTTTTAGGTTATCCGAGCGTCGGCAAATCAAGTCTTATATCGGTTGTAAGTCAGGCAAAGCCTAAGATAGCGGATTATCATTTTACAACTCTTGCACCTAATCTCGGTGTTGTATCAATGGGAGAGGGCAGCTCGTTCGTCATTGCCGATATACCGGGACTTATTGAAGGCGCGAGCGAGGGCGTCGGACTGGGCCATCAGTTTCTGCGCCATATTGAACGCTGCCGTTTGCTCATTCATATAGTTGATGTAAGCGGTCACGAGGGCAGGGACCCGATAGAGGATTTTGAAAAAATCAATGATGAGCTTGTTAAGTTTAATCCGCAGCTTGCAAGGCAGCCGCAGATTGTCGCCGGCAATAAAATTGATATGGCAGAACCCGAGCAGATTGAAAGGTTCAAATCCTATGTTGAAGCAAAGGGTTATGATTATTATTCAATCTGTGCCCCCATACTTGAGGGAACGCAGGAGCTTATGAATGCTGTTTGGAACAAATTGCAGACGCTGCCGCCGATTAAGGAATATGAGGTCGAAGAAATACCGCTTGAAGCACTTGTTAATGATGATAAGGGCTTTAAGATAACGGTTGAGGACGACAACTATTATATAGTTGAAGCAAGCTGGTTTCCAAAGGTCCTTAAGGGTATTGATATTGAGGATTACGAGGCACTGCAATATATGCAGCGTGTGCTTGAAAAAAGCGGCGTATTTACTGCGCTGAAGGAAAAGGGAATACAGGAAGGCGATATCGTTTCCATATATGATATCGAGTTTGAGTATATACCTTAAAAAATATGGGAGAATATGAAGAAGGTTCGATAAGCGAATAGGTTATATCTAAAGGGCGGAATTTGAATTTCCGCTCTTTTTTTATTTGCATTATTACTGCTTTTTTGATAATATTTAATCAGTAATTTTCGGAAGTGATATTTTGAGATTTGTTGATAAAGAAATTAACCCTAAGCAGTTGAGCCCGCTTAACCTTGCATTTATCGGGGATTGTATATATGAGATATTAGTGCGTGAAACTCTGGTGCTTGATGCAAACAGACCTGTGAATGATTTGCACAGGGAAAGTGTAAAATATGTTTCTGCAAAGGCGCAGACATCTGCTTTTGAAAAGATTAAAGATGTTCTCACAAAAGAGGAGATGGCTGTATTCAAGCGCGGCAGAAATGCAAAAACAGGTCATTCGCCGAAAAGTGCAACTGAGGAGGAATATCATTGTGCCACAGGGGTTGAGGCATTGTTCGGCTACTTGTATCTCAAGGATGATATTGACAGAATAAAAGAAATTTTTTCCGCAATTAATGCTTGACATTACCTTTTTGTTGTTATATAATCTATGTTACTGATGGGAGCATAGCTCAGCTGGGAGAGCATCTGCCTTACAAGCAGAGGGTCACAGGTTCGAGCCCTGTTGTTCCCACCAAAAAAGCAGGCATACTTTCAGAGTATGCCTGCTTTTTATACCCGGCGGTCCAAAAAATTGCGGGACTGTGAAACTGCGGAAAAATTCAAATCCGCGGCAGCACAGCCCCATAAAATTTTTATCTTTAATTTTTATTTTTCATAAGCCTGTCCTTAAAAATTCCCTTTGGGTCTTTTATTAAAAGAATAACAAGCCAAACGATAAGACCTGCGGTAACTACCGTTAAACCAAGCAGGGAATCGTTTATAATTTCAGAAGTCTCAGGAATAAAATAATCCGAATGCAGCTCTGAATACTCAAATATGAAATCAACGAACCACATAAGCGACGCACCCCAGTAAATAAGAGAAAGCGTGCCGAGCCTGTAGGTATCTCTGTGTTCGTTTGAATACCATATGATTGTTGAAGCGGCGGCAGCTATAACCGTGATAAGTAATGTCATTTTCCGCTCCTTAATTATACATCCTGTTTTTTCAAGGCTGATTTAATTTGCTTAACCTTTAAATCGGCAACGGCACAAAAAACGCCCCAGACTGCTGTTACCATAACGGACATTGCAACACCTACAGTAGCCATTTCGTGCAGCATTTCCGCTGTGTCCCGCGCGTTGCTCATTGCCGACAGGAACGGCGCAAACGCAACAATCTCGCCATGCCAGAAGTGCTCTATTGCAAGAAGTGCAACACCGCCCCACAAAAGGCTCAAAAGCCAGCCTAATTTTTTCGACACTGCAATTTTAACATCATTTGACGCTGTTGTGCTGCTGTCGGAAAGCTTAGGTGCCTGAATCTTTTGTTCCTTCTTTTTTGCTGCAAAATAAGCTGCCGTAACGACAACTGCTTCAGCAGCAGGTACTAAAAAACAAGCCATAACAATACCTCCTGTAATTAATTACAAAACAATTATAAATCAATAATAATTTGCACGCAAGCCCCCCGGGGGGATATGACTTAATCAAGCTGTCCCCGTCTACATAGGCTGCGGGTTTTATTCGGTATTCAGCGTAGTACAAGCACCCACCGTATACCGGTCGACTGAAGCCGACACCTGGCACGCCCAAAGACGGGCAAGCCCATATTGAAATTTATTGCTGTTGAAAAAAAGTGCTTCAATACATTATAACCTATTCGCCGATGTCCCCCGCCTCTTAGGCGGCGGGGTCCATTTCA
>CAZYDW010000003.1:0-86880 GCA_964646445.1 uncultured Bacteroides sp.
TGTGACCCTCTGCTTGTAAGGCAGATGCTCTCCCAGCTGAGCTATGCTCCCACATCACCTATGCGTCTTGCGACTTGTATATGATACAATATGTCATATGAAAAGTCAAGGGTTTTTTATAGTTTTTTTAATTTTTTAATCAAGCGATAAATCAATTAATCTTTTAATATCCAAGGGGGTAAAGGTATAAACTTTATCACAAAAATGGCACTCAACAGTTATGTTATCGCTGCCGCCTGCCATGTCATTAAGATTGTCGGCACCGGTTGAAAGAAGCGCATTTTCGACCCTTTTCCTTGAGCAGCTGCATTTGTATTTTATATTGCTTTCATCAAGCTTATCTATTTTAATGCCGTTAAGCGCCCTGCAAGCTATATCGTCAGGAGTCATATGTTTTGAAAGCATGGCTGTAACGCTTTCTAAATTTTTAATTGACGCTTCAATTAAATCAATTTTTTCATCCGGGCAGCCCGGCAGAAGCTGAATTATAAAGCCGCCGGCAGCAGCAACAGTAAGATTTGGATTAATAAGAACTCCAAGCGCACATACAGACGGTGTTTGTTCGGATGACGCATAATAGCTTGTAATATCCTCGGCAATCTCGCCGCTGACAATTTTTGTTTGACTGATATAAGGCTCGTTCATACCCATATCTTTCATAACATAAAGATAACCGTCAGTACCTACAGCTCCTTTTACATCAAGCTTTCCCTCATTATTAAGCGGTATTTCAACAACAGGATTTTCAACATATCCCCTTGCATTGCCGTCACTGTCTGCAACAGCTACAATTGTCCCTGCGGGACCGCCGCCGTCAAATCTTAAGGTTATCGAATCATCACTGCTTTTAAGCATATTGCCCATCATTGAAGCGGCTGTCATTACTCTGCCGAGTGCGGCAGTATTAACCGCTGATGTTTTGTGTATCTGCTCTGCGCGTGCAACGACATCTGTTGTATCGGCAACAATTATAAAAGCGCTGCCATCGTCTGTAATATATCTTACTATTTTACCCATAAATTAATTCCTTTTCGCAACAAAATAAATTCTTTCACTATAATCATTCGGCGGATTTTGCGTTAATTCATCATATATGCCTTTAATTTCAAAGTCAGACAAAAGTGATTTAAGCTCATCAACGGTATATGCCTTTTCATAAAATTCCTCACTGTACCGGTCATAGCTTTTGCCGTTAAATGAAAAAATATCAATCATAATGCGCACAAGGTTATCCTTCTCAAGCTCATTATCCCAGCAGAGAAAAAAATCGTCATAATCAAAAGCAAATGTCTTATCGGCAAGAATATGATTATGCTTATAAACAGTATTAACATCAAAAATGAAAATACCTCCGTCCTTCAAGAGGTTATATACACAGTCAAAGCATTTTTTAACATCATCAATATCAGTCAAATGATTAATACTGTCAAGCGAACACAAGCAAAAATCAAATTTTTCATTAAGCCTGAGAGCAGTCATATCAGCGCAGAGAAAATTAACCTTACCCATACATTTACTGTCAGCAACAGTGAGCATATCATTTGATAAATCAACACCTGTCACATCAAAGCCGTTATCGAAAAATATTTTTGACAATGACCCTGTGCCGCAGGCAAGGTCAAGCATTTTTTTGCCGCTGCCCTTGTTCTTATAAAAAAGGTTAGAAATGTAATCACTTCTAACCTTATAATCTGCATTTTCAGTTAATAAATCATAATAAAAGGCAAATTCATTATAACTGCTCATTTTCTTCCTGTGCCCTTATTCTTTCAAAAATTTTGTCATAACCGTCACAGCCGTACTGAAGCGAACGATTAACACGGCTGATTGTAGCGGTTGACGCACCTGTTGCATTAACTATATCGGTATATACGCATTTTTCGCTTAACATTTTTGCAACAACAAGCCTCTGGCTGATAACCTTAAGCTCCTGAATTGTACATAGGTCCTCAAAAAAATCATAACATTCATCTGCATTTTCAAGCGAAAGCACTGCTTTAAATAAAAAATCGAGATTGTCATCCTGTAATTTTCTGCTCATTATAATCACTCCTGTATTTCACATTGTAACACACTAAACTGTGAAAGTAAAGAGAAACTCCGAAAATAATATAATGTTTAAATCGGAGCAGCGCTCCGGCAAGCTCGCCTGAAATGGACCCCGCCGCCTAAGAGACGGGGGACATCTGCGAATAGGTTATATTTTATTGTTCTTTAATCAAATCATCATAAAAATCGAAGCAGTCAAATGTAGCAAAATAGTCCTTTGGCGTTTCAGCCCTTCTGATAAGCTTGAATGAGCCGTCGCAATTCAAAAGAATTTCAGCGCTTTTGAGCTTCCCGTTATAATTATAGCCCATAGAAAATCCGTGAGCGCCTGTATCGTGAATATATATGTAATCCCCCATATCAATTTTCGGAAGCATTCTGTCAACCGCAAATTTGTCACAGTTTTCGCACAAGGAGCCTGTAACATCATATTTATATTCACACGCCTCATTTTCTTTACCTAAAACCGTTATATGATGATATGCACCGTAAATTGCAGGGCGCATAAGATTAACGGCACAGGCGTCAACGCCGATATATTCTTTATGGGTATGCTTTTCATTTATTGCCTTTGTAACAAGAGCACCGAACGGTCCCATCATATATCTGCCAAGCTCTGTGTAAATTGCAACATCGTCCATACCCGCAGGCACAAGAGTTTCTTCATACGCCTTTCTTACGCCCTCACCTATTATGTTGATATCGTTTGGCACCTGATTAGGTTGGTAAGGAATACCGATACCGCCGGACAAATTAATAAATGTAATATGCACACCAAGCTTATTTTTTAAGTCAACGGCAAGCTCAAAAAGAATTTTTGCAAGCATTGGATAATATTCGTTTGTAACGGTGTTTGAGCATAGAAAGGAGTGAATACCGAATTCTTTAACACCCTTATCTCTCATAATTTCAAATGCCTTATAAATTTGCTCGGTTGTCATACCGTACTTTGCATCGCCTGGATTATCCATTATATCGTTTGATATTTTAAATAATCCGCCCGGATTGTAGCGGCAGCTCATTTTTTCGGGCAGCTTTTTGCAAGCCTTTTCAACAGCCTCGATATGCGTAATATCATCAAGATTTATAATGCCGCCCAAATCATTGCAGTATTTAAATTCCTCAAGCGGAGTATCATTTGATGAAAACATAATATCATCACCTGTTGCACCGATTGTTTTTGAAAGCATAAGCTCTGTTTTTGATGAGCAATCACAGCCGCAGCCGTATTCACGAAGTATATTGATTAAAAAGGGATTCGGCGTAGCCTTTACTGCAAAATACTCTTTATAGCCCTTGTTCCAGGAAAACGCCTTTTTAAGATTTTCAACATTTTCACGAATACCTTTTTCATCATAAATATGAAAGGGCGTGGGGTATTTTGCTGCAATTTCCTCAACCTTTTCCTTAGTAACAAACGGTGTTTTTTTCATGCTTTATTCCTCCGTATCATCAATAGCTTTTTCAATATAATTTTTAATTGCGTTAATACCGAGTCCGGTTACCGATGAAAACGGTATTATCGGTACCCCTGCAAAGGAAAGCTGCTCCCTCATTTCGGCAAGTCTTTGCTCATATAATTTTTTCTTCAGCTTATCAGCTTTTGTCATAACAATAATAAATGGTATGCTCATTGCTTTTAAAAATTCAATCATACCGATATCATCCTTTGTTGCAGGATGTCGCATATCTGTAAGCTGTATGACAAGTCTTATATTTCTTTCAGATCTAAAATAGCCCTCCATAAGTGATGAAAAACGCTTTAACTCCTGCTTACTGATTTTGGCGTAGCCGTATCCCGGCAAATCAACAAACTTAATATCATCAACATTATAAAAATTAACGGTTATTGTTTTGCCCGGAACAGAGCTTACCCTCGCAAGCTGCTTTCTGTTAAACAGCTTGTTTAAGAGTGAGCTCTTACCGACATTAGACCTGCCTGCAAAAACTATTTCAGGCTCGCGGCTTTCGGGAAGCTGTCTGTCAAAACCATATGCTTTTTCAAATTCTGCTTTATTATAATTCATAAAATCACCTATTGCGTAATCACAGCAGAATGAGGCTTATTGCTGTTTACAATAACAGACTTAGCATCTCTGCGGGCAATATTAATCGGCTTTTCAAATGCAATACCGATAATATCATCAAAGGCAGTAACGGGCATAAAGCGTAATGCCGATTTAACTTCGTCTGATATATCAGCCAAATCCTTGACATTATCATTGGGAATAATTACAGTATCACAGCCTGCTTTATAAGCCGCAATGGATTTTTCTTTAAGGCCGCCGATTGCCATAGCTTTGCCTTTAAGGCTTATTTCACCGGTCATGGCAACATTTGATTTTACGGCAACGCCGGTAAGCTCACTGACAATTGCAGTTGTTATTGCAAGACCTGCTGAAGGTCCGTCCTTCGGTATTGCGCCTTCAGGTGCATGAATATGTATATCCTTTGTTTTATAAAAATCCTTGTCAATACCATATTCAAAAGCCTTTGAACGAACAAAGGAAACAGCGGTTTTTGCACTTTCCTGCATAACATCACCGAGATTACCCGTAAGCTCAAGCTTACCTGTTCCGTCGAGGGCTGATACCTCGATGGGCAAAAGTGTTCCGCCGACGCTTGTCCATGCAAGGCCGTTAACCGCACCAACAGGATTTGACCGGCTTACAGTATCGGGAATATATTTTCTGACGCCGAGAATTTCCTGAATATTTTTATCTGTGACCTTGAAAGATTTGTTATCACTGTTTTCAAGTGCAACACAGGCCTTTCTGCACAGCGAGGCGATAGCTCTTTCAAGCCTTCTTACGCCGGCTTCACGGGTGTAGCCGTCAATAAGCATATATAAAGCATCATCACTGATTTTAAATTCACGGGCTGTAAGAGCGTGCTTTTTCATCTCCTTTTTAATAAGATGCTCCTTAGCAATATGCATTTTTTCATTAATCGAATATGAGTTTAGCTCGATAACCTCCATCCTGTCAAAAAGAGGAGCGGAAATTGCCGAAACATCATTAGCCGTTGTAATAAAAAGAGCTTTGCTTAAATCAACCGCAAAATCAATATAATGGTCATTAAAAGATGAATTTTGCTCCGGGTCAAGCGCTTCAAGAAGTGCAGACGAAGGATCGCCCTTGTAATCATTACCTACCTTATCAATCTCGTCAAGAAGAATGATAGGATTCATAACCCCGCTTTTAATAACCGCGTCAATAATTCGGCCCGGCATTGAGCCTATGTATGTTCTCCTGTGGCCTCTGATTTCAGCCTCGTCATGTATGCCACCGAGAGATACTCGAACATATTTTCTGTTCATACATTTTGCAAGAGATTTGACGATTGATGTTTTGCCGACACCGGGAGGCCCTGCAAGACATAAAATCTGGCCTGTAAAATCGGGGTTCCTTTTTAATACGGCAAGGCTGTCGACAATCCTGCTTTTAACATCATCAAGCCCGTAATGCTCCTTATCAAGAACCCTGCGTGCTTTGACAAGATTAATATTATCCTTTGTAAATTTGCCTAAAGGTAATTCGAGACATTTATCAAGATAGGTTCTTACTACAGTAGCTTCATGTGAGCCTAACGGCATTTTCATCAGCTTGTCGCATTCCCTTAAAAGCTTAATCTTAATATCATCACTGCACACAAGCAGACCTATTTTTTTACGGTATTCGTCAGCTTCTTCAACGGGATTTTCGCTCTCCCCAAGCTCATCTGCAATAACCTTCATTTCCTCACGAAGATAATAGTCGCGCTGATTTTTGTCTATCTCCTCCTGCACCTTTGCCTGAATTTCACTTTCAAGCTCAAGCTCGGCATTTTCTTTTTTGAGAAGAACAAGCAATCCTGCCAATCTCTTGACACAATTAAGCTCCTCAAGTATTGACTGCTTCAAAGCATAATCGATAAAAGTGTTTGAACAAACATAATCAGCAAGCTTTCCGCTGTCCTTAATTGAAATAACCTTGGCAATAACCTCATTGCTTATTTTTGCCATAAGCGAAGCATAAATTTCAAATTCTTTAACGACAGCACGCTGATAAGCCTTTTCCTCATTTATATTAAATTTTGATTCAACTGAATTTAAAACAGATATTGAACCCGACAAAAAAGGCTTGATACTGTTAAATGCTGTCAAAGCACCTCGCTCGGCGCCTTCAACAACAACTCTTAGGTTTTCACTGTTTGGTATTCTCAGCATTTGCTTTATGTTACATACAACGCCGATATTATAAACATCATCTATTGACGGGTCATTAACAGATGCGTCACGCTGACAAACAAGAAAAACCTTTTGATTTGTGTTCATGGCATGGCGCAGTGCTTCGACGCTCTTTTTTCTGCCGACATCAAAATGCAAAACCATTTCGGGAAAAACAACAAGCCCGCGCAGCGGTATTATCGGTAATTCAATAACATTATCAAAAATATTTATTTCACTCATAGCCTTACCTACTTAAATTAATATGTATGATTATATAATATAAAATTGAAAAATGCAACATTCAGGAATGCCCAAATGCTGCATTTTTTAATTATTTATGCATTTTTTAAGCTGCTTATTGTTAGATTTTTCGGCTCTCGAGCCGGATTTTTCAATATAATAGGCTCATCGCCGTTTTTAACAGAATCAGCAGTAATAATGATTTTTTCAATAGTATGGTCACTCGGCGCCTTAAACATAAGGTCTGTAAGAACGGATTCAAATACGCTGCGAAGTCCCCTTGCGCCTGTATTTCGTTCAAGAGTTATATCTGCAATCGCTTCAAGCGCATCTTCCTTAAATTCAAGTTCAACCCCGTCCATTTCAAACAATTTAACATATTGCTTGATAATTGAGTTTTTAGGCTCCTTCATAATTCGGATAAGTGAGTTTTTATCAAGATTTTCAAGAACAGTTATAACAGGTATTCTGCCAATAAGCTCCGGGATAAGACCGTACTTAACCAAATCATGCTGCGTGGCTTTTTTCAGAATTTCCGACTCATCAGACTTACTGCTTTTTACATCAGCGCCAAAGCCGAGTGATTTACCGCCGATACGCTTGCTGATAAGCTTTTCAATTCCGTCAAAGGCACCGCCGCAGATAAAAAGAATATTGCTTGTATCAATTTGGATAAACTCCTGTTGTGGATGCTTTCTTCCGCCTCCGGGAGGAACATTTGAAACTGTACCCTCAAGAATTTTCAAAAGTGCCTGCTGGACACCTTCACCGCTGACATCACGGGTTATTGAACGATTTTCACTTTTTCGTGAAATTTTATCAATTTCATCGACATAAATAATTCCTCGCTCTGCTCTTTCAACATCAAAATCAGCAGCCTGAATAAGTCTTAGAAGGATATTCTCAACATCCTCGCCTACATAACCTGCTTCAGTCAGTGTGGTAGCGTCGGCAATCGCAAACGGCACATTAAGGATTTTAGCAAGAGTCTGTGCGAGCATTGTTTTGCCGACACCCGTAGGACCCAAAAGCATTATATTGCTTTTCTGCAATTCAACATCTGCCGACACACTGCTGTATATGCGCTTATAATGGTTATAGACGGCGACGGAAAGTGCTTTCTTTGCATCTTCCTGACCGATAACATATTCATCAAGCTTTGCCTTGATTTCTTCGGGCTTAGGAAGAACCGTATCTTCATTTGAAGCCTTATGAGGAATATTAGGCGCTGTGGTTTCGGTTATAAGGTCGTGGCAAAGTGAAACACACTCATCACAAATATAAACCCCCGGTCCTTCAATAAGCTTATTAACCATTGCTTCTGACTTGCCGCAAAAAGCACATCTTGCAATATTTCGTGAATCGTCACGAGCCATAAAATCTACCTCTTATCAATTACCTTGTCAACCAGACCGAATTCAAGTGCTTCTTCAGCAGAAAGCCAGTTATCACGATCCGTTGCTTCGGTAAGCTCTTCAAGTGTTTTGCCGCAGTTGGCAGCCATAATGGAATTAAGCTTTTCCTTTGTTTTTAAAATATGCTGTGCTGCAATTTCAATTTCAGTAGCCTGACCTTCGGTTCTGCCGAGGGGCTGATGTATCATTACCTCCGCATTAGGCAAACAAATCCTTTTGCCCTTAGCGCCGCTTGAGAGAAGGAAAGCGCCCATTGACGCAGCCATACCTACACATATTGTTGAAACATCACATTTAATGTACTGCATAGTATCATAAATTGCCATACCGTCGGTTACAGAACCGCCCGGGCTGTTGATATACAAGTTAATATCCTTTTCACTGTCCTGACCCTCAAGGAACAAAAGCTGCGCAACAACAAGTGAAGCTGTGGTTGAATTAACCTCGTCGGACAAAACAATAATCCTGTCGGAAAGCAAGCGTGAATAAATATCCATCGAACGCTCGCCTGCGCTTGTTTGTTCAAGCACATATGGAACTAATGCCATAATAATTCATAGCCTTTCTGCCTACATAATTTAAATATAATTAAGCGCAAAAATCGTAGGCGCATTATGCGCTTTATCAAGGGGAACACCCCGTCATTTTCATATACGAATAATTAATATTAAGCCTTCTTTGCCGATTCAACAATAAAATCAGCAGCCTTTTTTCTTTTAATATCATCGGCAATCTGCTCTGTCGAAACTGCTTTTTTAATCTGCTGTGCATCCATCTGATACTGCTCGGCAAGCTTATTAACCTCAGCCTCAATATCTTCTTCGGTTGCCTCAAGCTTTTCTGCCTCAACAATTGCTTCAAGTGCGATTGACGCTTTAACCTGCTTTTCGGCACTTTCCTTAAATGAAGCTTTAAAGCTGTCCATATCCTGACCCATATATGAAAGATATGTGTTAAGATCAAGTCCCTGCATCTGAAGCCTGTATCCGTAATCCTGTATCATTTCATCGGTTCTTTGAGAATACATACATTCAGGAATTTCGCACTCCATATTTTCTATAACCTGCTCAATAAGCCGGTTTTCAAAATCAGCCCTTGCATCTGCTTCCTTCTTTTCGCCAATCTGCTTTTTCAGGTCATTTTTAAGCTCGTCAAGTGTATCAAATTCGGAAACATCCTTTGCAAACTCATCATCAAGCTGGGGCATTTCCTTGGTTTTGATTTCGTTTATTTTACATTTAAAAACAGCATTCTTTCCGGCAAGCTCTGCTGAATAATCATCAGGAAAAGTAACATTAACATCAAACTCATCGCCTGCTTTATGACCGACTACCTGCTCCTCAAAACCGGGAATAAATGAGCCTGAACCAAGCTCAAGCGGATAATTCTCACCTTTGCCGCCGTCAAATGCAGTTTCATCAACGAAGCCTTCAAAATTAATTTCAGCAGTATCTCCCATTTCGGCAGCCCTGTCTTCAACTGTAATAAGGCGTGAATTTCTGTCAAGCATATTGTTAAGCTCTTTTTCAACATCCTCGTCAGTTGCTTCGGTTGGAAGCATAGACGCTTCAAGGCCTTTATATTCTCCGAGTTTAACCTCGGGATATACGGTAACCTTCATTTTCATTTCAACGCCTTCAGCCTTGCTGATTACGGGGATTTCAAGGTCATATGGCTGGTCAACGGTTCTTAAACCTGCCTCGTCAATAGCATCGCTTACAGCCTGTGGATAAACAATTTCAAGCGCATCCTCATAAAAAGTACCTTCGCCGTAAACCTTTTCAACCATACCCTGGGTTGCCTTGCCTTTCCTGAAGCCGGGAATCTGTATTGATTTTCTCTGCTTCATATAAGCAGATTTGCACGCATCAACAAATACTTCGGGAGCAACTGTAACCTCAAGCTCATATGTATTTGTCTCAACTTTATTAGATGATTTAAGTGCCATAATTATGACCCTCCTTAACAAAATTTTCTAATCATCGAAATGGCATTATAGCATACATTATAAATAATATCAAGTATTTATATAATTAAAATTTCTTAATAAGGTACGGCGTAAAGCCAAGTCTGTCGGCAGATATTAATTTCAAGTCAATACCGTCAATCTCATCATCAACCGAAAATTTTGCCGCCACACCGTGAAGATGCCCATAAAAGCACTTTTTTATACCGTATTTTTTTAATAAATCGAAAATTTCATCGCAGGTGCTGTTTATTGTTACGGGCGGATAATGCAAGAACACTATTTTTTCGTCAAAGCTTGCGTCGTTCAATGACATTTCAAGCCTGATTAGCTCTCTTTTCAGCAGTCGCTCGTCATTACTTTCTTCAGTATCAAACATCCAGCCCCTGCTGCCGCAAACTGAAAACCCTTCAAAATTAATCGCGTTATTATATAAAAATCGAATTGTATCAAAGCTGTTTTGCTTTAAAAATTCATTCATCTTTTTTAAAGTATTCCACCAATAATCGTGATTACCCTTAAGAATAATTTTTTTTCCGTTTAATTTATTGATAAAATCGAAATCCGCATAAAGCTCATTAAAGTTCATAGCCCAGCTTATATCGCCGGCAATTATTACATAGTCATCAGACTCGACAAGTCTGTTCCAATTATTCTTCAGGCGTATTGTATAATCCTGCCAGCCGTCAAAGGCATCCATTGGTTTATCGGTTCCAAACGATAAATGAGTATCGGCTATTGCGTAAAGTGACATTCTTTCTCCTTAATGTATATGAATAAAACAAAATTAACTGTTAATGATATTACTGAAGGGAGTGAAAAGTAATGGATAAGGAAATCAAAGGTATCTCTTGTGAAGTAAAAAACTGCAAGTATCATGATGAATCAAACAACTGCCATGCAGGTCAAATCAAAGTTGGTGACAGATCTGCAACAAGTATATCTGACACAGCCTGCGAAACATTTGAATGCTGCGAAGGCTGCGAGTGCAGATAAACAATAAAAACGGCTCTTTGCAAAACGCAGGAGCCGTTTTTTTCTTTAAGTCGGAGCAAAATGTTGTAAGCACTCTGAAGCACTGTGCGGCGATTAAAAGCATAGCCGCAATGGCTCCCCCTGCCAAAAGAGGTGCTGACCCCTTCGCCTAAGTGGCGGCGGACATCGGCGAATAGGTTATAACTCAAGAAGTTTGAAAACCATTTGGCTCATATTTTCTTTGCTGCACACATCAGTAAATCTGACCTGCTTGTTTTTAAGAGACGCCAGCGGTGCAGGCACATCAACGCCTGTAACTTTATTAAGCTCGTCAACCATTTCAAATTCATTCAAATCAGGCACAATACCGCCGAGAACGGCATTTAAAACACTTGACGAAAATTTATACGGAGATGCTGTTGAATCAATAACCGTCGGCAAATCATCTCCTGTTGCAGCTACATATTCGTCATATACCTTAACGGCAACCGCGGTATGTGTGTCACAAAGATAATTATATTTTTCAAAATGTGATTTTATTGTTGCGTTAACGCAGGCCTCACTTGCAAAGCCCGCATCAAAGCACTCCTGAATCGCGTAAATAAGTTTATCGGATACGGTATATTTTCCTTTTTCGCCAAGCTCTTTCATAAGCGAAGCGACAAGCTTATCGTCACCGCCGCTCATATGGTACAAAAGTCTTTCAAGGTTTGACGAAATAAGAATATCCATAGAAGGTGATGATGTGGTATAAAAATCCCTGTTCCTGTCATAGGTTCCCGTTTTAAGAAAATCCGTAAGAACATTGTTTGAGTTGGACGCACAAACAAGTTTTTTTATCGGAAGTCCCATTTGCTTTGCATAATAGCCTGCAAGTATATTGCCGAAATTACCTGTAGGAACAACAACATTAATTTCATCGCCTATTGAAATTTTACCCGTTTTTGCCAAATCACAGTAGGCTGAAAAATAATAAACAATCTGCGCAACGAGCCTGCCCCAATTAATGGAATTAGCTGACGAGAACATCATATTTTTTGATTCAAGCTGCGCCTTTATTTCTTTATCGGTAAAAATTGATTTAACTGCACTTTGAGCATCATCAAAATTGCCTTTAATTGCGCAAACAGCAACATTGCTGCCGCTCTGTGTGGTCATCTGAAGCTTCTGCATCGGGGATACTCCGTTTTCGGGATAAAACACGAGTATCTTTGTGTTGTCAACATCTTTAAAGCCCTCAAGCGCAGCCTTGCCGGTATCGCCGGAGGTTGCAACAAGAATAACAATTGTTTTACCGTCTGCTGTTTTTTTAGCGGAAACAGTCATAAGATACGGCAAAAGCTGAAGCGCCATATCCTTAAAAGCGCAGGTAGGACCGTGCCAAAGCTCAAGAATATTTTTATTTTTCTCAATATTGACGGTCGGCGCTATTTTTGATGAGGAAAACTTATGCGCGGCATACGCGCCCTCAACGCAATAATTAAGCTCATCCTCGGTAAAGTCGGTTAAAAATTCCCTTAAAACGGTTTTTGCTCTGTCAATATATGACATTGAAACCATCGACGCAATTTTTTCATTATCAAGCTTCGGCATCTCACAGGGAACAAAAAGACCGCCCTCTTTGCTGATACCCTGAGCAATAGCCTGCGCAGCAGATACCTTTATTGATTTATCTCTTGTAGATGTGTAAAGCATTGTAAAACTCCTTATGGGCATAATAAAATCGTATTTATTTTAATATAACTGAAAAGCATTTTCAAGATGTTTTATTGATTTTATTGTATTATTATCCGTATAAATTTCAACAACATCAAAACGAGGCTGTTTTTTTGTCGGATAGAGCATTAAATAATACTGCGCGGTTTTGATGATTTTTCTTTGTTTATTTTCATCAACAAATTCCTTAGGAAGTGCCGAGGACGCGCAATCCCGCTCTTTAACCTCGACAAAGCATATGTATTTTTTGTTTTGAACAATCAAATCAATTTCGCCGAAACGGCTGGAAAAATTTGATGTAATAAGATTATATCTTTTTCTCTTTAAATATTTGAAGGCTTCAATTTCGCCGAGCTTGCCTTTACTGTTCATTATTTAAAACCTTCTTCAAAAAAGTTTTTCTGTGAATCGGCGTAATTCCGTATTTCTCAATCATTTCGTAATGCAGCTTTGTGCCGTAACCTTTATGCTTTTCAAAGTGATACTGCGGATAAATTTCAGCCATTTCAAGCATATACCTGTCACGGCTTACCTTTGCAATAATTGAAGCTGCGGCAATATTGGCACTGAGAGCATCGCCCTTTACAATAGCCCTTTGCGCGACATCAAGGCCGGGTGTTTTATCACCGTCAATAAATGCTATGTCCGGCTTAAGCGCCAAGCTGTCAACGGCTCTTTTCATTGCGAGAAATGTTGCCTGAAGAATATTAATTTCATCAATTTCTCTGCAGGTTGCCGTGCCGACGCTGTAACAAACACATTCATTTAAAATTTTATCAAAGAGCTGTTCTCTTTTCTTTTCGCTCAATTTTTTTGAATCGTTTACTCCGTCAACTGCACAGCCGGCAGGGAGAATAACCGCAGCTGCATATACAGGACCTGCAAGCGGACCTCTGCCCGCCTCATCAACTCCGCAAATTATTTTATACCCGTCGGCATATGCCTCGTTTTCATATTTAAGCCAATCCGTCATTTGGTAATTCAAGGCTTATTCTGCCAAGCCTTCCTCCTCTGAATTCGTCGCAAAGCATTATTGCGGTGCGTTCATAATCAATTTCGCCGCCTTTAATGAGAAAACCTCTTTTCCTGCCGATAAGCTCAAGTATTTCCCAGCCTTGAAGGTTATCAATGCTGTCAAGCTTATACCTTTCGGTTATTGCCTGCGGTCTTGTTTTTGAAAGTGTTTCAAGCAAACGGCAGGATAATGCTTCAATATCCGTAACCTCATCCTTCACCGCACCGGTAAAGGCAAGCTTGTCGCCGACCTCTTTATCTTCAAATTTAGGCCATAGCACACCGGGGGTATCAAGAAGTTCGATACCATTGCCTACCGAAAACCATTGCTGCTTTCTTGTAACGCCTGCTTTATCCGCAACCTTAGCCTTAACATTGCCGACCATTCTGTTAATAAACGAGGATTTGCCTGTATTGGGTATTCCGACAACCATAAGGCGAAGCGCTTTACCGCTCATACCCTTTTCGTCGTTTCGCTTGATAACATCGGACAGTGCCTTGTTTACAACAGGAATAAACCTGTTAAGACCCTTGCCTGTTTTGCAGTCAACGCTAAGAGCATAAATATTTTTTGTTTTATAATAATTTATCCATAAATCGGTTACACTGCTGTCTGCGACATCACATTTATTCAACAGTATAATTCTCGGCTTTCCCTTGATTATTTCATCAAGCTCGGGATTAGACGAGCTTAATGGGATACGGGCGTCGACAAGCTCAACAACGCCGTCAACAAGGCGCATGCTTTCTTTAATAATCCGCCTTGTTTTAGCCATATGCCCCGGGAACCACTGAACGGTCTGTTTTTGAAAATCAGCCACTAAATTAACCTGCCTTAAAATAATGTATTTATTATACATAAAATTAACAAAAAAAGCAAGAACGGCCATAAATATAACCTATTCGCCGATGTCCCCCGCCTCTTAGACGGCAGGTTATGCTTGCGTTTTTCGGTGGTAGTAAAATCTCCCGCCGAAATGTTGAATCGGTAATAATTGTACAATCAGGGACTGTCCCCGGTTGTACACAAGTGTAATATGTGATGATTACAAATAGTATATTTTAATTATATTAACCTAATTTGTATTAAAGAAATAAGATTTTATACCTTACATTCGCTCTTACGCAAAATATGAAAAAAGCCGGTTGAAAAATAACAACCCGACAGGTCATTGATCTGTCGGGCTTTTATTTGTTTCTTCAGCATAACATTAACCGATGGTTATGATTACTGAATATTTTCTTTAACCTTTGCAGCCTTACCAACGCGGTCACGAAGATAATAAAGCTTCGCACGGCGAACCTTGCCTGAACGAATAACCTTAACATCAACAACATTTGGAGAGTGCATCGGGAAAACTCTTTCCACTCCTACGCCGTATGAAAGGCGGCGAACGGTAAAGGTTTTAGAAATACCGCTGCCCTTAATAGCAATAACAGTGCCTTCAAACATCTGAATTCTTTCACGGGAGCCTTCACGAATATTAACCGATACCTTAACTGTATCACCGATACCGAATTTCGGCAATTCAGGCTTTGTGCTGTCTTTTTCAATCAATTTAAGTGCGTCCATTTTTATTCCTCCTTATTATTTATGAGATGTTCATATCAAATAATGAAAGCGGACCATCTTCTTAAAATGCTCACACACGGGCATTTTTACGCGTTGCAGGACACGCAACGGATTAAATGCTGAAATATAATAACATATATCATATTAAAATGCAAGTATTTTTTAATAAATTCATTGTAATTTCTCTGCGTTGTAAATAGATGTGACCCATTCTTTGTAACACCTACATTTTTCAAATAAATTCTTTATAATCCTTATCGAGTAATGATATTCTGCTAATGCTTTTCCACTGATAATCAATATCAATCAGTCTTATAATCGTATCAAAAAGAAGTGCCGGATTAAGATTTTTATTCTGACCTGCAAAAAGCCTGATATTAAGGATTATCATATCGTCACGAACGCAGATATTATATCTGTCGATAAGAGGCTTAATATCGATTTCCCTGAAAACCCTGCGCCTGCCCTGCTTGCTTTTTTTTAATGCCGTAATTTGATTAGCCTGAAGCACAGCCTTGATTTTTTCGCAGGCATACTCATTATCATCAAACTGAAATTTAAAAACATAGTCGGAATACACGATATTGCTGCTGTCCTGAAAATTATCGTAAACATCAATTATTTTTATATCGGCAGGCAGCGCATCATTCAGGCGTTTTTTAATTTCATCGTTTGTAATTTTATCATCCGTAATCCTTATATCAACACTTTCACACAGGCTTTCGACACCGAGCGAAAGCGGCAGTGAAAAGCTCATATAAGGATGAGGGTTATACCCTTCGGTATTCCACAAAGGTATTTGCGCACGCCTGATTGCCCTTGAGATTGCGCGGTTAATATCAAGATGGCTGATATATTTTAGCCGACTCTGCTTTGAAAAACGAAGCCTAACCTCTCGCATCGCAATGACCTCCGTTTAGTTTGTTGGCGCCGCAGCCCGCACACTTAATGCGGCAATGAGGCGTTGTCTTATCCATATGAGCCTTCCTGTTTTCGTTTTCGATGAACTTTCTGCTGACGCCGAAATCAAGATGGTCCCATGGCAAAAGCTCACTGAAATCCCTTTTCCTATGTGTATAAAAATACGGGTCAATGTTATTTTCGTCAAATGCCTGCATCCATGCCTTAAAATTAAACTTATTATCCCAGCTGTCAAATTTACAGCCAAGCTGAAATGCTCTTAAAATGACCTTGCCGAGCCTTCTGTCACCGCGGGCAAGCACACCCTCAAGCAATGAGGTTGGCGTTTCATGATATGAAACACGGATTTTTTTGGTGGGTATGCACTCAAGCAGATATTTCTGCTTCTCCTTTAAAGAGTCCATACTATCCTCCGGCTCCCACTGAAACGGGGTAAAAGGCTTTGGGATAAACGAAGCGCAGGATATTGAAACCCGGCAGCCTGTGCCGCTGCGCCTGTCGGGATTATTATAAAATGCATGAATAATCTTCATACCCAGATCGGCAATACCCTTAATATCCTCCATTCGCTCGGTCGGAAGACCCATCATAAAGTAAAGCTTAACTGATGTCCACCCGTTATCAAATGCCTTTGTGCAGGTATTTATAACCTCATCTTCCGTAATGTTTTTGTTAATGACATCACGAAGCCTTTGAGTACCTGCTTCAGGTGCAAATGTAAGTCCGCTTCGGCGCACTTTATTAAGCTGCTCAACAAGCTCATCACTGAAGTTATCAACGCGTAAGCTCGGCAGCGAAAGATTGATATTCTCTTTAACTGTCCAGTCAATGAGAGTTGTAAGCATCCTATTTACATCACTGTGGTCGGAAGTTGAAAGCGAACAAAGAGAAATTTCATCATAGCCCGTACTTTCAATAAGCGCTCTGCACTGCGAATTTATTGTTTCAACACTTTTTTCCCTGATAGGTCTGTATATAAAGCCTGCCTGACAAAATCTACAGCCGCGTATACAGCCGCGAAATATCTCCTCAACAGCTCTGTCATGAACGATATTGATATACGGCACAACAAATTCTTTTGGATAATAAACCTTGTTCATATCGCTTATTATTGATTTTTTCACTCTTTCAGGCGCATTGTTTATAGGTCTGAGCTCCTTTAGCGTTCCATCCGGATTATAGCTGTCTTTATAAAACGAGGGGACATATACACCGTTAATATCCTTTGCTCTGAGAAGAAATTCTTTTTTAGAAAGTCCCTTTTTCTTGCAGTCCTTAAGAAGGTCAATAACCTCGTTTGTGCTGTATTCGCCCTCACCGAGAAAAACAATATCCGCAAAATCGGTTATAGGTTCAGGATTACAGCAGCAGGGACCGCCTACACAGATAACCGGTAATAACTCGCTCCTTTCAGCGGCAAGAAGCGGTATCCCCGCAAGATCAAGCATATTCAAAACATTTGTATAACAAAGCTCATATTGAAGGGTAAAGCCAATCAAATCAAAATCTTTTAAATAATCGCCGCTTTCAAGCGCAAATAAAGGAACATTGTTTTTCCTCATAAGCTCCTCCATATCATTATCAGGAGCAAACACCCTTTCACACCATGCGTCGTTTCTTTCATTAACTGCGCCGTAAAGTATTTTCATACCGAGATGACTCATACCGATTTCATATGTATCAGGAAAGCAAAACGCATAACGAATATCAATTTTAGTTTTATCCTTTATAACTGAATTAAGCTCTGCGCCGATATACCTTGCGGGCTTTTGAACATATTGTAATAATTTTTCAACTTCCTTTTTCATAAAAACCTCAATAATTAACAGTGTAGAAAATCAGATACATTGTAATCAAAAACATTGAAAACGATTTAAATTTAACAATAAGATATAATGACAATAAAAACAGAAGCACTATAAGTATTTTGCTGACAATCAAGGATGCTTTGTAAGAAAAAAGCTCAAGCACCCTGCCGCCGTCTAACGGGAATACAGGCAGAATATTAAGCAAAAACAAAATAAGGTTAATATCATCTCTTAAAAAGAAAAACAAAATTAGATTTGTTATCGGCCCGGATATTATGACACAAAGCTCACGCTTGATTGTCAGCGGCTTGCTGTATTTAAGCGCAGCGCCGTAAAATGACAAAGTAATGCTGTCAGCCCTGCCCCCAAGCAATATGAGCGCAGCAAAATGGGAAAGCTCATGCGCCGAAGAAAACAAAAGCATTTTTAAAATATCATCTGCGCCGAAAAGAGCCGCAATGCTCAAAACAAGTATGAACGAATACTCAATGCCGATATTGCAGCCTTTAACCTTAAATGACACATTATCACCATATTATAAATACGATGGCGCAGGCTTATTCATTCATATTTCTGCGTTTATCAATATAGCTTTGAAGTATAACAACAGCCGATACGGCATCAACAGTGTTTTTCCTTTTACGCCCTCTCACATTATTGGACGATAAAATATCGTGCGCAATAACGGTTGTCAGGCGCTCGTCTTCATAATCAATTTGTATATCAAGCTTATTGCTGATAAGCGCGCCGAGCCGCCTGCATTCATCACAGCGGCTGCCGAAGCTGCCGTCCATATTTCTCGGCAGCCCGATTACAATAAGCTTTGGTTTTTCTTTGGTTGCAATTTCAATTATTTTATCAGCAAGCTTTGGCGCATAGCTTTCATAAATAACCGTATATGATGAGGCAAGTATTTCTCGTTCATCACAAAAAGCTATACCGGTTCTTGCATTGCCGTAGTCAACAGACATAATTTTCATATTTTGCAGTTACTCCAAGAATTAAGGGAAATCGGTAAAACTGATTTCCCTTGAAATTTAAGTTATTCATTATCGGCAGCAGATGTATCGCTGACTTTTGCGGCTGTTGCAGATGATGTATCAGTCTCGTCTTCATTTGATGAGGAGGTGCTTTTTTTAGTTGTGCTTTCATCGTCCGTATAACCGTGACCTGAGCAATAACCGGGGAGATTATCGGAGTCATACCAGCCATATGTGCCGGAGCCTGATGTAAGCTTACCGCAGGTTGAGCAATAGCTGCGCTGAACAAGACCGTCACATTCGGGGAATTCAGTGCTGTAATCATAGCCGTTCTTATCAAGCGTGTCATAAATTTCCGTCATAACCGTATTCCAAATTGTTCCGGCAGGATTATAGGAAAGACTGTACTGAACCTCCTTGGGATTATCATAGCCATACCATGTAACGGCAACAAAATCAGGTGTACCGGCGGCAAACCATCTGTCCTTATTATCATTTGTAGTACCTGTTTTTCCGAAACATTCAATACCCGAAAGCTTATAATACTGACCTGTACCCGAACGCATAGCCTCCTGCAAAAGCTTATTCATAAGCCAAGCCGTATTTTCGGAAAGAGCTTCCTGCTTTGTTTTTTCAGAATCCTTTTCAATGATAACATTACCCTTGCTGTCCTCAATTTTATAATAACAGTAAGGCGCATAATAATAACCGCCGTTGCCGAAGGATGCATAAGCCGCCGTCATATCAAGAACAGTTGCACCGTTTGTGAGTGAGCCGATTGCAAGCGGGCCGTAATCGACATCACGCACACTGTCAAGCGTTGACATATGGAAATTTTCACTTAAAAAATTATATGAGTAATCAACAGAAATCTTATCAAGAGTTCTTGCTGAAATTGTGTTTAAGGATTGTGCAAGTCCGTACTGTAGAGTCACATACTTTGATGAGTAGGAGCCGCCCTCGTTATGCGGCCACGGCTCGCCGTCAACGGTTTTAAGAGGAGCATCCTGAATAATTGTTGACCAGAATATATCAACGCTGTCATCCTCAAGACTTTTTTGAAGCGCCGGACCATATACGGAAAGAGGCTTGATTGTAGAGCCGGGCGGTCTGTTAGCCATTGTGGCTCTGTTGTAAAGCAGAGAGCCCTTGTTTTTGCCTGTGCCGCCTACCATACCGAGCACCCTGCCGCTGTAATCCATAACGACCATAGCGCCCTGCACGGTTTCATCAGGCATTCGCCTGTAATTTTCATACACATCCTCAAGTGCATCCTGGACATCAAAATCAATTGCCGTATAGATTTTAAGGCCGCCGCCATACACAAGGTCATGAGCTTTTTTGCTCGTGTAGCCCATTTTCTGTAAATCCTCTTCAACCGTAGTTATAACATAATCAACATAATAGTTGGTTATATCATCGTTATCGGTCTTTGAAGACTGCTCGCTGAGCTGTGAGCCTTGATAATTCTCGCTGTTAGTAAAAATCATTTCATAATTAACAGCCTCATCATACTGCTCCTGTGTAATAAATCCGTTATATTCGGCAACCATTTCGCCAAGTATCCAAAGCTGGCGATCATGATTTCCGTTTTCGGAATCATAGTTAATAAGCGGGTCATACTGAGTCGGAGCCTTGGTTATGGCTGCGAGGCAGGCACATTCGGCAATATTAAGATCGGAAACCTCTTTGCCGAAATAAACCTCTGCCGCAGTCTTTACGCCATAGCATCCGTTTGAAAGATAAATTGTATTAAGATATGCCTCAAGAATTTCTTCCTTGCTGTAGTTGCGTTCAAGATTCAGCGCACGAAGAATTTCGTTAAACTTTCTGACATAGGTGGGCTTATTATCATCGGTAAGATTTTTAATGAGCTGCTGGGTAATTGTTGAACCGCCCTGATCATTTTGCCTTATAAATACGCCGATAGTTCTTATCCAGTCAACACCGTGATGGCTGTAAAAGCGCTTATCTTCAGTAGCAATAAATGCCTTTGGCAAAAATTCGCTCATATCCTCAATATCAACCCATATACGGTTTTCCTCACCGTGAAGGCGTGTTATTTCAACAATATCATCGCCGTCGGTACCATAAATAAAAGAGGTCTGATTTTGTGACTGTGCCTCCTCTGTAAGGTCAAATACAGGATCTCCATATACAACGCTGTAGCCGTATATGGCAATAACCGAAAAGCATACAACGCCCACAACGCCTGCAATTATAATCATCGCAAGCAAAACCTTGCCGAGCCTTGAAAAGAATTTTTGCGAAGGGGTCTGCTTTTTTCTCCTGCGCTTTTTGCGTCTGTTCTTTTCGGCAAGCTCTTTTTCAATATCTCTGCCGCGGCGAACTTTTTTCGATTTACCGTCAGGCAGATTATATGATGAAGGGACATTATTTGCAGAGCTATCTCTGACGGTTTTGTCATCATCATATACCTTTGAAGAATTATTCATAAAGGATTCCAGCAAATCATCATAATTATTTGAAGCCATATGAAACCTCCAAATCAATATTAAAAATATTATAATACAAAGTTAAAAATAAATAAAGGGGGAAATTGTAAATATTGTAATATTAATTAATAAACTTTTCACGCTTTTTGCTTATTTGAACAAGACACTGCGAAACCTTTATATTGTCATAATTCTTTTTTGCTCTTATGGTTATCCAGAATTTATTTTTGCATTTAAGACACTGACCGGCATTTTTAAACGAATTATAGTTAAACTGATATGCTTTTAAAGGTTTTACTCTGCCGCCGCACATCGGACACACAAGCTCAACGCTTTTAATGTCAAAGCCTTCATAATTGTTATCAATAAAATACGGCTTAAATATAAGGCGTTCAAAAAAGCTTTTATCGCACTCACTGACAAATGTCATAAATTTTTTATAATCAAAAAGTTTTTTTACGCAGAAGGCGGTAACATAACAATCGGTAAGCGCGCGATGCAGTTTATTTTCATTAATTTCAATTTCAAGCTTCTGTGCGCAAGTCGCAAGACTAATCTGATTTGAGCCCTTACCGAGGTGCATTTGGTTCATACAGTATTTTTGGGCATCTGCGTATCTGCCTATAAAGTCAATATTGCTTGTTTTGTTGATATATATATTATTGAAAACAAGCGTGTATAAATCGCTGCTTGACCAGCTTAAAAATATGTTGCCCTCTTCCCTGCTCCAAAGCGCAAAATCGTGAAAAGCCGAATTGAAATCAATGCCGTTTTGCTCAATTTCTTCAACGGTTATATTTGTAAGATTTTTAAATCTGTTGCACATTTTTTTTGAAAGAGTCGGCTTTATGAGCTGTTTGAAGGTATCAACGATTTCAAGCTTGCGATTGAGCTTAACCGCGCCGATTTCAATTATTTCATTTACGAATGATTTTGTGATATGGCTGTATGAATTATTCCATTCAAGATCAAAAATTATATAATACATAATTACTCCAAAAAAAATACCCTTGCATAGTGCAAGGGTAATTCTGATAATCTTAACCGATAAACAGGAACACTAAAAACGCAGCAAGAACAATAACAAAGAAAGCTACAATTAACCACTTTGTAATTCTTTCAAGCTTAGCCTCAACTGTTCTGCCCTTTGATTTGCCTAAAAATGTTTCAGCACCGCCGGCAATCGCGCCTGAAAGATTTTGTGAACGGCCTTCCTGCATAAGAACCACAATAGTTATAATAATAGATGCCAAAATCAATACTGCACCAAACACATAATGATACCAGGACATAATTATTCCTCCATTTCAAGTTACTTATGGATTATATCACATTAGGTATAATAATGCAAGAACTTTTTTATTTATTTAAATGTCAGTTGTTCGGCGATATCGGCATCACTCGGCAGTGCGCCCGCGGCGGGAAGATTTTTGGCTCTGAAACGCCATGCTTTTTCAAACTCGCCCTCTTTGTAAGGATGCATTGAAATTACCTTATGAGTTTTTTTGAGCTTCATTGCCGAGATACCCTGTGTATTTTTAGTCGATTTAGCAAGCACAGACGCAGTATCAAGCAAAAGCATTCTGCCGCTTGACGAGCAAATAACAACCTCCGTATCCTCTTTAATATACATTGCCGCAGCAAGCGGTGCCTTAGCAGAATAAGCGTTAATAAGCTTTTTTCTGTTGGTTTTTGTGTAGTATGATGAAATATCCACCTTTGCGAATTTACCGTTTTCAAAAGCAAAAAGCATATAACCGACATATTCGGTTATGACCGCCATATAAACGACCTGTTCATTTGCCTGCATTTCAAGCTTTGACGCAACAAATTCGCCGAGCACCGATGCTTTTGTATCATTAAAATCATCGACCTTTGACTTGTAAACCTGCTGTATGTTAGTAAAGAACAGCAGCTCGTCCTTATTTGAGCACTCGATTTCAGGGAGCATTCTGTCCCCCTCCTTAAGCTTCTGCTCGCCGCTTAAACGAAGATTTGCCGTTTTGATTTTTTTCAGATAGCCCTGTTCGGACAAAAACAGCGTTACCGGATAATCGGCAATTTCAACAGACTCAACGATTTCTTCTTCTTCAAAATCATATATGATTTCGCTTTTTCTGCCTTCATCATATTTTTCGGCAACACTGTTAAGCTCCGCAATGATAATTTTCTTCATTTTGTTTTTGCTTTGAAGAGTTGCGTCCAAATCAGCAATATCATTTTCAAGCATTTCAATATCCTTTATTCTTTTAAGGATATATTCTCTGTTAAGATGACGAAGCTTAATTTCCGCAACATATTCCGCCTGAATTTCGTCAATGCCAAAGCCTATCATAAGGTTAGGTACAACCTCGTTTTCGCTTTGGGTTTCACGGACAATTTTAACTGCCTTGTCAATATCAAGCAGAATTTTGGATAATCCCTTAAGTAAATGAAGCTGCTTTTTCTTTTTATCAAGATTAAATGTAATTCTTCGTCTTATACACTCAAGTCTGAAATCAATCCATTCAAGCAAAATACCCTTAACACCGAGAACAACCGGTCTGCCTTTTATGAGCACATTGAAATTACAACTGAAGTTGTCCTGCAAGGGCGTCAATTTATAAAGCTTATTCATAAATTTATCAGGATTAGTTCCGCGCTTTAAATCAATCGTTATTTTAAGGCCTGACAAATCTGTTTCATCACGAATATCGCTTATTTCCTTAACCTTATTGGTTTTTACAAGCTCAATCACCTTGTCGATAATCGCTTCAGATGTAGTCGTGGGCGGTATTTGCGTTATATCAATGCAATTATATTTTTTGTCATAATTGTACCTTGCTCTGACCTTTACGCTGCCGCGCCCTGTTTCATAAATCTTATCAAGCTCATCCTTATCATAAATTATAAATCCGCCGCCGACGAAATCCGGTGCAAGCAGTGTATCGCTGATTATATGGTCAGGGTTTTTCATAAGAGCTATTGTTGTGTCGCATATTTCTTTAAGATTAAATGACGCAATTGATGACGCCATTCCCACGGCAATTCCCGTTGTGACATTGCAGAGCACATTTGGAAATGTAACCGGAAGCAGTGTTGGCTCCTTCATTGTGTTATCATAATTATCGACAAAATCAACCGTGTCGGATTTTATATCGTCAAAAAGCTCATGACATATCGGCGCGAGCTTTGCCTCGGTATAACGGGACGCTGCATACATCATATTTTTGCTGTACGCCTTACCGAAGTTACCCTTTGATTCAACAAATGGGTATAAAAGAGTTTCATTTCCTCTTGAAAGTCTTACCATCGTATCATATATAGAGGCGTCACCGTGCGGGTTAAGCTGCATTGTTCTGCCGACAATGTTTGCGCTCTTTACAGTGCCGCCCTGCAAAAGGCCCATATTATACATAGTGAACAGAAGCTTTCTGTGTGAAGGCTTAAATCCGTCAATTTCGGGAATTGCGCGAGAAAGTATAACGCTCATGGCATACGGCATATAATTACTTTTAAGCGTATCCGTAATTATTTCATTTTGAACTGCACCTGCGCCTTTGATGTGAACATTGTCAGCAAGCGGTTTGTTGTTATTTTCTTCGTTACCCTTTTTCCTTTTAGCCATAACAATCGCCTCCTTCAGCTGACATCTGCCGCATCAATATAAAGATGCCCGTAATCTGCAATATATTCTTTTCTGCCGTCAAGGTTATCGCCTAAAAGCAAATCAAAAATCCGTGAGGTATGCTCCGCCTCGTCGGGTGTTACTTTGATAAGTCTTCTTGTAGCGGGATTCATGGTTGTAAGAGCCATCATCTCGGCATCATTTTCACCGAGTCCCTTTGAGCGCTGAACGGTATATTTTTGATTTCCTATTTCAGCCCTGATTTCATCCATTTCAATTTCATTATATGCGAAATAAGTCTGGTCCTTACAGGTAACTTCATAAAGCGGAGATTCGGCAATATAGACCTTTCCGGCATCAATAAGCTTCGGCATAAGGCGGTAAATCATAGTCAGTATAAGCGTCCTAATCTGAAAGCCGTCTACATCGGCATCGGTGCAAATGAGGATTTTTGACCAGCGAAGATTATTCATATCAAACATTGACAAATCCTTGTTAGCCTTACTTTTAACCTCAACTCCGCAGCCGAGAACCTTAATCAAATCGGTAATTATATCGCTTTTGAATATCTTATCATAATCGGATTTAAGACAGTTGAGTATTTTACCTCTGACGGGAATAACCGCCTGAAAGGCAGCGTCTCTTGCCTGCTTGCAGGCACCGAGCGCCGAATCGCCCTCAACAATAAAAACCTCTCTTTCATTGACATCCTTTGAACGGCAATCAACGAATTTTTGGATACGGTTTGTCATATCAATTTTTGACTGGAGCGAGGTTTTAAGGGTTTTTCTTGTATTTTCAGCCTTAACTCTTGCTCTCATATTGATAAGAACCTGGTTTGCTATTTTATCCGCATCAAGCTTGTTTTCAATAAAATAGACCTCCAACTGCTTGCGAAAGAAATCGGTCATAGCCTCCTGAATGAATTTATTCGTTATGGCTTTTTTTGTCTGATTTTCATATGAGGTTTGAGTAGAAAATGATGAAACAACAAATATAATACAGTCCTCAACATCCTGAACGCTTATCTGCGAATCATTTTTTGCATATTTATTATTAGCCTTGAGATATGCGTTTATCTGATTGACAAAAGCGCTTTTAAACGCCTTGTCGGGAGAGCCGCCGTGTTCAAGAAAGCTGGAATTATGATAATACTCCTTAAATTGTTTTTTTACGGAAAAGCACATTGCAGAGGTAATTTTAACCTTATATTCCTTTAAATCCTCACGATCCTTTCCGCGTCTTTCACATTCCCAATACTGAATAGATGTAAAAGCATCATCTCCCGCAAGAGCTTTTACATAATCGACAATGCCGTCATTATAAACACTTTCAAAGGTTTCAAACTTTGATGCGGTAATCTGATTTTTAAATATAAATTTAATGCCGCCGTTTACGGCTGCCTGCTGCCTTATAATATCCTTAAAATATTCATCGGGAATATTTATATCGGTAAAAACTTTAAGGTCAGGCTTCCAGCGTATGCGTGTTCCCGTATCCCTTTTATCATACGGCACTTTATGAAGACCGCCGATATTTTCGCCGTTTTCAAAATGAAGATTATATCTGAAGCCGTTTGAATGAACCTCGGCGTCCATATATTCTGAAGTGTATTGAGTGGCACAAAGGCCGAGTCCGTTCAAGCCGAGCGAAAACTCATAGCTGTCCTCATCATATTTGCCGCCTGCGTACATTTCGCAAAAAACAAGCTCCCAGTTATCCCTTCCCTCATTTTGGTTATATTCAAGCGGGATTCCCCTGCCGAAATCCTGAACCTCAATAGAGCCGTCAAGAAATTTTGTTATAATAATTTTGTTGCCGAAGCCGGCTCTTGCCTCATCGGCTGAATTTGATATTATTTCAAAAAGGGCGTGCTGACAACCGTCAAGACCGTCTGAACCGAAAATAACTCCCGGCCTCATTCTGACTCGTTGAGCGCCCTTAAGTGACTTAATGCTTTCGTTACCGTACTCTTTCTTTTTAGTCAAAATTTTCCCTCCAACGCAGAAAACACATTTTGTGATATCATACAATATCTTGTGCAAAAAGTCAAGAAATACAAAAATAAACGGCAGTATTTGTGCTGCCGTTTAAAATTTTATTCATCATTTGATTTAGTTTGCGCTTTTTCGTCGGTTTCCACAGGCTCTTCAGCAATAATCTGCTGCGGTTTATCCTCAATAAAGCCGTTTTCCATAAGTGAAACAAATTCGTCCTTATTAATCTTTTCGCGTTCAATAAGCGTATTGGCAACAAGCTCCAGCTTATCATTATGCGTTTTAAGAATATTCTCGGTTTTATTGTAGGCGTCAGTTATTATTCTGTGGACCTCATTATCAATCTTGGCGGCAGTTTCTTCACTGTAGCCCTTTACATGACCGTAATCCCTGCCGATAAATACCTCCTGATCATCACCCTCATAATTGACCGGACCGAGGTTATCGCTCATACCGTATTTAGTAACCATATCACGGGCTATCTGTGTAGCTCTTGAAATATCATTTGACGCACCGGTTGAAATGTCATCAAGCGTCAAAGCCTCGGCAACTCTGCCCCCGAGCATTGAAACAAGAAGGCTAAGCATTTCATTTTTGGAGCTGTAGTTTTCCTCCTGCGGCTGATACATGGTATATCCGCCTGCACCGAGACCGCGCGGGATAATCGAAACCTCCTCGACAGGGTCGTGATTATCAAGATAATATGAAACAACAGCATGACCCGCCTCGTGAAAAGCCGTAAGCTTAAGCGCTTTTTCGCTGTATTTGTGAGATTTCTTTTCAGCGCCCATAAATACCTTAACCATTGACTCGTTAATTTCAGCCATAGTTATAGCCTTAAGCTTTCTTTTTGCAGCAAGCAGCGCAGCCTCATTCATAAGATTTTCAAGATCTGCGCCGACAAAGCCCGTTGTATTCTTGGCTACATCCTTTAAATCAACATCAGGAGCAAGAGGCTTGTTTTTGGAATGAACTTTAAGTATTTCCTCTCTGCCGTTTGTATCAGGCTTGCCGACAGCAACTCGCCTGTCAAATCTGCCCGGTCTTAACAGCGCAGGGTCAAGCACATCGGGTCTGTTTGTAGCGGCGATAATTATAACTCCCTCATTTGTTCCGAAGCCGTCCATCTCGATAAGGAGCTGATTAAGTGTCTGCTCGCGCTCATCATTGCCGTTGCCCATACCGGCGCCTCTATGCCTGCCGACAGCGTCAATTTCATCAATAAATATAATAGATGGGGATTTTTCTTTTGCTTTATCAAATAAATCCCTTACTCTTGAAGCGCCGACGCCCACATACATTTCAACAAAATCAGAGCCTGAAATGGAAAGAAACGGTGCTCCTGCTTCGCCTGCCACTGCACGGGCAAGCAGGGTTTTACCTGTACCGGGAGGTCCTACAAGAAGAACGCCCTTTGGTATTCTTGCGCCAAGCTTTGTGAACCTTTCAGGGTCCTTGAGAAATTCAACAAGCTCCTCAAGCTCTGCCTTTTCTTCGTCGCAGCCTGCAACATCCTTAAAGGTCGTTTTGCGGTTTTCATCATCAACAACATTCTTTGCTTTGATTTTACCGAAGCCGAAAGTACGGTTATTTTCGTTATTCATCATTGTGTTCATTCTTTTGAACAGGAATATTGAAACTCCGATAAGCAAAGCGGCGGTCAGTACGGACGGAAGAAGGCTGACAACCCATGAGCCTGACGAGCCCTTTTTGTAGTCATAGCTGATAGGGGTTTGGGGATTGGATTCATTATAATCCCTGACATAATCCATTACATCATCAAGGAATAATGACGGACTTGCAACCGAATAATTATATACCTTGTCACCGTTAGTAAAGGTTTTATACTGGAGAGTACCGCTTGACAAATCTATGGTAAATTCGGAAATCTCATCGTTTTGAAACATTGCAACAATGTCGCTGTAATTGGCGTCAACCGTATTTTGCTGATTTGTAAAATAAACCACAAAACCAATCAGAATTGCAAACATAAGAAGATAAGATAAGACCGATTTCCAGTTTTTTGAATGGTTATTCATTAATTAATCCTCCGAAAGAAGTTTAATAATAAGGATATTTTGTGTTTGCTGCGTAACGGCAGCTCTTTCGTCAACACAATACCCTATAACACCGATAACACCTTTATCATCAGCTACAACGCCTATTGCGCACCTTTGTTCAATCGGTATCTTAAGCTCATTAAAAAGCTTTTTAAGCGATTTGCTGCATCCGCGGTTTAACGGTCTGATAGTATCGCCGCTCATACGGCTGCGAACTTTAACGCTTCCGTTAATTTTATCATAATCACAATAAAAATCAACATTTTTTGATTTAAATTCACTTTTTTTTAAAATATCCGTAACAAATATAAATTGATTACCGATATTGCTCAAATCGGCAATTCGCAGAAAATTATTGCTGCTTACGGCAAAAATACTGCCCTTTAACTGCACCTTTGAATTTTTATCAAGCAGTCTGACAACATCACTTAGGTGCCTGCTGTCAAGGCTGATATTATATTCTGAAAAATACTTAATGATTATTCTTTTAGCAAGAGCGATATGAAGCTGTTTGAGCTTTTGAATATTAAGGCCTTTATCACCGAGTACCGCCGAATACTGTGTTTTTGCGGCATCTTCAATAAAAGAGTTATCCTCTGCGGCACAGCTTATAAAATTATTTATATTGAATACAGCGTCACAGTTTACTTTATCAAGTGAAGGAATTATGTTATTTCTTATATAATTTCTTGAATAAGTATTGTCAGCGTTTGTGCTGTCTGTGCGATAAGAAATTTTTAATTTATCACAGCAGCAGCGTATATCGTCAGAGCTGATTTCAATTAACGGTCTTATGATTTTACCCCGTACGGGAGAAATGGCACACATTCCTTTAAGCCCTGTTCCCCTGACAAGACGAAACAAAGCCGTTTCCGCATTGTCATTAAGATTATGCGCTGTTGCTATTTTATCACAAGGTATTGAATTAAAAAACTCGTAGCGCTTTTTTCGTGAATATTCTTCGACACCTAAGCCGTGCTTTGATGCTTCATACGGCGCGTTTAGTGAAAGCATATGAATATTGATACTGTTTGCATCACAGAAGCTTTTAACAAATTCGGCATCCTTTAAAGAGTCGGTGCCTCTGATACCGTGCTCAACATGTGCAACCTCTACAGTAATGTTATATCTGTTTCTGACTGCAAGCAAAAAATTAAGCAAAAGCATTGAATCCGCACCGCCGGAGCAGGCAACAAGCACACGCTCGCCGCCTGAAAGCATATTGAATTTTTCAACGGTTTTAATAATTTTGTTAATCATAGTGCGATTTATCAATTGACCTGAAACGGGTAAACTCCTTGTCAAATGTCATTTCAATTGTGCCGGTAGCACCGTGGCGGTTTTTTGCAATGATAAGCTCGGTTTTATTTGCATCAATATCATCCTGCTTATCTTCCGAAACATCATTTCTGTAATAATCCTCTCGATACAGGAATAATACAATATCTGCGTCCTGCTCGATTGAGCCTGACTCACGCAGGTCTGAAAGCTGCGGCTTGTGATTTTTGCCATGGCCCTCTGTTCCTCTTGAGAGCTGTGCGCAGCATATTACAGGTATATTCAAATCCTTTGCCATCATTTTGAGGTTACGGGTAATTTCCGAAACCTCCTGAACACGGTTTTCCTTTTTGGTTGCAGACGCTATAAGACCGAGATAATCAATTATTACGCAATCAACATTTTTCATTCTGCGAAGCCGTGATTTTATTTCCGGTACGGTTAATGAGGATGTATCGTCAAGATAAAGCTCAACATCGTTAAACTGACCGGCGGCAGCACCAAGCCGCTCCCATTCTGCGTCGGTAAGCTCGCCCGTTTTCAGCTTCTGTGATTCAACTCCCGACTGGGCGGAAAGCAGCCTTTCAGCAAGCTGTGTTTTTGTCATCTCAAGACTGAATACAACGCACTTTTTCCTTGAATTCATTGAAATATTCTGCGCAAGGTTAAGAGCAAAGCTCGTTTTACCCATAGCCGGTCTGGCGCCTATAAGTATCAAATCTGATTTATTAAGACCCGTAAGATACTTGTCAAGCATACCGAAGCCGGAAGGAATACCTTTATACTTTTCCTTATCATCACCGGTAATAAGAGTAAGATTATTATAAACATCATTTACTATAATTTCGCTGATTTTTGTGGGTCCGCCTTTATCCTTGCCCTGACGGATGTTGTAAACAGCCTGCTCAGCGCTGTCAAGTATTACAGACGCGTCAGCCTCGCCGCCGGTTGCCTTTTCTATAATATCATTTGATATTTCAACAAGAGCACGAAGATAATACTGTTCTTTAACTATGCTTACATAATTGCCTATATTGGCAGTTGACGGCACCGACTGCGCAAGCTGAAGAAGGTAATCCCTGCCGCCTGACAAATCATAGGTTCCGTTTTTTGCAAGTGTATCGGCAAGAAGGACGGGGTCAATAGCTCTTGACTGCGAATACATAAGCATCATTGAGCTGAAAATCGCTTTATGCTGCGGCAAATAAAAGCTGTCGGCATTAATCTGAGCGACAACCTCCTCCATACATGAGGCGTCAAGGAGCACGCAGCCGAGAACAGACTGTTCGGCATCAAGATTATATGGCATTACGACGGTTGAATTAATACTGCTGTCAGCCATAGTTAATCCTCCGAAACAAGAACATATATGTTGGCTGATATGCCCTGATAAACCTTTACTTCAGCCTGCACTGTTCCGAAAGTCTTTATGTCCTGCATAATTATTTTGCGCTTATCAATATCAACACCGAGAGAATCCTTGATTTTCTTTGAAACATCCTTTGATGTTACACAGCCGAAAAGCTTTCCGTTTGCGCCTGCCCTTGCGGTAATGGCGAAAGTTTTATCATTAAGCTTTCTGGCAAGCTCCTCTGCCGCCTTGATTTCCTCGGCTTTATGAAATTTTTTTGCGTTTTCTTTATTGTTATAATCATTCATTGCCGCCGCATTTGCTTCAACTGCAAGGCCCTTGGGAAAAAGGAAATTTCTTGCATATCCGTCAGACGCATTAACGAGATCGCCTTTTTTACCGAGACTTTTGACATCCTGCTTCAATATAATCTTCATAATCAATTCTCCTTATATTTCCATCATAATAGGGAGCACCATGGGGCTGCGCTTTGTTTTTTCATACATAAGGTGTGAAATTTCTTCACGAAGCCTTGACTTAACCGTACTCCAGTCCTTTTTTTGGCTGTCATAACTTTCATCAATAATCTGAGAGGCAAGGTCCCTTGCGCTTAACATAAGGCTTTCATTGTTCTTAACATATACAAATCCTCTCGACACAACATCAGGACCGCCCACAACATATCCGCTTACGGAATCAATCGCGGCAACAACAATTATAAGACCGTCCTTGGAAAGGCGCTTTCTGTCATTAAGAACAATACTTCCGACATCGCCCACGCCAAGTCCGTCAACATAAACCTCGCCTGAATTTGTTCTTTCAACACATTTAAGCTCATCCTTGTTAATCTGAATCCTGTCGCCTATATCACCAATATAAATGTTTTTAGGGCTTATGCCCATTGAAAGAGCAAGATTAGCATGCTTTTGAAGGTGCTTCTGCTCGCCGTGAACGGGAATAAAATATCTTGGCTTGACAAGTCCCATCATAAGCTTAAGCTCCTCCTGACAGGCATGACCCGATACATGAACATCATACATTTTCTCATATATGACTTCTATGCCGTGCTTCATAAGCTCATTAACAACATTACCCACCATTTTTTCATTTCCCGGAATGGGCGTTGCCGAAACAATTACATAATCATTCGCGGTAAGCGTTACCTTTTTGTGTTCACCGAATGCCATTTTGGTAAGAGCCGACATAGGCTCGCCCTGTGAGCCTGTTGTTATGATTACAAGCTCGTCGTCACGATAATTCTTAATAAAATTAATATCAATCATTATGCCGTCAGGCACATTAAGATATCCAAGCTCACTGCCGACTGTTACAAGATTTTCAAGGCTCCTGCCGATAACCGCAACCTTTCTGCCTCTTGAATTTGCAACATCAATAATCTGCTGAACCCTGTGAATATTTGAAGCGAATGTTGCGACTACTATTCTTCTGTTTTTTGCCTTTCTGAAAAGCATTTCAAACGACTCACCTACAGATTTTTCACTTGGGGTATATCCGGGTCGCTCGGCATTAGTTGAATCAGACAGGAGGGCAAGAACACCTCTTTTCCCGTATTCGGCAAATTTCGGCAAATCAATCATATCGCCGTCAACAGGCGTAGTGTCAATTTTAAAATCGCCTGTCTGAATTATTGTACCGGCAGGGCAATGGATTGCAAGCGCCAATGCGTCGGGTATTGAATGATTAACATGAATACATTCAATATTAAATTCGCCGAGTTTAATATTATCCCTCGGTTTAACTTCAATAAGCTTTGCTTTTGAAAGCAGATTATGCTCCTCAAGCTTCCCTTTTATCAGACCTATTGTAAGCTTTGTTGAATAAATCGGAATATTTGCTTTTTTAAGCAAATAAGGTATACCGCCGATATGGTCCTCGTGACCGTGTGTAACTATGATACCTCTGATTTTGCTGATATTTTTTTCAATATAAGAAAAATCGGGTATAACAAGGTCAACGCCCGGCAAGTCAGCATCGGGAAAAGCAAGACCGCAATCGACAATGAACATATCGTCCTTGTACTCATAAAGTGTCATATTCTTACCGATTTCGTTCATACCGCCAAGAAAGCTCACATATACAGACTCTTTAGCCCCTGACGGCTTAAAAGCCTTATTTTTTGCAGGCTTGCGATAAGTTACATAACGCTTTTGAGAATTCCGTTTTCCGTCAGCGTTCTTACCGCTTTGCCTATTTTGATTTGGCATAAAAAACCTCCGTTTAAATATTTTTCCGAACAAATAATGTTAATAAGTATAATAAGACATATTTTAATTATTGTCAAGGTGTCACATATTGATTATTATTAAACAAAGTGGTAAAATAAATAAAAATTATAAATCACGGCGAGGCAGCAATGAAGAATATTGAGATATATACGGACGGAGCCTGCAGCAATAATCCCGGCAAAGGCGGCTGGGCTGCGGTGCTCGTTTATAAAGGCAGAGAGAAAGAAATATACGGCGGAAGTAAAAACACAACAAATAACAGAATGGAGCTTACTGCGGTCATTGAAGCACTGAAGGCTGTAAAAGAGCCCTGCAACATCACGCTTACGACAGACAGTAAATATGTTTGCGACGCAGTGAACAATAGATGGGTGTACAGCTGGAAAAGCAACGGCTGGCGCAAAGCGGATAAAAAGCCTGCGCTTAACGCTGATTTGTGGGGTGAACTGCTCCCTCTGCTTGAAAAGCATAATGTTAAATTTGTATGGGTTAAGGGACACAACGGTCACCCGTTTAATGAGCGCTGTGACAAGCTTGCTGTGAATTATTATCTCAATATGCAGCTAAAATAAGTATAGGTAATAATAAAAAAAATATACAAAAGGGGCATCTCAACGAGAAACGGGTTGAGAGCCCCTTTATGCTGATGCGCTATTGTGCTGAAGCCTGCTGTGCCTCGGTTTCACTTTTATCGGCAGCGGCTGATGTAACTGCGGTTGCCTTTTCCCTTTCGGCAACAAGACCCGATGAAACAATATGAGTAATCTTATATTCAATACCGTTATCAGACAGCATTGAAAGAACCTGAAAATTAAGAAAATCACTGTCCGCATTCTCATCCTGCACGGTAAATTCAGTACCTGCATCAAGATATTTAACCTTCTTTTCAAGCCCCTGCAGACCGTTAACCTCCTCGCCTTCAAAGAAAATATATGTTCCTTTAACCGTTATAATATTTTTAAACTCATTTTCCGGCTGTGTCGTGTATGATTTTTTTGTTGCGGTTGTTGCCTCCTCATTATTAAACGGAACAATGCCGTTAAGATAAAGGGCGGCAAAAACAGCAGCCACAGCAGCTATAAGAGCAATTATGACCCATAATCCCCTGCCGGACTTTTTTGTTTTTTTATAACGGTGCCTTTCAAGGGTCGGCGCATCACTGTCATCGTCGCAATGAGTTGCACTCATAGTTATTTCGGATGCTGTTTCCTGATACGAGGCGTCGGTTTTTTTATGTACAATCAGAGGATTGTCAAGCTTTTCTTCATTAATTTCATCATTCATTTAAAAATACCTCAATAATAAACTGTTTATATTTTAGCATATATCGCAACATTTTTCAATAAGTATTGAAATTGAAGGAACGAATTGATATAATATTTTCGTAGCTACATTAAACAAACGGAGGTATATTCATGAATATTCTGACATTTGATATAGGCGGGACAAATATCAAATACGCTGTTTGCAATGAAAGGTTCATTTTAACCGACAGGCACACAATACCAACCGAAGCACAAAAGGGCGGTCAAGAGCTTATAAGCAAAATTATTTCAATAATAGAAAGCTATGAAAGCATTGACAGAATTGCCGTTTCAACGGCAGGTCAGGTTGACAGCGTAAACGGAATAGTTGTTTATTCAACAGGAAATATACCTTACTATACGGGTATGATGGTCAAAAAAATAATTGAAAATAAAACAGGCATACCCACATTTGTTGAAAATGATGTTAATGCTTTTGCAATGGGCGAGGCTAAATTCGGCGCAGCTAAGGGTAAAAGCGATTTCCTTGCACTTACTTACGGGACCGGAATAGGCGGCGCCTTATACCTTAATAATAAGCTGTATAAGGGCATGGACTGTGCCGCAGGCGAATTTGGTCATATGATTACACATGTCGGCGGCAAGCAGTGCACATGCGGCGGCGAAGGCTGCTACGAATGTTATGCCTCAACAAAGGCATTGCTTGAAAATATAAACAAAAGAAATTCATCAAATCTCAATGCATTTGAAATATTTGAAAAAAGTAACTTTGAAAAGCCTGAAATCAGGTCGGTTATAGACCAGTGGATTGATGAAATGATTATCGGTCTTATCAACATAATTTATATTTTCAATCCCCCGCTTATTGTCCTCGGCGGCGGAATTATGAATGAAGATTATGTTATAGATTTAATTGACAGAAAGATTTATAATCTGCTGATGGAAAATTTCAGAAATGTAAACATCGTTCGCTCAAGGCTCGGCAGTGACGCGGCACTGCTCGGCGCTGCGGCAGAGGCGGCAGAATTATAAATGCGGCTGTAAAACCGACTTAACAGTGCATATCCGACTGCAAAGCAATATCCATTATCTAAAGAAAAAATCTGATATAACAGCGAAAAAGGATTTGAATAATTTCAATCCTTTTTCTTTTTATATAAATCATATATAAGCTTTGCTTTTTTTCTTACCATATCGGCAAGTGCCTTGGGTTCAATAATCTTGACCTTATCGCCGTACTGCATAACCCATGAAACAAAGCCGTCACTCAGGGTGGCTTTTATGGTAGTTTCAAAATGCGATGTATCAACTGCATTAAGCGGAACGCTTGAGCCGAAACGGTCCATAACCTCCTCGCGTATATCAAGGTCACACAGCAGCTTTACATCAACGCATTCGCCAGTAAACATATTAAACATCTTTGACGAATAATCGGAAATATCAATTGTGCCTTTATACTCGCTTACCTCTGAAATATCCCTCACAGGTATTTCAAGCGACTGAATTTTTCTTATCCTGTCAAGACGGAGATTTGATAGATTGTTATATTTATCATTATTGCAAACAAGATAGTAATGATCATCCTTCCATATAAGCGCATACGGTGAAACGGTATGTATCTTTTTTGTATAGCTTTTTTTATTCTTTTTATCAATCGTGCGCCTTTTATATTCAAACTTAACCTTCTGCTTTTTAATTATTGCATCATTTAAAGCGTCAATTATGTAATAGATTTCTTCGTTGTCGCATTTCTTGTCAGTGTCAATATAAACCTGTGAGACAAGGTTTTTTGCCTGGTTCTCGGAAACAAGGCTTTCAAGCTTTTCAATAAGCTCCTGCGTTTTTTTGGGAGTTATAAAGCCTGCGGAGGAAACGGCGTCAATAAGAAGCCTTACCTGCGGTAATTCAAATCGCCTGCTCGCCATAAAAAAGCCTTTTTTAGGGGACCTTACGGACATAATATCGCAGCCGATTTCATTAAGGGTTTTGACATCGGAATATATCGACTTCCTTTCACAGGGAACACCATACTTTGAAAGCATATCAATAAGGTCGGTAG
The DNA here is from genome assembly GCA_964646445.1 of uncultured Bacteroides sp. Taxonomy (GTDB): domain Bacteria; phylum Bacillota; class Clostridia; order Oscillospirales; family Acutalibacteraceae; genus Eubacterium_R. Next base: position 37,187 of record CAZYDW010000003.1, read on the forward strand.
TTGACAGCGGATTATCTTCGTCACTGTAATTTTCAAGGAACTTGTAAACAAGCAAGGTTTTAAGCTTTGAAGTTTGCATACTAATCACCATAGCCCTTCCGGCTGCAATCAGTCAATAAAATTATACGCTTTGCTTGCAGCCGTACAAGGCGTATAACGGTGATAACCGGCATTACGAAATAATGCTTAGAGCAACCTTGAGTTAAGCATAATCCGATTTTTCTGCACCGCCTAATAAAATAATTATACTACATATTGTCAATTTTTTCAACAATTCTCCTGAAAACAGGGCAGCAATCCTCAGAGCCGCTGGTGCCGTTTTCGCACATTACAACTATTGCATATTTAGGATTTGAATAAGGATAAAAGCCTGCAAACCAGGTATTGAGTATTTCATCGTTACCGACATAGGTGCCGCTTTGTGCAGTAGCGGTTTTCCCTGCCGTATTGCTTTTATATTCTGCATTTGCACCCGTGCCGTTTGTAACAACATATCTCATATATTCGCAAAGTTTTTTACTTGTGCTTTCCTGAATAACGGTATTTTTTTCAACATCATTTATATCAAGTGTGGGAAAGCTGTAATTCCCGCCGTTTGCTATGCAGGATATCACAGATGCAAAATGAACCGGACTGTCTGTCAGCATACCCTGACCAAAGCCGAGAAGCGCAAGCTGACCGCTTGACAAAAGCTCTGACGAATCGGGAAAATTACCCGATAAAATATTCCAGCCTTCATAGAGCTTAAAGGTATCGCCGAATCCGAATGACCTTGCCGTTTTTTCAAGCTTATCGCTACCGAGCTTTAAGGCAAGATTTACAAAATAACAATTACAGGAATTTGCGAGAGCGCTTTTCAAATTCTGCAAGCCGTGTGAATGATTGTTCTGGCAGGAAAATTTAGTGTCATTCACCATAATTGAGCTTTTGCAGTTATAAAGAATATCAATATCATTTTCAAGCGCGCAGGCACAAACGACGAGCTTGAAAACAGAACCGACGGCATATGGTGAAATCGCCCTGTTGATGTAATCGCTGCCGCAGCTTACCGATGCAAGAAGCTGCGACGAAGCCGTATCCATGATTACTACTGCTCCCTTATCAAGTGTTTTTGACGCATCTTCAGCTATTTTCTGAAGCCTTAAGTCAAGTGAAATAATTATTCCGTCACTGCTTGAATAATTATTGTCAATAATCGTTCCCTCGTCACCGCTTAATAATCTGCCAAGAGCATCAACCGTAAAATTAACCGAGAGGCTGCCTGTTTCCTCGCTGACATACTGTTTAAGTCCGCCTGTTTCACTGCTTAAAAGATGATATGCCGTATTTGATGAATCGACGGTTTTTTCAACAATCTTAATGTATTGAGTATCGGCTTTTTCATCTACATCCCTGATAACGGGATAACCGTTTGAAAGCTCGCTTGTAATAGATTTTATTTCATCATCATCAAAAAGCAGTTCAAGCTCATTCAGGCACTTTTCATTTGGTCTTATTATTGCGGTATAAGCTGTTTTGTCATTGTTTATCCGCTCGCCTCGCCTGTCATAAATTGTGGTATAGAGAGTTGAGATATCAAGCGTATAGCTGTTGTAGGCATCGCCTACCCGATATGTTTTTCCGAGCGCGATACAGGCACATCTGATACCGATTGAAGAAAAAAGAAATGCAAAAAAAGCACAAAGTGCAACAAGCCTTTTTGACATAAAATAACCCCCTGTGTAGTTTACACAGAAGGGCTGATTTTATTCTGTTCTTTGCCTGCGGAAAATCGCGTCAGACGATGGCATTATATCGCATTTAAATGAATATGTGCCGGTAGCTTTATTTGCAACCTCAACCTTTTCATCATCCGAAATATTATATAAATCCTCAACGGTGATTTTATAAGGCTGTTTTTTTGGCTCAACGACCTCAAGTATATCACCCTGATAAAACCTGTTCCTCTGGTCAACAATAAGCCTGCCGTTCGCATAACCCCTGTAAAGGGCACACACCTCCCAGGTTCTGATATATCCGCCGGTATCAAGCACCTGACCGTTTTTCATAGGCTTGAAATAAAAGCCGGTGGTGTATTCCCTGTGGCTCATTTTTTCCATTTCCTCAAGCACCCACTGCGGCGCTTTAAAATCCGGCGACGGATTTTTCATATATTCATTAATTGCATTTCTGTAGGCATAGGTAACTATTGCGGTATAATACTCGCTTTTTGCCCTGCCCTCGATTTTGAAGCTGTCAATACCCGCGTCGGCAAGCTGCGGAATATGCTCAATCATACATAAATCGCGGGAATTGAATATATATGTACCGCTGTCATCCTGATTAATCGGGAAAAACTGATTGGGTCTTGTTTCCTCAACAAGATGATATTTCCACCTGCAGGGCTGCGCACAGTCGCCTCGGTTGGCGTCCCTTCCGACCATATAATCAGAAAGAATGCATCTGCCTGAAAAGCTCATACACATAGCGCCGTGAACAAATGCCTCTATCTGCATATCGTCAGGTATGCTGTCTCTGATATATTTTATTTCGTCAAGCGAAAGTTCCCTCGCGGTAACTATACGCCTTGCACCTAAATCGTAAAGAGCGTTTGCCGTTTGATAATTCACAATACCGACCTGTGTTGACATATGAATTTCAACATCAGGGGCATATTTTTTGGCAAGCATCATAACACCTATATCTGCAATTATGAATGCGTCAATGCCTATTTGCGCAGCATATTTTAGGAAATCAGGCAAATATTCAATTTCATTATTTCTCGGCAATGTGTTGCAGGTAAGATAAATCTTTTTACCCATTGAGTGGGCAAGGATAACCGCATTCTTCATCTCATCCGCATTAAAATTTGACGGATTGGTGCGCATACCGAATTGTTCGCCGCCGATATATACGGCATCGGCGCCGAATTTAAGCGCAAGCTTTAACCGTTCAAAATCACCTGCCGGAGATAACAGCTCAATATTTCTCATAACAATCTGTCCGTAAAATCAATAATTAAGATATGGTGCATAAGCATCGACCTTCTGCTTAAATTCCGAATAGGTGGATGCTGTGTAGAGATTACCGTTTGAATCATGGAAGAAATAATAATCGTCTGTATTGGCGGGATTAAGCGCGGCCTCAATAGCCGCAACGCCGGGATTGCATATGGGTCCTGCCGGTAAGCCGACAACGGTTGAGGAGCTGTTTGTTGAATAGTAGGCAAGGTAATAATCCGCCGTATGAGCAGAGGTTGACGAAAGTGACGGACCCACTTTATTTGTAATATAGTCAGCGGTTGAATCACAGCCGAGTGAAGGGAAATTGGTCTTGTCCGACAAACGGTTATGAATAACCGATGATATTGATTTCATCTGCTCCTCGCTGCCGGCTTCCATTTGAATTATTGATGCGATTATTATTATTTCGTGCATTGAGTATCCGAGCTTTTCGGCTTTCTCCCTGTATTCCTCTGTTATTTTTGAATCGCCGTTGGAAAGGAATTTCTTAACAACAGAGGTTGCGCTTTCACCGATAAAGAAATCATAGGTATCGGGAAACAAATAACCCTCAAGCCTGTAGGGCACATCTTCTTTTGCTTGTAAATCACTTACAAGCGAATATGAAAAATCAACTGATTCGATAACCGATAAAAGAGCTGCCTTGTCACAAACCTCATTGGCAACAAGCTTGTCCACAATTTCGGGAACAGTATAGCCCTCCGGGAAAGTTAAGGGCACGGTTTCCGCGGTTTCGGCACTGCCTTTCATTGCATCGAGCATACCCTCAAGTCCCATCTTTCCTGAAAGATAATATACACCCGGCTCGTACGGTGCTCCTACATAATTCTCTCTGTATTTTGCAAAAAGCTTGCAGAAATTTTTGCACTTGATAAGTCCGTTATCGGCAAGTATATCAACACCCTCGCTTGTGCTTTCGACTTTTTCGCTTATGCTTACTGTAACAGTTGAACTTGTTTTTGTTATTGCAAGCACATCATTAAGGCACATTACGGCATATATGGAAATAAGCATTGAAAGCACAATTACAACTATAAAAAAGACATAAGTAGCTGCAACACCTTTTGTCTTGGGCTTTTGCACGGGTGTTTTTTTTACGGCGGCCGTCAGCGTTGCTTGTGCTTTGGATTCAGTGGTATCAACATTTGAAAAATAAACATCATTTTCATCCCCGCCGGTATTTACGGGATTAATACCGGTTTCCTCAAGATTAAACCCATTGTTATCCATTGTAATCCTCCTCTGAATGTGACATAATTATCCCCTTTTGTGTGATAATATAGTCAACGGACCTGTCAAATTTATCACATGGCAGAAAGCTTTTCAATAATTCATTATAACACAGTCCAACGGAAAGTGAAGAAAAATTTTCAAGGAATCTGTCGTAATAGCCTTTTCCGTAGCCGAGTCTGTATCCCCGCCTGTCAAATGCAATACCCGGCACAACGCAAATGCTGTTTTTAAAATCATCACATATTCTGCATTTTTTTATATCCGGCTCTCTTACCGAGAAAAATCCTGTTTTTAAATCATCAGGCGAGCTTATATAATAAAAACTCATTGTACCTTTATTGTCGGCACATACGGGCAAGGCTGTTTTTTTGCCCATATCGAGTGACGCGCAAATAACACTGTCAATATTTATCTCATCATCAAGCGCAGCGTAAAGAAGCACAGCTTCGCTTGTTTTAAAAAGCTCACTCTGAATAAGATGATTTACTATATCGGCATCATCATTTTTATTATGAACAGCTTTTCTAAACGCTTTTAATTCTTTTCTTAACTCGTTTTTTTCTGACATTGTATGGTATCTCTTATATTATCCGCAAGCTCTTTATTTCTTAATGCACTGACAATTTCAAGCCCGAAATCAGTCGCGACACCGGCACCCTTTGCGGTTATGAAACTGCCGTCTTTAATAACATATTTTTCGGAAATTACAGCACCCTTAAGCTCCTGTTCAAAGCCCGGAAAAGCTATTGCTTCTTTGCCCTCAAGCAGGCCTTTATGACCGAGTATTGACGGTGCGGCACATATTGCGCAAACAAGCCTTTCGCTTTTTACGGCACAGTCAACGGCAGCCTGAACTGCCTTATTATTTTCAAGATTAACCGTACCCGGCATACCGCCCGGAAGAATAACAGCCTCGATATCACACCCGTCATATTCGTCAATTGTTATGTCGGATAAGACCGAAACGCCGCAGGATGCGGTAACGGTTTTGCCGGTAACTCCCACGGTTTTAACATCAATCTTTGCTCTTTTAAGCATATCAACAGGTGCAAGAGCCTCGATAATTTCAAAGCCATCCGCCAAAAAAACATAAACCATAATTTTATTCTCCTTTAATAAACATAAGACCGAAGGGAGCCTCAAGCTCACAGCCGTCAAAAAGATAATTGCATATTTCATCGCTTTCGTCAAAGCTGATGCTGTTAATGCAAATTTGCTTATTGATACCGTTTAAACAATAATATTCAGCCAAGCCCTTATCGGCCGGTATAAGGCAAAAGCCGTTTTTACATTCACTTTTACAATAATCGAGAAGGACTTTCATATATCCCATACCTCTGTATTGCTTTAAGGTACAGGCAGCATAAACATATTGCGCCCGACGCCCTTCACAGCAGCAGCTTACAAGATACAGCATTGAAACAAGCCTGCCGCCCTCATAGCAGCCGAGGCAATAACCGTTTTTTAAGTTGTTTATAAAAAACATAATTTCATCGGGGCTGTCACCGAAAGCCTCGTTCCACAGTGCAACAATATCGGCAGACGGCTCAACCTTTTTAATCATCATAAACAGCCACACACTTTTCCAGGAAAATTTCAGGATTATATGACTGCTTAGCTTTTCTTAATCCTTCCAATCCCAAATCTTCCTCCCTGTTTACAAACTCAAAATCACCCAGACAGTTTTTGGTAAACTCCTGATTAATAATCGGATAAGCGCCCTGAACATCGGCAGGCGCTTTTTCAAAATGAGTTACAAAAAGCTTGTCGGATTGCCGTTCGCCCATTGTATATGCAATAACCTCGCCGTTTACCCTAATGAGTCCCCCTGTAAAACCGAGCTTATCATAATACTCAAAAGCTGTGAGCACCGCTTCAAATTCAAAGGAATAGTCCTCGTCATCGGGATGCTCGCTAATCCATTTAGTATGAAGATTTATGCACTCACTGATATTATTTTTGTCAATCATTTCAAATGACCAATCGGGATTGTTTTTTTTGAAATTTGTAATATGGTTTCTTTTTGAATGATATTTTCTGCCCGAAAGCGACCTCATTTTTGACACAAGATAGATATAATCATTATATCCCTCGTCATATATATATTTGAATTTACCGGGGAAATATTCGTCTAAAAGCTCTTTATAGTATTCGGTAACGCCGTAAATTTCAGGCGTTAAATTATTTTGCCGTGCATCTGTAAGAATCTGATTTACCGCGTCCTTAAAATCTCCGAAACCTATCGGCAGGGAATACATAAAATCATCCTTCCTGCCCCAGCGGCAAATCATAAAATCCTTGTATTTGCAAATATGAGTTCTGTATGAAGCGCTCCATATAAAAATATTTCCGAAGGTATATTCACAGTTATAGCTTTTGGAATTTTTAAGGCAATCATCAACCCATCTTTTATCTTCAATAACAGGTTTATTGAATTTAAGCATTCTCTAACTCCCTTTTCACAAGCGCTCTTACATGATTATGTATTTCAATAACAGAAAGCGGGGTTTTTCCCTCTGCACACTTAACGACCGCCCAGCCCTGCATTTTTGCGGTATAAAGAGCAGCATCTCTGCATCTGTTTAAAAAAGCGGTATCTGCCTCGTGAACATCCTTTTTGCTTTCATCGCCGTTATAGCGTGATGACATAAGACTTTGTGACACATCGACCGGCATATCGAGAAAAACAACCAAATCGGGCTTTGGTATGCCAATCTTGTTATATTCAAAATCCGCTGACCAGTTAAGGTATTCGTCCCACTCCGATTTATCAAGCTTTTCCATTTGATAAATTGAATTTGATGTTGCATATCTGTCTGCAAGAATAAGAGTTTTATTACTGTAATCATCAGACCAATCAAGTTTAAAAGAGGCAAATCTGTCGACAGCATAAAACGCACCGCAGGCATAGGCGTTAATATCATCCGCATTTTTACCGAACTCGCCATTGAGATACATTTTTACAAGCGTGCTTGAAGGACTGTTATAATCAGGCAGCTTGATTTTTCTGTAGGATATACCGATGTCTTTTAGATATTCCTCAAGAAGTGCGGTCTGTGTTGATTTACCGGAGCCGTCAAGCCCCTCCATTACAATTAATTTTGACATTATTTTTTCTTCTTTTCTACTTTTCGTTTATTGCCATTTTTATCAATAATATAAGTATTTTCGAGCTGGCCGATAAGGCTTGCCTTGAAGCTGTCGATATACTCGCGCCTCAAAACAGCCTGTTCATTTTTTTCATCATCGGTCAGTCCGACGGCTTTTGATTTATGGGCAAGCTCATTTATTCTGTTTATTTTTTCAGGTGTCATCAGTCTAAAAAGTCCCTCAATTTCTTGCTTCTGCTCGGATGGCGCAGCTTTCTAAGCGCCTTCGCCTCTATCTGGCGGATGCGCTCACGGGTAACATCGAATTCTTTGCCGACCTCCTCAAGAGTCTTAGGATTGCCGTCGGTAAGGCCGAAACGAAGCGATAAAACCTTTTCTTCACGGGGTGTGAGTGTTTTAAGGACATCGGCAAGCTGCTCTTTAAGAAGGCTCATTGACGCAGCGTCAGCAGGTGCAAGGGCTTCATCATCGGGTATGAAATCGCCGAGATGTGAATCCTCCTCCTCGCCGATAGGTGTTTCAAGCGAAACAGGCTCCTGCGCCACTCTTAAAATTTCCCTTACCTTTTCAACGGGCATATCAAGATATTCGGCAATTTCGTCAGGTGTCGGCTCCCTGCCGTTTGTATGAAGGAGCTGACTGTTTGCCTTTTTAACCTTATTGATGGTTTCGACCATATGAACAGGTATGCGAATTGTTCTTGCCTGATCTGCAATCGCCCTTGTAATAGCCTGTCTTATCCACCAGGTTGCATATGTTGAAAATTTAAAGCCCTTTGTATAATCAAACTTATCAACAGCTTTTATAAGGCCGAGATTACCCTCCTGAATCAAATCAAGAAACTGCATACCTCTGCCGACATATCTTTTTGCAATACTTACAACAAGACGAAGATTTGCCTCTGCAAGCCTTTTCTTTGCATCCTCATCATTTTCGGAAATCCTTATTGCAAGCTCGATTTCCTCCTCTGGTGTTAAAAGAGGAACCCTGCCTATTTCCTTCAGATAAACCTTTACGGGGTCATCCATAGCCGCATTATCGTTTACGGCAACGGTTTCGGCTGCGTCGGTTTCCTTTGGTAAATCAACCTCAAGACTGATGCTGTCAAGAGCTTCGGATGAAAAATCATCAATAATGCTGATGTTTGCGGCGTCAATCTGCTCGTTAAGCTTTTCAAGCTCATCAACATCAAGGTCAAGTTCAACAATAAGGGTATCAATTTCCTGTGTTGAAAGATGACCAGCCTGCTTGCCTTTTTCAACAAGCTTTTTAAATGCCGCCTGCTTTTTGTCATCGCTGACCGGCTGTGCCGGAGTAAATTTAATTTCCTTCATAATCAAATCTCCTCTATGTATTGTCCTTTAATTTGAACATATTTCTGTATTCATCCTCTGACATTTCGGATGACGGTTTTATATTATTATGTGAATATTCCGACTCAATAGTCTTAATACAGTCAATAAATTCCTTTTTGGCGTCACGGCTGTCGTTAAACCCTGAAATGATTTTTGATAATTGCGCACATTCGTCATCAGTCAGAAAAGCCGAAAGATTCATTAAATCAATATCAAGGTTGTTGTTAAGTCTTGAATATATAAGTGAATAAAGCTTTTTGATTTGCGGGGACGAAATCATATTTTCATCAAATCCGTTTGAAAGCTTGACACAATCGGGATATTTACACAGCAAGCCGATAATTCTCTTTTCGGCATTCAGCTTTTTCAGCGTTGAATTATTTTCATAAGTAAGGCGTTTATTTTGCCTGATGCTTTCGTTTATTATTTTTTTACTGTAAATTTTTTGGCTGCTTTTTTTCATCCTGCTTTTATATGCATCCATCTGAAGCCTTATGCTTGATTTTTCAACACCGAGTTCATTTGAAAGCCTTGACAAATACAGGTCCTGTTCAACCGGCGAAGCATTGCACAGGACTTTCACAGCCTCGTTTAAAAAATCAATTTTGCCCTGTGTCGCATCAAGATTAAACTTATTTCTCAAATCAAGCAGTGCAAATTCAATTTCATTAGAAGCACCCTCAAGCATACCCTTGAATTTATCACGCCCGTATTTTCTGATGATTTCATCAGGGTCCTTCCCTCCGGAAAGTGTCGGTATCTTAACCTTAACATCAGCTTGTCTGAAAAGCGCAACTGCCTTATTAAGCGCTTTCTGACCGGCTTCATCAGCGTCATAGGCAAGTATTACCTCTTTTGTATATCGTGCGATTAATCTTACCTGCTCATTTGTAAGGGCAGTGCCGCAGCCGGCAACGGCATTGGTAAAGCCTGCCTGATGCATAGCTATAACATCCATATAACCCTCGCACAATATAAGGTTGTCCGCCTTGCTGTCCTTTGCAAGATTAAGTGCAAAAAGCTCATTTGTTTTCTTGTACACAAGAGTTTCTGCCGTATTTACATATTTAGGCTTGCTGTTATCAAGAACCCTGCCGCCGAAAGCAATAACATTTCCTCTTACATCAATAATAGGTGTAATTACTCTGTTTTTAAAGGTGTCATAATAACTGCCCCTTTGGCTTTTTTTAATAACACCGGCAGCAAGCATATCCGAAATTGTGTAGCCCTTTTCTTTGAGATGTTTTAAAAGCTCGTCCCATTTATCAGGAGCATAGCCGAGACCGAAGCGTTTAATTGTATTTTTGGTAAGACCTCTTGATAAATAATATTCAAGACCTGCCCTGCCCTGCTCGCTTAAAAGGCAGGTATAATAAAATTTTGCGGCTTCACGGTTGATTTCAAGTATTATCCTGCGGCGTTTTGAAAGACTGTCATCAAAGCTGTCCCGCGGCATCTGAAGTCCTGCACGCTGTGCAAGAAGCTTTACTGCGTCAAGATAATCAAGGTTTTCAATTTTTTTAATAAAGGTAACGGCGTCACCGCCCGCTCCGCAGCCGAAGCAGTAAAACGACTGTGTGTCATTATATACTGTAAAGGACGGAGTTTTCTCATTATGAAACGGGCAAAGCCCTTTAGATGTAGAGCCGTGCCGTTTGAGAGTAACATAAGCTGAAACAACGTCCTCTATATCGGTTTTATATTTAAGCTCCTGAAGAAAGCTTTCATTAAGCTGCGGCATACTCCCCCTCCTTTCAGACAGCTGTATTAATAATTATTCACGCCATGCCGTAGGTACGAAAAGATTATTGAAAACCCTAAGCGCATAGTTATCGCTCATACCTGCAACATAGTCGCAGACTGCGCGCCCCTCGCCGTCAGCTTCGGCAATACGAATATAATCATAGGGTAATTTTTCAATATGGCTAACATAATAATTGTATATTTTTTCGAGCATATCAACAGCCTTTTTTTCCTCCCCTTTACATACGGGATTGGTATATACAGCAGAAAACATAAAGCTGTGCAAATCCATAAAGGCTTCATAAAAATCGTTGCTCATACGAATGTTTTCATTATTTTCGCTTGTCTTAATTACATTAATCACCATATTATTGATACGCTCTGATTTTGTCATTCCAAGCTGAAGGCGAAGACTTAAAGGTATATCCTCCTCAGCCATAACTTCCGCCCTTATTGCGTCGTCAATATCGTGATTTATGTATGCAATTTTATCTGCAATCCTGATTATCTGCCCCTCAAGCGTATAAGCCTCCTCACCGCTTGTATGGCACAGAATACCGTTTTTAACTTCATCGGTAAGGTTGAGTCCCCTGCCGTCCTTCTCAAGCCGTTCAACAACACGAACGCTTTGTTCATAATGCTTAAAGCCGTTTGGGCAAACATTATTAAGCGCTCGCTCGCCGGCATGACCGAACGGTGTATGGCCCAAATCATGACCAAGGGCAATCGCCTCAGTTAAATCCTCATTAAGTCTCAATGCCCTTGCAATTGTTCTTGCAATCTGCGAAACCTCAAGGGTGTGCGTAAGTCTTGTACGGTAATGGTCTCCTGTAGGCGCAAGAAAAACCTGTGTTTTATGTTTAAGCCGTCTGAAGGACTGACAGTGAATAATCCTGTCACGGTCACGCTGAAAGCAGGTGCGAACGGCACATTCATCTTCAGGATACACTCTGCCCCTTGAAGAATCGGCAAACGCTGCTGAAGGTGATAAGATTTTTCTTTCATTTTGCTGTGACCTTAAACGTATGGAATTATCCAAAGTATTCACCCTTTCTTAAATACTATACTCAAAATATGCATAATTCCCTTTATTTTTTATAAAGATAATTTGTTTATTGACTAAATCGGTTAATAATTATATTATATTGTCAGGTGATGTAAATGATTTATGCACTTATAGCAATAATTGTTATTTTATCTATTATATTCTGTTATTCTCAAAATAACAAGCTTGATATTACAAAATACTGTATAAAAAGTAAAAACGCAAAAAAGGATTTCAGAATTGTTCAGCTTTCTGACTTTCATTCAAAGCCATTCAAAAGCGTTTTAAAAAAAACCGAACAGCTCAAGCCTGATATGATATGCATTACCGGCGACTACATTAACGACCGCTGCAAAAACAAAGATAAAATGCTTGAATATGCCGAAGCTCTTTTAAGAATTGCGCCGGTCTATTATATCACCGGCAATCACGAAAGACGGCTTGAATGCTTTGAGGAGTTGATGGAGGAGCTTAAAAAAACAGGCTTTGAGGTATTGCTCAACGAAATTGCGCAAACCGAATCTTGCACCATACTCGGTCTTGACGAAAACCAGGCTGATTTCAAGGATTATAAAGCAAGAAAAAAGGGCACATTTTCATATAAAGATATGAGCGGATATTTTGAAAGCCTTGAGAGTTATGACGGATTCAGGCTTGTACTTTCGCATTTCCCCGAAAATTTTGAGGGTATAAAGGAGCTGAATTACAGCAAATATGATTTTGACCTCCAGCTTTCAGGACATGCTCACGGCGGTCAATGGATAATTTTCAGACCCCTGTATTCCCCCGGACAGGGAGTTTTGCCCAAATACGCAAGGGGAACATTCGGCACAACGCCTAAGCTTATAATCAGCAGAGGGCTCGGCAACAGTGAATTTCCGTTAAGACTTTTTAATCATCCGCAAATAATTGTTATTGACATTAAAAAATGCGACTGATTTATCAAGCAATCAGTCACTTTTTTTCAGCAGTTTTTCACGCTGCCTGTAATCAGGCATATGCTCTTTTATTAATTCATAAAACTCTTTACCGTGATTATGATACTTTATATGGGCAAGCTCGTGAACAACAACATAGTCAATTGCCTCGCTCGGATACAGCATAAGATAACAGGAAAAGCATAATGAGTTTTTCCCGCTGCAGGAGCCAAAACGCTTTTTTGCCTTTGTTATTTTTACAGCGCTCGGTTTAAGACCCATGATTTCGGAATAATGATTAACTCTTTCGGGAATATGTGTTTTTGCTGAGCATATTAATTTATCAAGCTCTTCTTGTGACAAGGTAAGCCTTTCAAGCTGCAACCTTTTTCTTTCGGCAGCACGCTCAAGCCACTGTACATTCTTTCTTACAAAATCATCAATGGCTTTTTCGCTTAGTGCATACGGTGCCCTTACAACTGCATTAAGCTCGTCATTTATTGAAAGCGATACGGTTTTTCTGTTTGAACGAATAACAATAATTTTCATAATAATTTCCATAGCCTTTCAGGCTGCAAACACTTTATTGAGAATTATATATACGACTTACTGCAACCGGACAGGCGTATAATGGAAATTCAGCCATCGGGCTGCTCGACTTATTTTAACAAAATATGCGGCGAAAATAAAGAGATATTTTGTTGTAATTTATGAGTTTTTTTGATATCATACTGAATAAAGAACGAACGCCCCTGCATCAGGGAAGCAGAGGCGCCGTGTGGATGGAGTATTTTTAAAAACAGACAGAGAAAAAAAGTTTAAAATGAATTGAATGAGGAGAAACTCTGACTCCGATAACTGTTTTCCACAAGAGGAATAAAAGAATAAATCAAGCAATCTTAATTGCTTAAGTATATATTACTGTATAAACATTTCAAAATTATTAAACTAAAATGAATTTTATTTGCATTAATTGTTGACAATTTGTTAATAGGAGAAACTGATGTCAAATATAAACAACTATATTGAGGAATACGGCGGCAGGACATTTGACGAGCTTGCATTCAATGAAATAGACGCGCTTGTATTTTCGCAGCTTTGCTATGTTGATTTTTCGGGAATACTGTGCAAATTTGACAGTGAGACGGCGCTTTCGCTGAAAGAAACCGCAAAAGCATATTTTAATCTTTACAGCAGTGAAGAGCTTGAAAATAAAATATCAATTGTATTAAAAGCAGGCGTGCTTTTGAAGCAATGCTCAATGTGCAAAAGATTTGAAAATGTAAAACTGCTTAAATATGTAAACAATGTTAATGATAAAATCGACAAACAGTTTTCAGCAACAACATTTTATCTCAATGATGAACTGTGCGTTATTGCATATCGTGGAACGGACACAAGCATAACAGGAATCAAGGAAGCGGCAATGCTAAGTTATATGTTCCCTGTTCCGGCACAGATTCAGGGACTTTATTATTTGCAGGAAAGCGCCTCAATTTCAAAAAGAAAGGTTGCCGTGTGCGGTCATTCAAAGGGCGGCAACCTCGCGACCTTCGCGGCGATAAACTGTTCAAATTCCCTAAAGAAAAATATTATCGGCGTTTATGAATTTGATGCACCCGGCTTTACTCGGGAATTTATTAACAGATACGATTACAAAGAGCTCAGCAGTAAAATCTTTTCATATATTCCGCAGTCATCAATAATAGGCTGTATGCTTTATCACAGCAATTCAAGAAAGGTTGTTAAAAGTATTAATGAAAATATAAAGCAGCATCAGGTTTCATCATGGCAGATTGAGGGCGACAAATTTGTTTATGCCGATGAAACGGATGAATTGAGTAAATTTGTTGACAAATATCTTAAACAGCTTTCCAAAGCCGTAGGCGAGGATAAAATCGAGGATTTGTTTGAAACAATATTTGATTTTCTTGAAGAAGCCGGAATAAACGAATACAATGATTTCAAAAGCTTTAATATAACAAGATTTGTAAATGCGGTTAATTCTGTCAAAGGAATAACGGAAAATGAAAAAGTGCTTCTTGAAAATACGATTAAACAGGCAATAAAAGAGTTTTCACATTTGCTTTATCAGGAAAAAATATCCTCATTCACATCAAAAGCACATACTTAAATTAAATTAACAGGAGGTTTATAATGGACAGTACAAATAAAATTTTTATAAAGCTTATTTCGTCATATCTTAACGGTGAACCGCCCTGTGTTGAATACTCAAATATTGACTGGGAAAAAATATATGAGCTTGCATATATCAACAACATCAGCGCAATCATCGCAAATCAGATAGCCCTGCTGCCGAAAGAAAAACAGCCCGGTGCAAAGGTATATTCGGCATTCAGGCAGCAGATTGGCTACACCGTTATAGACTATGAAAAAAAGGTTACGGTGATTGAATTTATTAAAGAATTTCTTTCATGCAATAATATTGAATTTATGTTTATTAAAGGCGCTGTTCTTTCAAATTACTACCCTGTTAAAGAATTCAGAACATGCAGTGACATTGATGTAATAATTAAAAACGAATATTTTGCTAAATGCGGCGAGCTTCTTAAAAGCAATAAAAATATCATTTTAAAAACCACATCCGATAATAATGAGCTGTCGTTTATTTATAAAGATATTAACATTGAAATACACAGACTCAGCCACAGTGACGCAAAGTCATTCGGCAATATATTTGAGATGTCTGAAAAAACCGGATATGAATATTATGTGCCTGACAGTATACACCTTGCATATGTTATTTATCATATTTCGGGGCATTTTAAATACTGCGGAGCAGGCATAAGAATGTTTATGGATATTGATGTTCTCGCGAGAAGGCTTAATGACAATCAAACAGCGGCAGCTATTGATATATGCAAAAATGCAGGACTTGAGGTTTTTTCAATGGCTTGCCTTTCAATGTGCAACCGCCTTTTTAAAAGCGGTATAAATGTTGATTTTAACTTTAATAACAATATGTCGCTTTATGAAATTTTTGAAAACGAAATTATCAATTTCGGTGTTTTCGGCAAAAGCTCAAAAAGTCTCGGCGATTTGTATATTATAGGCGGTGCTGCAAATATGCCGGGCAAAAAATTTTACAGGCTTAAAGGATTAATAAACTATATTTTCCCAAGCCCAAGCTATATGAAAGTAAAATATAATATATTGAACAAATGCATAATTTTGCTGCCTTTTGCATACGCTTTAAGAATAGCGGAGGGCGTATTCAAAAGATTTGGAGCTTCATCAAAAACAGTTAAAGATATATTTTCAAAAAAGCAAAGCGCGCAAAACTATGTCAGGCTTATGAAAGAACTTGAGCTATGATTAAAAACATAAAAAGTAAAATCAAGTTTTATATATACTGTATAACATTATTAATAGGCTTATTTGTATTAATGCCCGAGGCTTCATATAAAATGATAAAAAGCACAAATATGTTGAGCGTTGCAATAATTTTATTGCTTATATTTACAGCTGTTTTTGCATCGGCATTTATAGGCAGTGACAGTATATCAAAATTTATAAGCCTTTACGGTATTTTAATTAATATTGTTTTGATTATTTTTACAGCTGAATATCTGATAAAAATGATTTACGCTGTTAATAATAATTATTATTATGAAATGATATGGATATGCGGTATATTTGCTTCAAGCGCAGGTGTTTACACTGCAGCCGCCTTATCACATACGGACAATTTCAAATATAATTCACAGCGCTTTTGGCTTTACTTTACACCGACATATGTTTTGACATTTATGATGATATTTTTAAGAAAGCCCAACAGTTATTTTGAGCTTAACCTTAAAATAGGAAAAGGGATTTTAAGTTACACTGAATATATTGCAGGCAATCTTGACAAGGATTTTTGGCTGCTGTTCAATATTCTCGGTAATGTATTATTTTTTATACCAATGGTATTTATTGTAAGTGCTCTTTTTTCAAGGCTCAAAGCCTATCAGGCATTGCTGATAAGCTGTATTATACCGTTTATTGCGGAAGGGTACCAGTTTATTTTTAAATGCGGCAGCGTTGATATTGACGATATTATACTTAACATTGCAGGCATAATTATCGGATATATAATCTGTATAATAGTAAGAAGAATAAACAAAATCCCACAGTAGAGCTGTAGGATTTTGTTTTTTATTTTTCGGCTTTAAGCTGTTTCATTAATTTATCGTGCTGACCGCCCTGCCTTGAACGAACAATTTTTGCGGGAATAAAGCAAAACAGCATAACCGCACCGGCTCCCAAAAACAGCTCCATAGGATAAACTATATCGGCATCGCTTACACCTTTATTTGCAAAATTTATTATTGCCTGTGCTGCAAGCGGACCGGCTATCATGGGAACAAGAACATACATAACCATTCTGCACCCCTGGAAAAGCCCTTCCTTGCCTTCCGGTATATAATCACGGTATGATGCAGTGAAAAGACCCGCCATAACAAGGCTGACGCCTATTACAAGTATTCCGCCTGCAATAAGCAAGGTCATCAGCATTTTTTCATTTTTGCCGATATAAAACTTTGAAAGCCAAACGATTATACAGCCTAAAACACCTGCAATAACAGTCGGGTAATAAAAATGCTTTTTGCCGTATTTATCCATAAGAGTTGATACAATAACCGATATAACTGCTGAAACAACCATAATAATACCTATGGGAATTATATAATCGGATATGCCCATAGTACCCTCAATAATATTAAACAAATAGTTTACATATATCTGATACGCAATAGCTGATACCATATTGCCGGCAAGGCAAACATAAAGCATTTTATTTTGCCTGATTACCTTGGGCTGAAGCGAATATGTAAAATCGGAAATAAACGAATTTTCCTTATTTGATTTAAGTCCCTTCTTGTCTTTCATAAGAAACAGTCCGACAGCACCGCCTGCTGTTGTGATAATGCCGAGTATTACAAAAAATTTTTTCCAATCATCCGTTGTGGCAGTGTCATTGGTAAGACTGTCAAATCCGCCGAATACAACGGCAAGTGCAAAAAGCGGCATTATGGCAAGAACAGTGTCAACCCTTGCCCTGTTTGAGGTGTTTGATATATCCGTTACCCAGGTGTTGAATGCAGCGTCATTACTGACAGAACCGATAAGCGACATAACACAGTCCATAGCCACAACGAGTATAACCATAGAAAGCACCTTGTCCGCCGTCGGCTGCATAGGCACAAGAGCGAACATCATAATTGTAAAGCCCCAAACAAAATACCCAAAACAAATAAATACCTTTCGCTTGCCTGTACGGTCGCAAAGCGCACCCCCTATCAGAGTTGCAACAGTAGCCGCAACTGCGGAAAATGCAACCATAAGCGTTGTGGCATAAGGCGCTCTTGTAATTTCATTTTGCATAAAGCGTGAAAAATACATATTTTCAACAATCCATGCAATTTGACCCACAAGTCCGAAAAGTATAACACAAACCCATGTACGAAAGCCGAGTGCTCCGTTTTTTTTAACAGACATAAAAATCCCCCTCACAATGTTTCTGATACCATTTTAACATTATGAGGAGGAAATTTAAAGTGTTTTTTATCTGCCCCTTGCAAAAGAACGGATTTTAAACTCAGCTCCTGTCGTTTCACAAACAGCTCTCGCCTGCTGCGTTTCCTCAGCAGTAATTACATCAACAACCGTCATTCTTACCTTTTTACAATATTTAACACACTCGCTTGTAAATTTCAGCATTGCGTCAAACGCCCTGCCCGGATAAATATTACGGGTTATTTTATCATATTTTTCACTCGTAGGCTCATTAAGTGAAACGGATATTGTATCAAAAAGCAAGGAAAGCTCTTTCGCCGTCGGCTTTTCATTAATCAAATCGGACAAGCCGTTTGTATTAAGCCTCAATTTAATTTTCGGATAAAGGCATCTGATATATTCCGCCGACCTTACAAGATTGTCATACGCGTTTGTAGGCTCGCCGTAGCCGCAGAACACAGCCTCATCATAGGCGGAAAAATCAAATGCATCTATCGCTTTTTTTATATCGTCAAATTCAGGCTCTGTGTCGAACCAAAGATTTTTTGCCTCGCCTACCGCATCACCCTTTGACCTGATACAAAAAGCACAGTTACACGGGCATTTATTTGTTATATTAAGATATACCGTACCCTCAAGTGTATAAACTATATCTGCCATACCTGTCTCCGTTTATGATTTAATAAAAAGCTTTTTCTTGATTTTCACCGCATCAAATGCTGCTGCCAAAACATAAAATACCAATGCGCTGCCCACAGCTTGAATTATGTTGCCGGGTATGTCTGCCACGGCATACGCCTTATCAATTATGCAGTCGGCAAGAAAATATCCGCCGACTGTTATCGGCAATGCGATTATTGAAGATAAAAAAGTAAACGGTGTCAATATTTTTTCGCTTTTTTTATTGACAAGAACAAACGGCAGGGCAACAAGCATTTTTATAATAAATGTTGCGGGAGCATATGCCAAAAAGCCAGATGTAATATCTGCAAGCGTTTCGCCGAGTGCTGCGGCAAACAAAGCCCACGGACCGCCCAGTGTCGAAGCAACAATATATATTAATGCATCGCCGAAATGCACATAACCCGATGCCACGGGAATTTGTATAAATCTTGTCAATACAAAAATCATTGCCGCAAACATTGCCGTATAAACCATTTTTAATAAATTCTTATTTTTCATACTATCAAATCCTCCAAAAACTGTTCAAAATCAATTCCGTCATTACCGCTTGACGCTTTGGTTGACAATATTGATTTTTCAATAAAATCCGATGCAAGCCTCACGCTGTCGGCAAGCGTCATACCCTTAAGCGCCGCACCCATAACTATTGAAGATATAATATCGCCGGTACCGCTGAAATATCCGCCGATAAGACGAGATGCGATAATTTCATAATTACCGTTATCAAAAACTATATTTGATATTTTACCGCCGCGCTTGTAACCTGTTGCGACAATTTTATCAATACCGCATTCATTAAGCTTGGCGCCATACAAAATTATATCGTCAAGCCTTTCACTGTATGGCTCACCTGCAATTAGAGCAAGCTCCGCAATATTAGGTGTGATTATATCCGCCTTAAAGCAAAGTGATTTGATTTTTTCACACATTTTTTCAGTATAGCCGTTATATAAATTGCCGTTGTCCGCCATAACGGGATCCGCAACAAAAATTGTATTTTCTGTTTTAAAGCAGTCTATAAAATCCGAAATAATATCAAGCTGCTCTTCACTGCATACAAATCCGGTAAGTATTCCGTCAAATGAAGCGCCGAGCTTTTGCCACTCTTTTATAAAATCTTTCATTTCGGCGGTAAGCGGCACTTTTTTAAAGCTGTCATACGCTGTTTGATTGGATAAAACCGCGGTAGGCAGAGGATGCACCTCAATGCCCATAACGGATATAACAGGCAGGGAGGCGGTAAGCGAGCATTTGCCAAAGCCGGACAAGTCGTTTATAACAGCGCATTTTTTCATAATCATCAATCATCCCCTATTGATTATTTTATGATATCATTGTATAATGCAAGTGTATTTATTTCAATATACAAATTTAACAATTTTTACGGGTACAGTTATGAAAAAGTATTATATCATCTATAATGAAATAAAAAACCAAATACTTAAAGGAAAGCTTAAAGCAGGCGACAAAATTTCGTCTGTCAGAAATGCCGCAGCAATATATGATGTTTCAATAACAACAGTGCAAAACGCATATTTTGACCTGTGCGCCGACGGCTACATTATTTCAAAGGAAAAAAGCGGCTATTATGTTACCGACATTGCAAATAAAAACAGCTTCGGAAAATTAAAAGAAAAATCAGAGAGCGTCAAATTTGACCTGACCGGCGGCTTAGCTGATGCCGACAGCTTTGATTTCAGACTTTGGCAAAGATACATTAAAAGCGCTTTAAGACAAAATGAACGCCTGCTCTCATACAGTGAGCCTAAGGGAGAATATGATTTGCGTGAAGCGATTTCAGTATATATAAAAGAAAAAAGAAATATAATTGCTTCGCCGGATAATATAATAATAGGCGCAGGCGTATCGCCGCTTGTGCATATACTTTGCTCGCTGATTAATAAGGGCAAAAGCGTATCCTTCCCCGATAAAAGCTTTGTTCAGGGCATAAGCATATTCAGCGACTACGGCTTTAAGGTAGATACAAGAAACAAGGACGCCGACATTATATATGTTTCACCCTCATATATGACAAGATGGGGCGATGTTATGCCGATTAAAAGAAGGCTTGAGCTTATTGAATATTCAAGCAAAAACAACTCGCTTGTTATTGAAGATGATTATGAAAACGAATTTATGTATAATGTCAGACCTACCCCTTCCTTATATGCACTCGGCAAAAACAACATAATATATATGGGTTCATTTTCGGCAATGCTGATACCGAGTATAAGAATAAGCTTTATGATACTTAACGACGAGCTTTTGCAATTATATGAAAAAAAAGAGAACTGCTTTTCTCAAACGGCAAGCAAGACTGAGCAAATAGCTCTTTGCAACTATATTCGGGACGGTCATATAAAATCGCAGACTAAAAAAATAAGGCGCATATATTCTGCAAAAGCTAAAAAATTCAGCGAATGTCTTAAGAAATATTTTCCAAATGCTAAAATTGAAATCGGTGAAAACACCTTGCAGGTAATACTTGTAACGGAGTTTTATAAGGATACTGAAATATTTCTTAAATACGGTCTTAAAATATTTATTGAAAAATATGAAAATAATCAGCTGGTTCTTGTTATATCAAGTGCCGGCATAAGGCAGGATGATTTTGACAAAGTCTGCAAATTATTAAGTGATGCAATAAATTAAAATTAATTATACAGTACATATTATTGTACCGACACCACTATGACTGTTGAATATGAAATTTCTTTTGATAAAATGTATTTGTAAAGAAATAAAGGAGGAATTTCTTATGAAAAAGTCAATTAAAAAAATTTTATCAAGCATCCTTATAACAACGGTAACACTTATTACAGGATTTTTGATTACCGCTGTTTCATTCAGTCTTTATGATAAATTAAGCATTAATCAAATGAGGCTGCTGTTCGCTTTCGACATTATATGTATTCTTATAATCGGTATGGCCGCGTGGTTTATATATGAAACAAAAAAATCAAGAGAAAAGAAAAGAAGGACATTTGAATATAAACACCGAAAAAGAGTTGCCGATAACGAAAGCTTTGATGAAATTTTAAATACAATTAAATCAACAAATTTTGCCGCATAGCTTTAAAAAAACGGATTAATGTGTTATTATTCTTATGTGATATCGTTTTTCAGCAGCTCTTATATGCGAAGCTCAAGCCTTCTGAATATTAACCGTGTAAAAATCAAATCGTTATACGGCGATATGCATCCGCTATCGGTGCAGTGAATTTGAAATTTACAGGCATTATACACAAAAAAACGGTTATGCTTATATTAAAACTAATGAAAAAGCGGAAATAAACATAGCCTTTAAATATTAGCCGCAGCTGACGAAATGCTAAAGCAGTGTAAGAGCAAATACAGATAAAGCCGCTGTTAAGCACGCAGGGAGCGTTAGCTCCTCAGGGTTTAGTAGGAGATTTCACTCCCACTGAAATTCAGAAATGGACCCCGCCGCCTAAGAGACGGGGGACATCGGCGAACAGGTTATATTCGCCGTATCACAAGCCTGAATGTAATAAATTCAGGCTGAAGCCAATCCCCTATTGCCGGCGCGGCAACAGGGGCAAAAATGAAATGAGCGTATATAAGAGTTAAAGATGAGTAAATATAAAGATAAATTTGACAAAATGGCAAATGCTCCGATTAAGAGCCTGATTTTTTCACTTGCAATACCCACAATACTGACGATGCTTGTTTCGGCTGTTTACAATATGGCCGACAGCTTTTATGTAGGCAGGATTGACACAACAAGCGTTGCTGCAATCGGTGTGGTTTTTTCAGTTATGACGCTGCTTCAGGCATTTGGCTTTGCACTTGGCAACGGCAGCGGAATTTTAATCAGTACGCTGCTTGGC
Source organism: uncultured Bacteroides sp. (assembly GCA_964646445.1). GTDB lineage: Bacteria > Bacillota > Clostridia > Oscillospirales > Acutalibacteraceae > Eubacterium_R. The sequence goes on from CAZYDW010000003.1 coordinate 59,647, forward strand.
GAAAGCAAAAAGGATGAAGCTAAAAAATATGCAAGCACAGCATTTTTTACCGCCGTTTGCTGCGGATTTGTGCTTGCGGCGGCAGGGCTGATATTTTCAAGGCAGCTCGCGTTGCTGCTCGGTGCTTCAAAAACTACTGTAGAACCTGCAAGTGATTATCTTAAATATATTCTGCTTGGTTCGCCGTTTATTTTAGGCTCATTTGTATTGAACAATCAGCTGCGCTACCAGGGCAGCGCGCTTTATTCAATGATTGGAATTGTAAGCGGAAGCGTTTTAAACATAATTATTGACCCTGTTTTTATATTCACATTTAATTTAGGCGTTAAGGGGGCAGCTATTGCAACGATTATCAGCCAGTTTGCGGGATTTTGCCTTTTGCTTTTCGGCACTTTCAAAAATGACAATATACGGCTGTCAATCAGGCATTTTAAGCTAAACGGTCAGATTGTAAAGGGCATTGCAAAAAACGGGCTCCCTTCGCTTGCAAGGCAGGGTGTTCAGACGATTGCAACCATATCGCTCAACTTTGCAAGCGCAGCCTTCGGCGACAGTGCGGTTGCCGCTATGAGCGTATTTAACAGAGTTATGTTTTTAGGATATGCGGTTGTAATAGGATTTGGTCAGGGCTTTCAGCCTGTATGCAGCTTTAATAACGGTGCAAAAAAATATGACAGAGTATTAAGCGGCTATAAATTTACGGTCATTGTAACAACCTGTATAATAACCGTTTTCAGTATTATTGCTTTCATTTTCGCGCCGCAGCTTATTACCATATTCAGAAATGACGCAGAGGTAATAAAAATCGGTGCAAGGGCTCTGCGTATAGAGTGCTTTGTACTGCCGCTGGTCGGATTTGCCACATCCTCCAATATGATGCTGCAATCCCTTAAATCTTCTGCAAGAGCGACTGTGCTCGCTCTTTCAAGACAAGGCATTTTTTATGTGCCTTTTATTTTGCTGCTGCCGCATATTATTAATTTGACGGGCTTATGCGTTACACAGCCGATTGCCGACGCGCTGACATTTATATTAACAATATTTCTTGCAAGCTCAAAAATAAAGGAGCTTAAAGCTCTGCGGGATAAAGTTGAATAATTTAAATCGGAGCAGCGCTCCATCAAGCTCGCTTGAAATGGGGCCTGCGAACGATTGCAACCTACGCAGGGAGCGTTAGCTCCTCAGGGTTTCAGTGGGAGATTATCACTCCCACTGAAATTCTGAAATGGACCCCGCCGCCTAAGAGGCGGGGGGGACATCGGCGAATAGGTTATATATAATCCTTAATTTAAAAAATGCTATGGCTTTCAAAACCCGCATTGATAAAACATACTGAAAAAGGGGCTGTCTTTTTACAGCCCCTTTTAACAATATGTATTTAATTTTTATTCTGCTTTCATTTCAAGCAGCTTTGCCGTGCCGTTATAAGCAGCAACTGAAACCTTAATTGAGTCATGAATCGCAGCCTCAATATTATCCTCTGTTGCGCCAAGGTCCTTTGCATATGAGGGATTGATGAACAAATCATAATCCATAATATATGGCAGATGAAGCGGGTCGATACCCGACTCAATACCTCTTGCGGCATAATCCTTGATAATCTTGCCCATTCCCATTTTCATCATCCACGGTGCTACGCCGAGAATTTTTCTGCCTGACATACCGCGGGCATCATAAACAATGCCGAGGAACTTATCCCATTTCATATTGTACATTGCGATAGGAAGAGCCTCAAAGCCTGTTCTGCCGCAGGTTGCAGCACCGGCAATAACCTCGCCTACCTGGCGGCAGGTAAGCATTGCCGTACCGCCCTTCGGGTACATTGTAAAAGGCCACTTATCCATAAAGGCAATCTGCTCGATAAGGATAACCCATACAGGCTTTCTGCCCGGCTGTGTGCCGAATATGTAAGGAAGTTCAAGAACACAAGTGCTGAAATTTTCATCGGCAGCCTGCTCGCATACCTCCTCCTGCATAAGCCTTGACTTGATGTACGGATTGCGTTGCGCACACTGCATATCGGGCTTTGTTTTAGCAAGATAACTGAAATATGAGCCGAGAACAACCGCTCTTTTTACGCCTGCTTTTTTACAAAGCGGGAAAATCCTTTTTAGCGGAGCAATGTTGAATTTTACATAATAATCCATTACAGGCGCAGGGAACTCAACTCTTTCATCAACACCTGCAGCAAAGATAAACACATCATTGCCCTTGAGCATTTCTAAAATCTCATCGTCTGATTTTTTGTTAATGTCACCGAAAACGATGTCCATCTCCTGTGGGATGGGAGCACCCTCCGGAAGCGGCGGCAAAGCAACAGATGTTACCTTGTGACCGTTTTTAATAAGCTGTGTCGCAGCCTCGCAGCCAAGCAAGCCTGTTCCGCCAATCATAAAAATATTCATAACATTCCTCCGTTGTATTCCTGTAAAAAGGAAAATATTTGTCAATAAAATAATTATAGTCCATTATTTTGAAATTGTCAACAAAGGATTAAAAATCAAGTTAAGAAATTTTGTTTAAAATAAATAAACTTATCTGTTATCAAGCTTTTCAGGGTTAAGGTCATGATTTGAAAGCCTTTCAAATGCAGTCTTTTCCCAGACAGTACCGGCTTTTCCGTAGTTACAGTACGGGTCGATTGATATTCCGCCGCGCGGAAGGAACCTGCCCCATACCTCAATGTATTTAGGTTCGAGCAGCTTAATCAAATCCTTCATAATAACATTAACTACATTTTCATGAAAGTCTCCGTGATTTCTGAAGGAAAAAAGATAAAGCTTTAATGATTTGCTTTCAACAAGGCATTTATCCGGAACATAAGAAATTGTTATTTGTGCAAAATCGGGCTGCCCCGTTATCGGGCAAAGACTTGTAAATTCAGGGCAATTAAATTTTACAAAATAATCATTATCAATATGCTTGTTTGAAAATGATTCCAGAAGCGTCGGGTCATAATTATAAGAATATTTTGTTTTACTGCCTAACTTGGTTAAATGGTCGCTCATAAGTCAGTCCTCCTTATAACCGATTTTTCTTGCAAGATAAATAAACGGTGTGTCGCAGAGCGCGACAATCGCTTTGAAAAGATAAGTAGTAAGATATATTTGAATAAGTATATTTGCAGGCATTGTTCCGACAAACGCGATAGTTACAAACAAAACCGTATCGACCAGCTGAGAGCTGAGAGTTGAGCCGTTATTGCGCAGCCACAAGCATTTTTTATTCTCGCCTGTTGCTTTCCATATTGCGTGATATATTGCAACATCAATTCGCTGACTAACCGCATAAGCAATCAGGCTTGCTATTGAAACTCTCGGTGCAAGGCTGAATAAAACCTTCATACTTTCATTAACATAATCTGCTGCCGACGGTTTGAACAGCAATGTAATCTGTGTTCCGATAACCCACAAAACAGTTATGAATACGCCGAGCCATACAGCCTTGGCAGCCGCTTTTTTGCCGTGCTTTTCGGAAAGAATATCGGTGCAAAGAAAGTTAGAAGCATAAAGTACGGGTGCGGCGGTTGTTGCAATACCGAAAATTTCTATTGACTTGCACACCTGAAGATTTGCAAGTATTGTTGCAAAACATATATAAACATAAATGCCCGACTTGCCGAAAAGCTTATAGATAAGAACAACCGCAAATAAAAAGATAATAACCGCAGAAATAAAAATAATAAAATTCATAAGTTTACCTCTAATTTATTGATAATAAATTCGGGATAAATAAAAAACGGGCCTGAAACCACTGCTCAAGACCCGTTAATTACTGCATAAGTCCCGTAGTTTTGTTTTAGGACAGGAGGGTTGCGAACTGTCCGCAAATATAGTAACACAAAATCATACTGCCGTCAAGCATTTCATCTGTTGAATGCGCAGCGGCGATTTGAAAATATTTATGCATATCACATAATAACGCCGTTTTTAAAAACAGCAATTTCCCTGTAAGAATTCTTTTCGTTTTCAGTCCGCCTGCCCGATGCAGTATCAAGAACAAGCTTTAAAAGCTCCTCTGAAGCTTCATCGATATTTTTACCGTTAATCAACTCTCCCGCATTATAATCAATCCAGTTTTTCTTTTTAACCGACAAGGGTGTATTTGATGATATTTTCAATGTAGGCACAACCGAACCGAGCGGTGTTCCCCTGCCTGTTGTAAACAGAATTATATTTGCGCCTGCACAGGCAAGGTTGGTTGTTGAAACAATATCGTTTCCGGGACCCGTTAAAAGATTAAGGCCTGACTTTTTAACATAATCGCCGTAGCCGAGAACATCACGCACAACTGCCTTTCCTCCTTTTTGAATACAGCCGAGCGATTTTTCCTCGAGTGTTGTTATGCCTCCGTCATGATTACCGGGTGACGGATTTTCGTAACACTGCTGATTATTTGAAAAGAAATATTCCTTAAAGCCATTTATCATTTTAACGGTTTTATCAAATACATATTTATTTTCACATCTTTGCATCAGCAGATGCTCGGCGCCGAACATTTCGGGGGTTTCGGTAAGTATTGCCCCTGCGCCGAAGGATGTCAGCTTATCGGTTAATCTTCCGCAAAGCGCATTAGCGGTAATACCGCTGAAAGCATCGGAGCCTCCGCATTTGAAGCCGACCGTCAGCTTACTTGCATTAATCGGCTGCCTTTTAAACCTTTTAACATAAGAATAAAGCTGCAGCAAAAGCTTTTTGCCTTCTTCAATTTCATCGTCGCAATTTTGTGTAACAAGAAACTTAACACGATTTTCGTTAATATCACCGAGATATTTTTTTAATGCTTCGACATTGGTATTTTCACATCCGAGCGAAACAACAAGAACGCCTCCGGCGTTAGGCTGATTAATAAGCAAAGCAAGGATTTTTCTTGTGTTTTCCTGATCATCGCCTATCTGACTGCATCCGAAAGGATGTGTATAGCCGTAAACGCCATCACATTCATCAAGGTGCATTGCTTGGGCTTCTTTTTCAAGAATATTAACAGTGTTGTTTATGCAGCCAACCGTAGGTATAATCCATATTTCATTTCTTGTCGCAGCTCTGCCGTCAGCTCTTAAATATCCGTTAAAGGTTAAATCGGTGTGCGAATATTTATATTCGTTATCTTTTTCAAATTTATAATCAATAACATCCGACAGATTGGTTTTAAGGTTATGAGAATGTATATGTGAGCCTTTTTTTACATCGCAGGTCAGATGACCTATGGGATTTGCGTATTTAATAATATTGTCGCCTGCTTTTAAATCCTCAAGTAAAACCTTATGGGCAAACGCGATATCGTCAAGAAGCCGAATGCCGTTGACCGTTTCACCTTTTTTTAATGGCTCAAGTGCTATTGCAACATTATCATACGGATTTATTTTATAAAGCTTATCCATTTAAAACCTCCGATATTGCTGATGATATGCCTTTTTGAGCAATGCAATTATAATATTCATTGACCTTGATTTCAATATCAGCAATTTGCGTTAAATCAATACCCCAGAAGCTTTTGTTTTCAAGTACCGCTTTAACCGTATTCCCTTTAAGTGATGTAAAGAAGCCGATAACATCTGCGCTGTCATTCACATCATAAACACGATTCGTACCGCTGTGTGAATAAAAGGATATCAGTGCGGCAAGGGAAAAAGTGAGTATTTTAGGTAGTGTATCAAAAATGCCGACATAATCAATTATTGACGGCAAACACCTTGATTTGAATTTGGCAATACTGTTAAGTGAAATATCATAAAGGCTGTGGTTGATAAAGGGATTATTGAACCTTTCAATAACCGAATTTGCAAATGCGTCAAGCTCATCTCCCGGCATATTTACGGTTGCTTTAATTTCATTAAGCCCCCTGTTGATATAAGATGAAAACAGAGAATCGTTCATCATATCCCTGACAATGTCAAAGCCCGCCATGTATGCAGCGAGGGCGGACATTGTGTGAGCACCGTTAAGTATTTTTACCTTGCGCTCACGGTACGGCTTCAAATCATTGCAAAAGCAAATATCACTGCTGTATTTTGAAAGCACACTTAACACACGCTTTGCATTATCGTCGGCATCAATTATAAAGGATGCATACGGCTCACAGGCAACAGAGCAGATATCGCTGTCAGTGCTGATATGGCCCGTAACAATTCTGTCAACGAGAGTGTTGCAGAATGAACATTTATCGACATACTCATTAAATTTACTGCCGAATCCGAACAGCGCGGAATATTTTAAAATACAGGCTTTAAGCTCATCACCGTTATTTTCAATAAGCTCAACCGGCAAAAAAACGAGCGGCAGTGAGTTTGAGTTAAAGCGTTTAAAAAGAAGCTTTGCTGTTTTAGCGGGAAATGTATCGGTATTATTTTCATCAAAGCAAATGCCTGCCTCTGTTGTGTTTGAAATAACAAGCTCAAGGTCATTGCTTATAAAAAGCTTTTCAAGACTTTCACTATCGCCATTGCTGTCGATACAGCGTGATACACAGTCAATATTGACAGTATCATCAACAATACGGCCGTTTCTCCTGCCTTTAATATAAACATTATATTTACAGCCTTGAGCATTAAGAAGATTTATTATTTTTGTATTGGTTCTCGGCTGTGTTACGGCAACGCTGATATTTTCTCCGTTATCCTTTGCTTTCTGAATAAAAATCTGGGCAAATGCACGCAGAAAATTACCTTCGCCGAACTGTAAAACTTTTTCCATAAATATAATTAATCCTTTATATCGTCAATTTTGATTATATCTTTTTTCCATGTAGGCTGTGAATGGACACATACAAAATTATCGGTTATGATATTTTTTGTATGCCTGCACCAAAGGGCATATGCCGGAAGATTCCTGAATCGCCAGCATTCGGGGTAATCCTTTGCGTATTCCGGAATGAAAACACGCCTGTCAACAGTTTCGGGAATATCGGAATATTCAAGCTTAACATTCCTAAGCGTTACATTTTCAACTCTTTTTACCCTGCCCTTTTGGCTAAAGCCGGCAATAATAACCGGGAGTTCAACACCTTGCGCATTGATATTTTCAATATATATATCGCTTACCGCACTTTTGAAGTTAAAAAGATTTTTACTGCTTTCGTTACCCCTTACACAGTCCCTTCCAAATTCAACTGCGTTTGCTGACTGTTCATTTACGAGCCTTGCACGGTTTCTGTTGCAAAGCCTTATAAAAATCGGGCAGGTGCATCTATTCATAACAATATTTTGAATTTTAACATTTGAAAGGCTTGTGCCGTCACAAGCCTCAAGAGAAATACCGGATACGCTGCCGGGAAACAAATCGGTCATAGAAAGCTTGCAGTTGCTTATTCTGATATTTGAAATATCATATGTAGTTTCGGTTCCTACTTTAATTGCATTTGTGCGGCTGATTATTTCACAGTCGCTTATATCAATATTATGCATTGTGCAGTTATTGCCCAGCCAAACGGCATTCTTCATAACAATACCATCGTCGGCAGTGGAAATAAAGCAATGTGAAATTTTAACATTACTTGTGCCTGCAAGGTCAATGCCATCGGCATTTGCAACATTACGGTTGTTGTTTATAACAAAATTTTTAATGCAAACATTATTGCAGTCTGAAATTTTAAAGGTCCAGTAAGCGCTGTTTTCAATTATAAAATTATTGACATTGATATTTGTACATTTTTTTAATGTTAGCGGACTGCCGTATTTGCTCGGGTGTGCAAAGCGCAGCTGGGCGCGATAATCGCGGCGCATTTCAATAACATCAATATATTCGGCAGGAGCTGTGTTGTTTTTATCAAGAAGAGGCTTTCTGCCGAATAAATTACCGTTACCCTTAAGCTTCCCGCCGCCGGTAATGGCGATGTTATCGGCATTTTCAGCATAGATAATTGAGCGTTTATCCTCATACCCGACGCCTGTTATATTTGAGGCAAGAGCAGAGCCTCGCTCAATAAACAAAGTTACATCTGATTTTAAAAAAACGGTTGTCGTTACATATTCTCCGCCGGCAACGATTACTGTTCCCTTTGTTTTTGAAGCCATTTCGACAGCAAGGTTTATGAACTGTGCATTATCCGTGTTATCGGTTTTTGCGCCGAAATCCCTTATGTCATAAAAATTTTCACGTGGCACGGTCTGGTTAAATATATAATCATCCTCAGGATAATATGAGGAAAAATCATATTCCCTTACCTGTGTATATGGCTCGCCGTCGGTTACACGCAAATCCCTGCCGAAAATAAGTGTGTTCAGTTTATCAGCGGCATTTCTTCTTTTTTTATACATATAATTCTCCTGCTTACAAAAGGTAATTAAAATTGCTTCAGTCAAAGGAAAGCCGATCATACTGCAAAATAAAAAGGAAATACTATATGCAAATAATTATATAACTGTATTCATATTAAATCAAGTATCTATTTACTTAATTTTCGGTTGGAGTGATAACCTCCAACTGAAGTCCTGTGGTGCTAATGCTCCCAGCGCAGCTTGCAATAGTTTACAAGCTCCGTTTCAAGCGAGCTTACCGGAGCACTCTACGATTTAAAGCTCTGTGTATAAGTTAGCAGAAACTAACCGCTTTTTCAAAAAAAAATAAAATAAAGGCAAAATTAAAATCATTGCCTTTACTTCTGAAAATTTATTTTATCAAATTTATCAATGCCTTTCCATGCCTTTGCTCGTCAACAGAAAATTGTTTTAGCTGAGCATTATTATCTGAAAGAGAAATATAAACCTTTGCTGCGGCAATTTCTGTTTTAGCTAAAATAAAAAATGTAATTTTTTTGCCAAAAAGCTTATATGAGAGCAGTGCTAAGTTACTTAGTGTTTTTTTCGGTTTAAGTGTTATATTTGTAATTTTCTTTAATTCTGCCGCGTGGCGACCCTCATCAGCAGCTATTGAAAGTATTAATTTCTTGTCATTATCATTTTTTACAAAACTCGATAATGATTTGTATAAAAGAACAGCATTTACTTCACTTTGCTGCGCAATAGTCAGCATTTTTATGTTATCCATTTTCACTGTCCTCCGCAAGATTAACAAATCAGTCATTGCAATACTTACGATAACATTTGACAATCAATTTGTCAAGTAAAAATAAAAAGCCTGAGTCAGCACGCTTTTCAATAAACTCAAAAACAAGTTCAGGAGTGAGTTCTGTTGGTTGTGTAATACTTTTAGCTTTGCTGATAAAGGGTTGCAGATTTTCAATATTTTACTATAACAATTATTGCAAAATGCGCAGGGAGCGTTAGCTCCGTTTCAAGCGAGCTTACCGGAGCGCTCTACGATTTAAATAAATATTATAGCACATTTACAGCACAGCAAAGGAGCATCTCAAATGAGATGCTCCTAATAGTTTTGTGAAATCAGCCGTTGATTTGCTTTGCGATTTCTTCGGCGAAATTTTCCTCTCTCTTTTCAAGGCCATCACCCTTCATCATTCTGATGAAGCCGTTAGCCTTAATTTCAGTACCGAGCTCTTTGGCAACGCTGTCGATATAGCCCTTAACCGAACCCTGGAACAAATCGCTGCGAACAAATTCCTGTTCAACAAGACAATTTTCTTTATAGTATTTGCCCATTTTACCGGCAGCAATCTTTGCAAGAACAGCTTCGGGCTTTGAGGACATTTTAGGATCTTCCTTCATCTGTGCCGCAAGGATGCCCTTTTCATGCTCAACGACCTCTGCCGGAACCGACGCCTCATCAAGATAGCTTGGATTCATAGCGGCAATCTGCATAGCAACATTCTTGCCCATGGCTTCAAATTCAGCAGTGGCAGCCTTTGATTCATCAGCTACATCAAAACCAATCATAACGCCGACTGCTCCGCCGCCGTGTATATATGTTGAAGCGATGCCCTGCATTGTTTCAAAACGGCGAACCTTCATATTCTCGCCGATTGCAAGAACAAGGTCGTTAAGTGTTTGCGTAACGGTTCTGCCGGTGCCGTTAAACTCTGCATTGCAAAGAGCCTCAACATCAGCAGGATTCAAGGCAATAATTGTTTTTGCCACGCCTGTTACAAAGTCCATAAACTTTTCGTTTTTAGCAACAAAGTCCGTTTCGGAATTAACCTCAACAACAACGCCCTTCTTTGCTGTGCTGTCATAATACGGAAGGACAACGCCCTCTGCGGCAATCCTTGATGCCTTTTTCTGTGCTGCGGCAAGGCCTCTCTCACGAAGATAGTCAATAGCCTTATCCATATCGCCGTCAGACTCAACAAGAGCCTTTTTACATTCCATCATACCAACGCCGGTCTTCTCACGAAGAGCCTTAACATCTTGAGCTGTAAATGCCATTATATTAATCCTCCTATTTGAGCTGTAAAATTTTATTATTCAGTCTTTTCTTCTTCAGTCTCTGCCTCCTCAGCAGAACCCTCCTCGGCTATATCCTTGCCGTCGCGTCCTTCAATAACGGCGTCAGCCATTGCACCTGCAATAAGCTTAACCGCACGAATCGCGTCATCGTTACCCGGAATAACATAATCAATTTCGTCAGGGTCGCAGTTTGTATCAACTATTGCAACAATCGGCAGACCGAGCTTCATAGCCTCTGATACTGCGATTCTTTCCTTGCGCGGGTCAACAATAAACATTGCGTTTGGAATTTTTTTCATTTCGGTAATACCGCCGAGGTACTTTTCAAGCTTTTCAATCTCAAGCTCGTGCTTAATAACCTCTTTTTTAGGAAGAAGGTCAAAGGTACCGTCCTCCATCATAGCCTTAAGCTGCGCAAGACGCGCAACTCTGCCGCGGATTGTTTTGAAGTTTGTCAGCATACCGCCGAGCCAGCGGGCATTTACATAAGGCATTGCACAGCGTTCCGCCTCCTCCTTGACTGAATCCTGCGCCTGCTTTTTTGTGCCGACAAAGATAATCGAACCACCGTTTGCAGCTAAATCACGAACGAACATATAAGCCTCATCGAGCTTTTTAACTGTTTTTTGAAGGTCGATGATATAAATGCCGTTGCGCTCCGTGAAGATGTATTCTGCCATTTTGGGGTTCCATCTTCTTGTTTGGTGTCCGAAATGAACACCTGCTTCTAAAAGCTGTTTCATTGAAACTACATTTGCCATTATAATTTCCTCCTTTAAGGTTAATCCTCCGCAGTCCGGTATGGCAAAAGCCCTTAAAATCACCTAAGGCTTAACCCGCCTGCGTGTGTATTCGTGTGTATTCGTTCATACTCTGCGAATGCCGTATAATTATATCAGATAGTATACAAAAAATCAAGTGTTTTTTTATCTATCTTAAACCCTTTTCCCTATCATTCTCTGCTATTCACAAAGATTGGTTTATTATTGAATGCTCGGTGATTATTTGTTCCTGTCGCTTTCAGACAAAGCTTTAAATTCTTTATAGCATATAAATTCGTGTTCAATATTACCCTCGGCATATTCCCAAGTCGTATTTTGATCGACCAAAATGCGGCTTCCTTTAGGCAAGTAGTAATTTGTTTTATAATGCTCTATTTTATAGTCGTATATTTTACATTCTCGGGCATATGCAACGGTGTAGGCGATTGTTACTGCCATTGCAAATGCGCACACGGCAATACATGGCTTTTCGGGATTTAAATTATATTTTTTAACTGCACTGTTAAAAATCAGCAATGTTGCAAATGTAAACATAATATAGAAAAATTCGCACCCGCGAAAAGCACCGCGCGCATTATAAACTATAAACGGGGAATAAGCCGCCACGCCGTATAAAAACATTACACAAACTATTATTATAAGCTTTTTATCAAAATGTTTAAACAGCTTAATCAATGAAATCATATTGCCGACAAGAGACAGACCAAATATTACCGAAACAATTATAACATATTTTGTTTCTGCAAGTTTATCAAGAAAGTTAAGAATAACAGTAAATGCCGAAGCAATATAAAACATAGAATTAAAGAAATAGATTATTCCTTTGTGTTTGAAAAGTTTTTCTTCTTTATCAACTTGCACTACAATATAAATTAACACACTATATAAGAATATGCATCCTAAAAAGCAAAAAATAAAAACGCCGGTATTAGATACTATGTTTTTGATAAAAGATTTTAGTGAGTCTTGATAAAGCGCAAATTTCAGAGATTGGGTTGTGCCGGATGAAAGTCCTGTTTGATACGTCCACATTTTAGTCATATCAATATAACTGTTATAGCCGAAAAGCAGCACTGCGCCTATTATATTTGCTATCAACACGATAACGCTCTCGTATATACTCTTTTTATCTTTTTTTAGGCAAAAAATCACCGTTACAATTATTACGATATTCATCACTGCATTATGCTGAACAAAAAGCTGCTCGCAAAATCCGAGAAGCGCAAGAATAAAACATCTGCCGATTTTAACCGGAACGGAAAGCTCTTTTTTGTATGATTTTATAATAAGAATTAAAAATATCAAAAGCTCAATCGGGATAAAATAATTTATAAATCCGCAAATCCAACTTGTAATTTGATTTACAAACTGTATTGGCTGAAGCAAAAATGCCGTTAAAAAGAATAGCTTTGAATTTTTAATTCCGATAAGCTTTTCCGCTGAAAAGCAAAAAATTTGAACTAATATAAATTCGATAATATAAAATACTTTCGGAATTTTTGAAAACAACAATGCAAGTCCGTTACCTAAATAACGCCCGTTGCCGTAATAAATCGTTTCATACAAAAATTCCTTAAAGGTTTTAAACTGAAAAAATTCATTTAGATTAAAAATTATATCGTCAATTTTAGGAACAAAAAAGAATGTTAATATAAAAAACAAAAGGCTCTCTATAATATATATATATATATATATATATATACATATATAATTGTCGGTCTAATTTATATTTGCTTGCACTTTCATTCAAATTTTTCATAGTGCTCTCCTCTTTCTTAATCAATATGCATGCTTAAACCCTTCCTCGGCTTCGGCGACTTTAAGCGTAATTGCACATTCAATTCTTTTCTGCGCACTTTGCAATCGTTTACAAGCTCCATTTGAAGCGAGCTTGATGAAGCGCTCTACGATTTAAAGTCATTTCATATATAATTTAATTACTTGCTGATGAGCCCTTTGCTCAAGCAAATCGGGCAACGGTTCAAGCTCGGCAGTGCCGTATTTGTTTTCAAGCGCTTTTGAAATAAGCAAATCCGCAAATTGAGGATTTTTAGGGAGAACGGGGCCGTGCGAATATGTACCGAAAGTGTTTTTGTATCTTACGCCCTCCGTACTGTCTTCGCCGTTATTGCCAAAGCCTTTAATGATTCTCCCAAGCGGCTCAAGCTTTTCACCGAGATAGGTTCTTCCGCTGTGATTTTCAAAGCCGACAATCTGTATTCCCTCTTTTGTTTCAAAAGCAAAATTGCCTATCATACGGTTCTCCCTGCCCTCGGTATAAAAATCAAGAGCGCCGAGATAATCAAGCTTTTTGCCGTCATAGGTTTTATAATATTTACCGAGCATCTGATATCCGCCGCATATTGCAAGCACAACCTTGCCGTCGTTAATGGCATTGCTGATTTGAACATCCTTGCTTTTTTTAAGGTCGTTTAAAAGAACATCCTGTTCAAAATCCTGACCGCCGCCTATAAAAAACATATCATAATCATCGGCATTAAAAGATTTGCCCATAGTTATATTGTCAACCTGACAGTCAATCCCCCTTGCCGCAAGCCTTGACTTTAAAACAATTATGTTCCCGCGGTCACCGTAAAGATTAAGCATATCAGGGTAAAGATGAGCAATTTTAATAATCATTCCCAAAATTCCTTACCTCCGAATCTTGCGGCTATAACGGGGCGTATTGTCATCATAGATGTATAGGTCGGAATAACATAAACATCCCTGCACTGTGATGCCGCGATATCAACAAGCTTATTATAATCCTCGTTTTCAATGATTTTAATTCTGCTTTCATCTACGCCTTCATATTTAACGCGAACGGCCATATCATAGCAGCGCTTACCGGTAACATAAATTTCCTTCACATTATCCTTGTCAAATATTCCGGCAAAATCAACATCCCATATCCAGCTTATATCCCTGCCGTCGGCTGCGTTATCGTTAAGCGAAAGAACAAGCGTCATATCGTCTTTAACGGATGAAACAAAGTTCATCGTCTGGCTGAAGCCCGCGGGATTTTTAACGAGAATAACATTGATTTTATTACCATTATTTTCAAACTGCTCCATTCTGCCGAATGCGCCGTTAAAGCTTTCAAGAGCTTTATAAATAACACTCATATCAATTCCGAGCGCGTAAAGCGCCGACGCACATCCTACGGCATTATAAATATTGTAAGTACCGCCGATATTTATTTTTGTAATATTTTTCTCGCCTTTAAAATCGGTAACAACTATTGAGCTGTCGGCATTAAGCTCTTCAACAGATGTAACAGCAAAATCGGGAAGCTCCCTTTTGTATCCGCATTTACTGCATTCAAAGCCGCCGAGATGACCGTATGTATAATATGAATACTTATATTCATTTTTACAAAAAATACAATACTTTGCATCTGATATTTCAGGCTCCTTTGCATTTTCATCAAACGCAGTATTAACACCGTAGGTAATTATTTTATTGGGTATTTCCCTTGACATTGAATAGGTCAGCGAGCAATCGGCGTTAAGGCATACTGCTGCATCGGGCAAATTCATAACGGACTGCCTGATTGCATTAAGAGTATGTGTGACCTCACCGTAGCGGTCAAGCTGATCACGAAATACATTTGTCACAAGCACCGCATCGGCACGAATATATTTTGAAACCTCCCTGAATGCGTTTTCATCACATTCAACTATTGCATATTCCGCTTTTGCTTTACCGGTAACAGTTGAATTCATAATAAAAGACGCGGTAATTCCCGTAATGAGATTTGCGCCGGATTTGTTAATAAAATATGTTTTGCCGGCGGTTTTAAGCCCCTCCTCAATAATACGGCAGGAGGTGGTTTTGCCGTTTGTTCCGGTAACAATTATAACCTTAACATCCTTTGAAAGATAAGCAAGAACATTCCTTTTAACTTTAAGCGCAGCCCTTCCCGGAAGAGTTGTTGCTCCCCTGCCCATTTTATGTAATATAAAAGTAACAACCCTGCACACAAGGCAGCTTAAAAAAACCTTCACCTAATCAGTCCTTTAATTTTTGCTGTTTTAATTTTAAACTATGCCGTTTTACAAGTCAATAAAAATTATATGTTTTTTTATTTTAATTATTGTGGTAAAATATAAGACGGAGATGATACTATGCTTAACAAAATTATTGATATTGTTAAAGGTGCTGCGCAAATTTATAAAAGTGCAGGTGATGATTTGCATATAGAGGACAAGGGCTCTGCCGTTAATCTTGTTACAAAATATGATAAAATAATACAGGATTTTCTTTTCGGTGAGCTGAAAAAGCTTATACCGCACTGCACATTTCTCGGTGAGGAGGGCGACGGCAACAAATCGCTTACCGGCGGATACTGCTTTATAATCGACCCGATTGACGGGACGACCAATTTTATCAAAGGATTTCAGCACAGCGCAATAAGCGTAGGGCTTGCCAAAGACCGTGAAGTTATAATCGGTGTTGTTATGGACCCCGATCTCAATAATATTTTTTATGCCGAAAAAGGCAAAGGCGCATACCTTAACGGCAGAAAAATAAATGTTTCAGACTGTGAACTCAGCAAAAGCCTTGTGCTTTTCGGCACCTGCCCCTATGAGCATGAGCTTGCCCACAGCACCTTTGAGCTGACGGAAAAAATATTCAAAAATTGCCTTGAGGTAAGAAGGGGCGGCAGCGCCGCGCTTGACATATGCTATGTTGCAAGCGGCAAGGCAGATTTATATTATGAAATGATTTTGCGCCCGTGGGACTGGGCAGGCGCATATCTGATTTTAAAGGAAGCAGGGGGATATGCATATACATTTGAAAAAAAAGAGCTTAATGCTGATAAAATTGATTCATTCGTATGCGGAAATAAAAACAGCTTAAAGGAATTTTATAAAATAAGCAAAGCTGTTTTACACAGGCAGCGGTAAAACAGCTTTAATCTTATGCGGTTTGTTTTAATATTTCGTTTTTAATTTTATCAAGTATTCTTTTTTCAAGCCTGCTGATATATGACTGTGAAATGCCAAGGCTGTCGGCAAGCTGCTTTTGAGTATGGCTTTGCTCGCCGCCCAGCCCGAACCGCATAACCATAAGCTTCTTTTCCTTTTCGGGAAGTGAGTCGACAATTTTGTGCAGCAGTCTTTTTTCATCGCTGTATTCAATCGGCTCAAAAACATCATCGGGGTCTGTGCCCAGAACATCACGAAGCGTAAGCTCATTACCGTCCCAGTCAATTGAAAGAGGCTCGTCAAAGGACATTTCGCTTTTCATATTATTCACCTTGCGAAGATGCATAAGTATTTCGTTTTCAATACAACGGCTTGCATATGTTGCAAGCTTTATATTTTTATCGGGATTAAAGGTTTTTACCGCCTTCATAAGACCGATGGTCCCTATTGAAACGAGATCCTCTGTTGCGGTTGTTTTTGTTTCAAACTTCTTTGCGATATACACAACAAGACGCAGATTATGAATAATAAGCTGCTCGCGGTTAGTGTCAATTCCGTTGCGCAGCTCTTCCATAATTTCCCCTTCACGCTCCTTTGAAAGAGGTGCAGGCAAGGTTTCGGGACCGTTTATATAATAACATACCTGCTTTTTAAACAATCTTAAAAACAATAGTTTCAGTTTACTTAACATAATTTACCTCATAGCTTTAAAATTTCAGGATTTAAAATCGCTGAATATTCTTTTTCATCTATATCAGCCTTTGCAACATAAACCCTGTCGGTTTCTATTTTATTTTTGCCGAAAGAAATAATCACCTTATCAGGCTTGAATGCTTTTAATCCCCCCTCTCCCGCTACTGTTGAGAAGGGTATCACCCTGTTTGACTCAAACGGCAATTTATTTTTATCGGCAATAATCACGGGATAACTTGAAAAAGGCTCTTTAAGCTTGTTGCCGCTGTCGGCAAAGGCAAACATATGAACCTGTTCATTATCACAGCATATTGTTAATGAGTATATTTCGCTTTTGCCTATCGAAGCATTATGTATTTTAACAATAACCAGAGCAACAATATAAGCAAGCAGCCCCGATAAAATCAGTGCCTTGGCGGATATATCAAAATAAACCGCGTCATTTTTTATTGCAATGCCGTTTAAATTGAAAATAAGAAGCACCGCCATAACCACTCCGAGCAAAAGCATATTTGAAAAATAGAAAACCGCAAGATTTTTTACAAAACAAGATGCCTTTTTAAAGCCGAATGCAGTGAGAACTATAACAGCCGAGGCGCAAAGCTTGCCGAATAATGTTAAAAGGCAGTTAAGCTTCGGGGCGAGAATTATAAGCGCATAGGCACCGCCGAGTGCGGATGCCGAAAGCAGCCTTATCAATTTAACCGATTTTCTGTTGAACAGCTTTGTAAGCAAAAGAAGAAGATATGTAATAAAAAAGTTAAGCACAAAAAGAACATCAACATATATAACCAAAAGCATACCCCCTCCGGCAGATTTATTATAAATCAGCAGAAGGGGGTTATTTTGTCATAATTAATCTTCAATTAATATTGTTTCTATAACAATATCATAAACGGGTTTGTCAGCCATACCCGTTTTAGTTGAGGCGATATCCTCAAGCACGGATTCTCCGTCTGTAATCATACCGAAAACCGTATGATGAAAATCAAGCCAAGGGGTGCCGCCTTTTTCTTTATAGGTATCAATGACCTGCTGCGGATAGCCCTGATTTTTTAAAGCTTCCATTTGCGAAATAAGGTTATCGGGGACGGCTTTTGCCTGAACGATAAAAAACTGTGAACCGTTTGTATCGGGGCCGCTGTTTGCCATAGAGAGCGCGCCGTAATAATTTCGCGCGTCCAATGAAAACTCGTCCTCAAACGGCTTGCCCCATATTGACTCGCCGCCGAAGCCGGTGCCTTCAGGATCACCGCCCTGAATCATAAAGTCTTTAATAACTCTGTGAAAAATCAAGCCGTCGTAGTAACCGTTTTCAGCGTGTGTTTTGAAATTCTCAACAGCCTTCGGCGCCGTATTTTCATAAAGCTCAAAGGTCATATCGCCCTTATTTGTTTTTATAACAGCATTCATTATAATCCAACCTTTGCATTGACATGTTTTAGAGTATTGATATCAATCTTATCGACCTTCCTGTCGTATGTACGAAGCCCGTTAAGCTCATCCTCAACATCCGTAAGCTGAGTATATACAGCAGCGCTTAGACCGTTTTTGATTTGAGGAATAACCGAATTGTTATAAAGCTTTTCATATGACTGAGTAAGCGACATTTTTGATTTGCAGAATTTATAACCGAACATTTTATCGTTAAAGGTATGACCGATTACCCTGTGACTGATGCCGCCGAATTCGGAAAGGACATATGGCTTATCGCCGGCCTTAACCCTGATAGGTGTGAAATATATATGCTTTGAAATAACATCAGTTTCACCGAGGTCGTGCCAGCCTGATGCGGTGTCAATAGTCCTCGTTCTGTCATACTCACGGATATGTCTGTAAACATAATTGCTGTCAAACTGACCCCAGCCCTCATTGAAGGGAACCCACACCGCAATACACGGGCAGTTATAAAGATGCTTTACTGTCTGCTTAACCTCTGTAAGAAAATATTGCCTTGATTTTTGGTTATCCCTGTGGAAAAGCGAATACTTAGTATCGTCAAGCTTAATTCCGAGGAAAGGAAGAACAGAGGTTTCAAGACCGTATTTACCGCCGCCGTTCACCATATCCTGCCATACGATAATACCGTGAACATCACAGTAGTAATACCACAAGAGAGGCTCAATTTTAATATGCTTGCGAATCATATTGAAGCCCGCTTCTTTTACAAACAGGATATCATCCTCCATAGCCTGATTTGAAGGCGGAGTAAGATAGCCCTCAGGATAGTATCCCTGATCAAGCACACCGTTATGGAAATACGGCTTATTGTTAAGAAACAGACGGGGAATGCCGAAGGCGTCAATTCCGGTTGAAAATTTACGCATACCGAAATAGGACCATATGGTTTCGCCGTACGCCTCAAATTTTACTTTATAAAGAAACGGGTTTTCAGGGCTCCACGGTTTAAAGTCTTTAATGAAAATCCTGTTTTTCCTTGATTTGACAATGCATTTATCGCCGTCATATATGCTGGCTGTCACATTGCTGTTAACATTATCGGGACCGTAATATTTGAAATCAACAAATGACCTGTCAAAATCGGGAACAATTTTAACCTTATTCAGATACTTAAACGGCGTTGATTCAAGCCATACGGACTGCCAAATACCGCTTTGAGGCGAATACCAAATACCGCCCCTGTTAAGCTTTTGCTTACCTCTTGCAAATGATGAGGTATCGGTGGCGTCCCTTACCTTAACAACAAGATGATTTGGCTTTTTATTCTTTATATATTTTGTTATTTCATACGAAAAAGGAAGATATCCGCCGCTGTGCTTGCCGACAAAAGAACCGTTTAAAATAACGACCGCAACCTGATCTACGGCGCCGAAATTGATGAACACCCTGCCTTTATTGAAATTTTCAGGCAGTGTAAATGTCTTTTGATAAAAAAGATATTCATTAGGCATAAGCATACGATTAACACCCGAAAGCGGTGTTTCAGGGGAATACGGTACAACTATCTTATTATTATATTTTTCAGGTACTTTATCAACATATGAAAATTCGCAGTTCCAAACGCCGTTAAGTGAAAAATAGCTGTCCCTTACAAACTGCGGACGCGGGTATTCGCTAAGGGGCTTGTCCTCATTAAAACCCTCACTGTATTTGGTTGCAATCATAACTTATTCCTCAACAATCTTTCCGTCTATTATTTGAATTCTTTTATTACAAATTTCAAGCGCTGCCTTTTTGTGTGAAACAATAATGCAGGTAACATTTTTCATAGCCTTGAGATTTGTAAGAAACTGCTTTTCGGTTTTTTCATCAAGTGCCGATGTTGCTTCATCAAGCAGCATTACAGGCGCTTTTGAAAGCAGGCTTCGTGCAATCGCAAGGCGCTGAATCTGACCCTCAGATAATCCCATTCCCTTTTCGCCTATTACCGTATAAATACCGTTTGGCAGCTCATTTATAAATCCGTCTGCACAGCTTATGCGAACAGCCTCGTTTATTTCTTCGTCAGTCACATCATCATTAATGAAGGTAAGATTTTCCTTTATAGTACCGGACAAAATCATATTACCCTGCGGTACATACGAAAACAGGCGCCTTGTGTTCCTGTCAACGGGTATATCGCCGTTTGATGTTTTCAATGTGATATTGCCCGACTGAATCTGAAATACCCCGAGCAAAAGCTTAAGCAATGTGCTTTTGCCGATACCGGATATTCCCATTATAGCAACAAAATCGCCTTTTTTCAATGTGAAATATGCAGAATCAAGAATGATATCACGGTCATATTTAAAACTGATATCATCAAAGCATATTGCATTAAGGTCGTTATAAAGCTGTTTAATATCAAAGCCTGTACCGTTAATATCAAACTCATCAGGCAGGTTTTCAAGCTCCATAAGCCTTTCAGCCGACGCTATTGTTGAAAAATACTGCGGGAATATACCTGAAAGCGAAACGAACGGAGACTGCACCTGATTAACAAGCTGAATCATTGCCGTGACCGTTCCATAGGTCATAGTGCCTTTTAAAATACGCCATGCGCCGAAGCCTATGGCAAAAACACTCCCGATATTGAATACAGCGCCAAGTCCGGTATTTGCACATATTGAAAAATTCCTGCGCTTAATAAATGCCTTAAAATTTTCCTCCTGCAACGCAGTTGTATGCTCCTGCATTTTATCTTCAACGGAAAATGCTTTCACCGCAAGGAGATTTGTAACAATTTCCTGAATGAACGAACGGGTTTTACCCTCCGTCTCCTGAACACGCTTATGCAGAGATTTAAGAGTTTTGCGAAACGAGCGGGTTACAAGAAAAACGCATATACCGCCTGCAACAAACACAAGTGCAAAAACCTTATCAATAATAATAAGATAGATAAGAGAGCTGATAAGCTTTGTTATAAAAAATATCGCGTTTGGAACAATTTTTGTAAAGCCGTCACTAACAACTGAAACATCGTTAAAAAGCCTGTTTTGCAAATCGCCTGAATGGTAGGAGGTGATTTTAAGATAATCTTTTTTCATTATAATGTCAAGCAAATACTTTTTCAAGGCAATATCAATACGACCCTTGCACCTGTCGGCAATGCTGCTTCTCATAATGGAAAGCGTCATCTGCAAAAGCACTACACCGAGAAGCGCTATTGCATACTTAACGATATATTCAATATCTTTATTGACAGTAGCTCCGTCGATAACTCTTTTAGAAAAATTTGCAAAAACAACCGAGGTTACGCCGTGAACGATATTTATAAAAATAACGAACGCTATAACCGGCAGCTGTTTTTTACATATACCCGCAAGCCACTTAATTATGACAAAATCAGATTTTGAAATTTTGTTTTTAGCGCTCATTATTCAAATACCTCTTTTAAATATATGGCGTTTAATCCAAGCCACACCTCTGGTAAAAAGCAGCATAACAGGTCTTACAGGCAGGAGCGCAACCCATATATGTGAATAAATTTTATAAAAAACGGAATTTTTACAATCAACATAATGCTTTCCGTTTTTATAAAACCCTGCCAAAACACCGCAAACCATATCATCGGTAACATATTCCTTAACAGTCAAATTGTCACCAACTATGACATAATGGTCATCACAGACCTTGACAACACGGTGCATAACATATCTGCCGTCATTTGTCAGATAAACAGGCACATCATATTTTTTCAGCCTGCCGGTATTTTTAATTACAATAATATTATCCCTTTGCTGATGAATAAGGGGCTGCATTGAAGCGCCCATTGTCAGGCCGGTATATCTGCCTGTTTTGTCAAGTATCTCCTTAATGGAGCAAAACTCGTTCAATAAAGCAACCTCCCTATACGCAGTTATAAATAATTATAGCAGATTAGTTTTAAATATGCAACAAAAATAATAAGATGCATTGACAAATCATACTATAAATGTTAAAATAATGTGCAATAGAAAGAAAATAAAAGTCGGGCTATTGCTGCCCGGCTGTTTTTTTGTTAAGGAGAACTGTATGAAATATGATTTAATCATAGTCGGCTCAGGTCCGTCGGGAATATTTACCGCGCTTGAGCTGATAAGAAAAAAGAGCAATAAAAAAATTCTGCTCATCGAAAAAGGAAAGGCAGTTGAAAAAAGGCACTGCCCGAAAAGCGAAGCAGGCCACTGTGTGAACTGCAAGCCAAGCTGCGCAATAACAACAGGGTTTTCAGGCGCCGGTGCATTTTCCGACGGAAAGCTGAGTTTAAGCTATGAGGTAGGCGGTGATTTGCCTGACCTTATAGGAAGTGAATTTGCACAGGAACTCATTGACTATACAGATAAGATTTATCTTGATTTCGGCGCAGACACAAAAATTGAAGGAATATACACAGGCGACGCCATAAAAGAAATAAGAAAAAATGCAATAAAGGCGGGGCTTAAGCTTGTTGACTGCCCTATCCGCCACCTCGGGACCGAAAAGGCTCAGGAGCTTTATTTAAGAATACAGACCTATCTTTCCGAAAACGGAGTTGATATGATGTTTTCAACCGAATGTAAAAACATTATTATTGAAGACAGCAAATGCAGGGGCGTCATAATCGACGACAACTCCGTTGAAAGAGAAATTGCCGCAAGCGAGGTTGTCATTGCGACAGGCAGGCGCGGCGCCGACTGGCTTGAAAAGCTTTGTGCAGAGCATAATATTGCGCACAAGCCCGGCACGGTTGACATAGGCGTTCGTGTGGAATGCAGAAACGAGGTTATGGAAAAGGTAAACGAAACGCTTTATGAATCAAAGCTCATCGGTTATCCGAAGCCGTGGAAGAACAAGGTGCGTACCTTCTGCCAAAATCCCGGCGGCTTTGTTGCACAGGAAAATTACGATAATGACCTTGCAGTTGTAAACGGTCACAGCTTCAAGGATAAAAAAAGCGAAAACACAAATCTGGCAATACTTGTCAGCCATAATTTCACAGAGCCGTTTAACCAGCCCATTGAATATGCCCAAAAGGTCGGCGAGCTGACAAATATGCTCGGTGCGGGCAAAATAATGGTTCAGCGCTTCGGCGATATTCTTGACGGTAAAAGGACTTGGCAGCATGAGCTTTCAAAAAGCAATTTAAAGCCCACGCTCAAGGATGCGGTTGCGGGCGATATTACGGCGGCTATGCCATACAGAGCCATGACAAACATAATTGAATTTATAAAAATGCTGGATGTGGTCGTTCCCGGCTTTGCGTCAACCGAAACCCTGCTTTACAGCCCTGAGCTTAAATTTTACAGCAATAAGGTAAGAATGGATAAAAACCTTAACACAAATATTAAAGGCCTGCACTGCCTCGGCGACAGCTCCGGCTGGACAAGAGGGCTTATGATGGCGAGTGTTATGGGCGTTCTAATGGGCAGAAAATTAAGTGAAAATCAAAATACATAAACAATCGTCTGCGACATATAAAAATCCCCGGCTGTGTGATATGTACCTCCAAATGTGTCTAACTTTTGGGGTGCACTTCAGTGAAAGTCGGGGATTTGTTTATTTTTTATATTGCTTAATTACTGCGTTAATTGCATTGACGGTCTGAGTATGGTTGACACGATTTGGCGCCTTATATTCGACAAGTGCCGACGGGCATTTATATTTATTATATACATAGCCGTAAAGATAGCCGCTTGAATATGCATATGTGCCTGCCTGTTTATAAGAAAGCTTCATATTGCTGTTGAATATATTGCAGAGCGTTGAGGTGCCGAGTGTTTCGTCAAGCCAGCCGTGAAAATCAGTAAACACATCGGGCTTATAACGGTTAAGCAGATTACGCATTGAAACTGACTCCGTAGCCTTAAATGACCTGAAGTCCCTGTTCATATCAATATGCTTATATGTACATCTGCCGAACGCCGTTGCACAGGCACGCAGATTATTTGTGCCCGAAATCGTACCGTCAGGATTCAGGCACGGAACAATGATAAGCCTGAAGCCGCAAAGCTTATCGGGATTTTTCGCATAATACTCAACAAGCTTGTTTGCCTCGGCAGTAAGCACCTTCGCATCGTGAGAATACGAATCCTCAAAGCCGTGTATTGCAAAGGTCATAACATATGTTTTTGTATATTTATTATTGGCAGGAGTAATGACATATGATTCAAGATTTCTGCCCTGGGCTGATTTGCCGAAAATATAGCGGCAGGCATTTGAATATTCATAACAGATCTGTGTTGCATCACGGTTAAGATAAAGAGTATTGTTTTCATTAACTACCCTGATTTTAATTTTCTTTTGAACACCGTTATAACATTTTATCGTTATATAACAGGTGCCGCATTTTACGCCTGTTACCACACCGCCTTTTGTCACCTTCGCAATACTCGCATCTGATGATGTGCAGCTGCAATAATACGAATAAGAGCCGCTTGGCTCATAGTTCCATTTAATACAATATTTTGAAGATCCGTACTGCACCTTGACATTTTCGTTTGTAACATTTATTTTTGTCGGAGCTTTACCTACGGTAATTTTGCATACAGCCGACTTGCCGTTATAGGTCGAACAGGTAATGTTTGCAGTACCGACGCTTACTCCTGTTACAACGCCGCTTGCGTTGACGGTTGCAACCTTTGGATTTGAAGAAGCGAATTTTCTGGTTCTTGAATAGCCGCCCACACAGGATGAACCTATATCAATACTTTTTTCGCCAATACCTATTTTCGCGCTTGTTACGGTTATTTTGATACCCGTCGGAGCATTCTTAACATTAACCGTGCAGGTGGCTTTTTTACCGTTTGAGGTTTTTGCCGTAATTGTTGCGGTACCGACCTTTTTGCCGGTTATAGCACCGTCAGATGCGACTGTCGCAATTTTTTTATTGCTTGTTGAATATGTAATGCCGTTTGTAACTTTTTTCCCGTTTTGGTCCTTAATATAAACGGTTGTAGTTTCATTGACGCCCGCGTTTATGCTGCTGTACGCAAAGCTGATTGAGTTTATAACCTGCGCGGCTGTGGTGGTTGTGGATTCGGTAGTTTGCGCAGCGGCAGTTGTTTCATCGGCAGAAGTATCATCCCCCGCTTCGCTTTGAATTTCACTACTGCTTTCATCCTCGGTTGTCGAAAGCTCATCCTCGTCAGTTGCTGAATTGGTAACTGACTGTTCGGTCTGCTGCACAGGGGCAGTTGTTACCTCCTCATCGGCATATGATAGTGTCGGCAGCGACACCGTTATAATAATGAAGCACATTATTATACATAAAAATCTTATTGTTTTTTTCATAAAATACTCGCTTTGGTAAAATTTTTTTTGCATTCAGTAATATATCATAGTCAAAAAAATATTGCAACTAAAAATCAAAAATTGTAAAATTTTACATATTTTATTTTTAAATATATAAGCTTATATAAAATTTATTGATATATTTTGCATAAAACCGATTGAAATAGTATTGGTAAAATATTATAATTTAGTAAAACATATGTTGATAAGAGGCAATTATGAAAAACACAAGCTTTTATCTGGTAACGGATACTCATTATTATGACAGCTCATTCAAGCGTACCGGTAAGGCATATGAAGAAAGAAGCCGCACCGACCAGAAATGTGTTGCCGAAACTCCTGCTGTAATTGATGCAGGCTTTAAAAAAATTGCCGATGACAGGGACACTGATATTATTCTTATTCCGGGCGACCTTGTTTATCGGGGCGAATATCAAAGCCATATCGGCTTCAGGGACAGGTTATATAAGCTAAAGGAGCAGGGTAAAAAAATTTATCTTATCACTGCAAGGCACGATTATTCGGGAAATCCGGTTGAATTTGACGGTGACAGGCTCATTGATGTTAAGGGTATGCCTCGTGAGGAATTAAGGGATTTTTATAAGGATTTCGGCTTTGATGATGCAATAAGCGAGCATAAGGAAAGTATGTCGTATGTTGCGCAGCTTGATGACGGCATCAGACTTTTGGCGCTGAACTGTGACGGCGACTGCAAGGATTTCAAAGGCTTGTGGGACAATCAGATGGAATGGGCGCTTGATGAAATTAAAAAAGCGCACAAAGACGGGCAATACATATTTGCAATGACTCACTATCCTCTCCTGCCCTTCTCTCCTGTGATGAACCTCATTGACGATGCAAAGCTCACTGACTGGGAGAAAAGGGCTGCTGAGTTTGCCGACGCGGGACTTGACCTTATTTTCACAGGGCATATGCATGCTCAGGCAGTTACTGAATATACAAGTGGCAGGGGTAACAAAATTACTGATATTCAAACAGGCTGTTTTGTCGGCTGCCCCTGCGCATACAGAAAAATTACTTTTAACGGCAACAGCACAATCGACATAAAATCATACACTATTGAAGATTTTGATTATGACAAAAACGGTAAAACCGCAGAGGAATATTTCTGCCAACGCTTTAACAGAATGATTGAGTGGAAAATGGGAGAGCTTCTTCCAAAGCCTATTAACAGGTTTCTTGATAAATTTACGCTCAAAAAGCTTGGAAGAATTTTGTTCTTCAAGCCCGATAAAAGCATTGAAAACAGGCTGACAAAAGATGTTGTCATTGAAATGATAAAAAATATTTTTGTCGGCGATGAGCCTTATGTAAAGGGAACACCTATGTATAACGCAGTTGAAAAGCTGCTTAAAAGGCTGCACCCAATTATTTACATTATTGAAAAAAAGCTCGGTCCAAAAAGCCCTGTTCTTGCAGACATTGATAATTTAATATTATCGTCTATAGGCGATAACGAGCAAAGGGATTATAACACAACTCTTAAAATCAATAGCATAATCCCCACCGGAAGCTGCGGCACTGACGCTCCCCGCAACGCCGGCAATCTGTCGCAGGATCTGCCTTAAGCAAAAGAACCCGCAGCGTTGTCCGATTATTTATAATTCAGAAATTAAAAATAAAAGTGTATAAGTTATTTGATATAATCCCCCTAAAGCAGACAGGTAAAAAAAGCCAAAAGCTTTAGGGGGATTATGTCATTTTTCTTAACTTACACACTTTTTTATTGCATATCCGATTAATCGAACATTCAACAGTTCTTAAAAAACAAAGCCTCTGTCGAAAGGAGACAGAGGCAAAAGAGAAGTCGGCATTACCT
>CAZYDW010000004.1:0-86570 GCA_964646445.1 uncultured Bacteroides sp.
CCTCCTTCGTGTTTGGTAGTTACATATATCGCTCTTTCCGGGCAAAATAGCAAGCAATATGTGAGATATAAATTGATAACTTTCTGTGTCCTTCCGGGCATAGAAAAACGGTCAGACATGAGGTTTTCTCACATCTGACCGGTATTCTTTTTCCCCGCTTGAAGGCTATACCTAAGACCTTGTTTTCACTCAATCCCCAAGTTCAACCCTCAAATGGCTTGCTCTTTTTTTAGCCTTCTCCTCAATGCGAAGCCGTAATGAAAGGGAACATTTCCTTATGGTGGATATGTTTTGTTCGGACAAAGATTTTTATTTTGCAAACATTTTATTTGCTTTACCCTGTGATATAATTATGCTATAATATATGCATTAAATATGAGCAGGTTATTTTATGGAAGAAGAACAGCTTGAAAATTTAACAGGTACAATCGAAAATATAACCTATAATAACGAAAGCACCGGTTATGCCGTTATTGAGGTTAATTCAGAAAATGAGTATTGCACTGTTGTGGGTGTACTCGGCAGTGTTATAATTGGTGAGGAAGCAGAGTTTTGGGGAGAATGGGTTATGCACCCAACCTTCGGCAGACAGTTTAAGGCAAGCCGTCTGCAGCGGACTTTGCCTGCCGATGCGGCAGGTATGCTGCACTTTCTTTCAAACGGAATTGTGAAGGGTGTAAGGGAGGCCACTGCCGTTAAGATTATTGAAAAATTCGGCGCAGATACCTTTAATGTTATTGAAAACGAACCGCAGCGTCTTTCTGAAATAAAAGGTATAAGCAAGCAAAAGGCTGAAAAAATCAGCCGGGATTTCAAAATGCAGTTTGCAGCCCGTGATGTTATGAACGGTCTTGCCGAGCTTGGGCTTAATCAGCAGGAAGCATTTAATGCTTATAATTTGTATAAATCATATGCGCTTGATATAATTACCGAAAATCCGTATGCCTTCGTTTCTGATGCAAACGGCTTTACCTTTGAGCGTGCCGACGAAATTGCGTTTTCAATGCAGAATAAACCGCCGTTTGATTACAGAAGTCAGGCAGGTGTTGTATATATAGTAAGGCACAATCTTAACAATGGTCATACCTGTGTGCCGAGGGGAAGTCTTATTAAGCCGGCACAGTCGCTGCTTGACTGCACAGAGGATGATGTTGAAATTGCCATTGACAACGCCATTGACGCGAAGCAGCTTGTTGAGGAAAAAATCGACAACAGGGACTTTCTGTTTCTGCCTGAAATTTATCGTGCCGAAAGCTCAATCGCGGAAAGAATAAATGTTATGCTTGCTTTTCCGCCGCAGGAAAAGGAAATATCTTCCTCTGAAATCAACGCCTTTGAAAAGGCAAATAACATTTGCTTTGATGAAAAGCAGCGCATTGCGATTGAAATAGCTGTTAATAAGGGTATGCTTATTCTTACAGGCGGACCCGGCACAGGCAAAACCACCGCTGTCAAAGGTATTATCACTCTTATGAAAAACAGAGGGCTTGATGTTCAGCTTGCTGCACCTACCGGCAGAGCGGCAAAAAGGATGAGCGAGCTTACCGGTTATGAAGCAAAAACAATTCACAGATTGCTTGAGGTTGAATACCGTGAGGGTGAGGCGCTGCCGGTATTCAGTCATAATCTTAACAATCCGCTTGAGTGTGATGCTGTGATTGTTGATGAGCTTTCTATGGTTGATGTGACGGTTTTTTCCGCGCTGCTTGACGCGCTTCCGCTTTCCTGTCGGCTCATCATGGTGGGCGATAAGGACCAGCTGCCGCCGGTTGGTGCAGGTAATGTTCTTGCCGATTTGATAAAAAGCGGACTTGTCAGTGTAGTAAGCCTTGACAAAATTTTTCGTCAGGCTATGGAAAGTATGATTGTTTCAAATGCTCACAGGGTGGTTGCAGGCGAAATGCCTTTTCTTGATAACGGCGACAGTAAGTCTGATTTCTTTTTGCTTAATGAAAACTCACGCTTTAATGCAGTGGGTAAGATTGTAAATCTTGTCACAAAGCGAATACCTGCCGCTTACGGCTTTAATCCTCTGACTGATATTCAGGTGCTTTGCCCCAGCCGCAAGGGCGAGGTGGGAACCGAAAATCTTAATGCGCTTTTGCAGGAAAAGCTTAATCCGCCGTCAGCCGAAAAAAACGAGCTTAAAATTCGCGGCAGCATACTGCGTGAAGGCGACAAGGTTATGCAGATTAAAAACAATTATGATGTTCCCTGGTTTAAAAATGATGAAAACGGTACAGGTGTATTTAACGGCGATATAGGAATACTCACAAGGATTGATAAAGCAGGGGATATTATTAATGTTCGCTTTGATGACCGTGAAGCAATGTACAGTATTGGTAACGCAAAGGAAATAGAGCTTGCCTATGCCATGACCGTTCATAAAAGTCAGGGCAGTGAATTTGAGGCTGTTGTTATTCCCACCATTGCAACGCCGCCAAAGCTTTCATACAGAAATTTGTTTTATACAGCACTTACAAGGGCAAAGAGCCTTCTTATTATTGTCGGTAACGAAGGCTCGATAAAGCAGATGGTTGAAAATGATAAAAAAAGCAGGCGCTACAGTGCGCTTGGACATTTTCTTTTAAAAAACAGTGAGCAGATTATTCAATCATCTACTTGACAATGCACTTAAATTAAAGTAACATTATTTTGTTAAAAATAATTAAGGATTGTTTATATGTTCGGTTATGATTTAGGTATTGATCTCGGTACAGGTTCAATAGTTATTTCCGTTGTGGGGAAGGGCGTCGTGCTTGAGGAGCCGTCCTATGTAGCCTTTGATACCCAAACGGAAAAAATACTGTATGTCGGAAAAAGAGCGTATTATCTTCAGGGCAGAGAGCCGGAAAATATTAGTGTTGTTCAGCCCATTGCCGACGGTGCGGTGAGCAACTATTCGCTTGCCTGTCAAATGGTACGCCATTTTATGAATAAGGTTTTAAAGAAAAATATATTCAAACCCCGTGTTGTTGCATCTGTTCCGTCAATCAGTACCGATGTTGAAAAAAGAACGCTTATTTCCGTTATCATAACGGCAGGCGCAAGGTCCGTCTGTCTTATTGAAGAACCGCTTTGCTCGGCTTTCGGCGCAGGCATTGACCCGACAAATCCAAACGGTGTATTCGTTATTAATATCGGCTCGGGTACAACTGATATGGCTGTTATCAGTCAAGGGTCAATGAGCCGTGTTGAAACAATCAAAACAGCAGGCGACAGCTTTGATGAATCAATTTCAAAATACCTGCGTGACAAATATTCGCTGCTTGTAGGCTTGCGCACTGCCGAGAGCATTAAACAGAATATCGGCTGCGCAATACCGAGGGATAATGATATTGTCACAACCGCTAAGGGCAGAAACTGCAATACGGGAATGCCTATAACAGTTGAAATTTCAGGCAACGAAATATGTGATTGCCTTAAACCGCAGCTTAACAAAATAACCGACGCAGCGCGTTCTCTGCTTGAACGCACCTCCGCTCAGCTTATTTCCGATATATCATCAAGCGCAGTTATACTTACAGGCGGTATGGCTGATTTGTATGGGCTTGACAGGCTTTTAAGCAAAACTCTTGAGCTTGAGGTAACAGTTCCTGAAAATCCTCATTTGTGTGTGTCAAGAGGCTGCGAGGCAGCGCTTAAAAACATGAAAATTCTTGACCTGTACGGTTATTCCTTTAAAACGAAGGAAGATGTAAGAACAAGATAAACTTAATAAAAAAAGGAGGTTACATTGTGGATAGATTTTCAAAATACAATCCAAAGGCAGCTTTCCTTTTTTTTATTCTTGCCCTTATACTCAATTTGTCCGTATTTCATCCGATATTTCTTGCAATCAGTCTTCTCGGCGCATTTTTTTACAAACTGAAATTATGCGGCAAATCGGCAGCTTCATATTTTTTTAAATTCATTTTGCCGTTAGTTATTGCAGTTGCTGTTTTTAACTTTTTATTTACTCATTACGGTCAAACGGTTTTGTTTATATTATTTGAAATGAATTTTACCCTTGAAGGCCTTTTTTACGGATTTTGTACCGGTCTTATGCTGTCGGGTGTGATTATGTGGTTTTCGTGTTATAATGAAGTTATAACATCCGAAAGATTGCTTTGCGTGTTCGGCGGCGTTATGCCGAATACCGCGCTTGTTTTTTCAATGGTGCTCGGCTTTATACCGAAGCTTAAAAAAAATATTTCGCAGATAAGCGACGCGAGGTATTTGATTGATAAAGACTTAACGCCGTTTAAACGCTCATTAAAGGTGTTCTCTGTTCTTATCACTCTTACGCTTGAGGAGAGCATAATCCTCTCCGACTCTATGAACTCAAGAGGCTTTGGCAGGGGAAGAAGGGTATATTCAAAATATAAATTTTCTTTTAAGGATTTTATTTTGATGATTGTTATGCTGCTTCTTTCGTCATACATATTATATTCAAAAATCAAGGGCGATGCAGTTTTCATTTTTGAGCCGGTTATTTCAATGCCGACAATATCATTATCGGCTGTTTTATGCTTTTCGGCTTTTATGCTTTTACCCGTTATTGTTGATACTGTGGAGGATGTGCGATGGTACATATTAAAACAGAGGGCCTGACCTTTATATATGCCGGAAGTGAATCCAAGACCCTTGACAATATTGATATTGAAATAAATAAGGGCGAGCTTGTTTTGCTTATGGGCAAATCCGGCAGCGGAAAAACAACCTTTTTAAGATTGCTGAAAAAAGAACTTGCACCCTTCGGCAGTTTAAACGGCAGCCTTGAAAACGGGTTTAACGACATCAGCTTTGTTGTGCAGAATCCGCAAAGCTCCTTTGTTTGCGACTGTGTCAGAAGCGAGCTTGTTTTTGCGCTTGAAAACAAGGGGCTTTCAAACGAAAAAATTGCCGTTGCACTCGGTGAAACGGCGTCGTTTTTCAATTTGAATAATATGCTTGACTGTAAATTGTCAGAGCTTTCAGGCGGCGAAATGGCTGTTGTTTCAATCGCCGCGGCTATGATTAACGGTTCTGATTTACTTATACTTGACGAGCCGTTTTCACAGCTTGATACAAAGGCTGTGTCGGAGGTTATATCACTTATTGAAAGGCTTAATAAGGAGCTTGGGATTACAATTATTGTTTCCTCTCATACAAGCGAGGGGATTATTGATAAATGCGACAGATTGATTATTCTTGAAAAAGGCAGAGCTATTGCAAATGATAAGCCCGATGTTCTATCGCATAATGATTTGCTGCTGCCCTTTTATCCTCCGTATACCGCTTTGTTTGACAGCAGACCGCTTACGGTAAAATCAGCCTGTGAATATAACAAATCCTTTAAGGAAAAAGCTATCGTAAGTGACAGCTTTAAGGATAAGGCTGTTGTGCTTAAGCATATAACCTTCGCGTACGGTAAAAGGGAAAGGGACATTCTTGAAAATCTTGATTTTGTTGCTTATAAGGGCAGTATTCACAGTATAATAGGCGCAAACGGTTCCGGCAAAACAACGCTTTTAAAAATTATTGCCGGCATAAAAAAAGCTTACAGCGCAAGGGTAAGGGTGAACGGCAGGGTTGCATATCTGCCTCAAAATCCGCAGTACCTTTTCACAAGGGATACTGTTCTTGAGGAAGCGGGGGAAAGCTTTGCGAAGTCCCTGTGTCCATATGATTATGAAACACGGCACCCGTATGATTTAAGCGGCGGTGAAGCACAGCTTTTGGCAATGGAAATATTATTGCGGCAAAGCTTTGACATTCTGCTGCTTGACGAGCCTGTAAAATCGCTCGACTTTTTTGCAAAGCAAAAAATAAAAGAAAAAATAAAACAGCTCAAAGCTCTCGGCAAAACAATTATAATCGTTTCGCACGATATTGATTTTGCAGGCGATATTTCGGATTTTGTTTCGTTTTTAAGCGACGGTATTATTACAATAACGGGCGGCAGGCGTGAGGTGCTGTCCTCGCTGAACTATTACACAACAAGCATCAGACGCGTTACAAGAGCCTATCTGTCATCGGCAGTGTCGGCAGAGGATATCGAATGAAAAAATTGTCAGTATTTATTACGGCAGCGCTATGCCTTGCAGGTGCTGTATTGTGGCAGATTTTTTTGCCCGAAAAGAATTATTATTTAATATGTGTAATTTTGATAATCATTTCAATGATACCGTTTGTTTTTTCCTTTGAAAGCAGCGCGCCGTCGGCAAAGGAGCTTGCGCTTACAGCTTCGCTTGTCGTTATTGCCGTTGTCAGCAGAGCAGTGTTTTACCTTGTGCCGCAGGTAAAGCCCATCGGTGCGGTTGTTATTGTTTCCGGCGTTTGCCTTGGCGAAAAAAGGGGATATATCATAGGTATGCTGTCAGCCTTTATTTCAAATTTTATTTTCGGTCAGGGCGTGTGGACTCCGTTTCAGATGGCGGCTCTCGGCGCAGTGGGTCTTTTGTCGGGACTCATATTCAAATATGTTAAGGTAAACAGAATTACGCTTTCTGTTGTCGGTTTTATATTATGCTCATTGGTTTACGGAGCTATTGTCGATTTATCGTCGGTTCTTATAATGTCATATAATATTAATCTTCAAAGCGTGATAGCCGTATATTCTGCCGGTGTTGTTTTCAATATCGTTTTCGGTGCGGCAACCGCGGTATTCCTTTGTGTTTTCGGAGAAGCGTTTATTAAGAAGCTTAACAGAGTTATTGCAAAATACGGAATTATCTGTATAAAATAATTGAATTATCTTGAAGTATCAATAAAATTATTGTATAATATTTATAAACAGTAATGCTGTTATATTATTTTAGGAGATGATTTTATGAACGCATTGATGATTGTTGGTTGTATTTGTCTTGTATTTTTGGTAATTGAGCTTATTATTCTTGCTTTTACCACAAAAAATCCGCTTCATATTCACGGTAATTCAAAAGTTCTCCTTACCCTGTTTTTGAAAAAGGATGAATATAATACCTTTAAAAAAGCTGCTAAGGATAAAGGCTTTGATTCTATCGAACCGTACATAGAAAGTCTTATTAAAAAAGATATTGAAGAAAACAAATAATTACTGTATAAGGACTGTGAAAATCAGGTCTGAAAATGAAAGGCTGCAAACCTACCCGAAAGGTAGGAATGCAGCCTTTTGCTGTTTTAATAAGGGCTTGCCCGTCATTTGGGCGGGGCAGCTTGCCTGAGCTGTATGAGCTTTGATTTTAATATCAGTCGGGATAACCGTTTGGATTTTTGCTTTGCCATCTCCAGCTGTCCTCACACATTTCCTCAATGGAGCATTCAGCTTTCCAGCCGAGCTCCTTAAGTGCTTTTGACGGGTCGGAATAGCAGACCGCAATATCTCCGGCGCGCCTCGGCTTGATTTCATAGGGTATTTTTTTGCCTGACGCTTTTTCAAATGCCTTTACAACATCAAGAACCGAATAACCGACGCCGGTTCCGAGATTATATATGAACATTCCTTTTTCGGCTCTGACCTTATCAACGGCTTTTAAATGACCGAGCGCAAGGTCAACAACATGAATGTAATCCCTTACTCCCGTTCCGTCAGGCGTGTCATAGTCGTTGCCGAAAACGCCGAGCGATTCTCTTTTGCCGATTGCAACCTGCGTAATGTACGGCATAAGATTATTGGGTATTCCGTTAGGGTCCTCGCCCATAGTGCCGCTTTTGTGCGCTCCGATAGGATTAAAATAGCGAAGCAGACAAACTGACCATTCATTGTCGCTTGCGTATAAGTCCTGAAGTATGCACTCAATCATATATTTTGTTCTGCCGTAGGGATTTGTTACGCCGCCGACCTGCATATCCTCCGTAAGAGGAGAAACATTATTTATACCGTACACTGTTGCGGATGATGAAAATACTATTTTTTTGCAGCCGTGCTTTTTCATAACATTAAGCAAAACAAGTGTACCGTTTATATTGTTGTCAAAATATTCAAGCGGCTTTGCAACACTTTCACCTACTGCTTTAAGTCCCGCGAAATGAATAACAGAGTCAATGCTTTCATTTTCAAATATTCTTTCCATGCCGGCTGCATTACGAATGTCACATTCATAAAACTTAAAGTCCCTGCCGACAAGTGCCTTAATTCTGTCATAAGAGCTTTTTTTACAGTTGTAAAGATTATCAACAACAACAATCTCCGTACCTGAATTTATCAGCTCAACGCAGGTGTGCGAGCCGATATACCCAAGACCTCCTGTTACTAATACTGACATAAAATCAACTCCTTAATATTAATATGCCTTGCCCCAGTAAAGCATTTTCTTTGCGGGCTTTCCGCAGCAGACACATTTGTCACTGATTTGCTCCTGCTCAAACGGTATGCAGCGCGAACCGACGCCGGTTATGTCCTTTACCTTGTTCTCACATTCCTCGTCGCCGCACCACATTGCCTTAACAAAGCCGTCACCCTTTTCCTCGAGCGCCTTTGTAATTTCATCAAGGCTTTGGCAAATATATGTTCTGTTTTCCCTGTTTTCAAGGGCTTTTTTATAAAGACCGTTATGAACCTCCTGAAGCTTTTGCGGTATAATATCGGTAATATTGTCAAGTGATACAACGGTTTTTTCCCTGTTATGTCTTGTTACGATAACGCACTGGTTGTTTTCAATATCTTTTGGACCTATTTCAACTCTTACGGGAACGCCCTTCATTTCATATTCTGCAAATTTCCAGCCCGGAGAGTTATTGCTGTCATCCATTTTTACCCTGCATATTTTCCCAAGCTCATCTGTAAGAGCGCGCGCCCTTTCAAGAACGCCCTCCTTGTGCTGTGCAACAGGGATAACAATTACCTGAATAGGCGCAACAGCCGGCGGGAGAACAAGTCCGTTGTCATCGCCGTGCGTCATAATAATTGCGCCTATAAGCCTCGTTGTCACACCCCAGGATGTCTGATGAGGGTAGGTCAGCTGATTTTCCTTATTTGAAAACTGAATGTCAAATGCCCTTGCAAAGCCGTCTCCGAAATAGTGACTTGTGCCTGCCTGAAGCGCCTTTCCGTCATGCATAAGCGCTTCAATACAGTATGTGCGCTGTGCGCCTGCAAATTTATCACTGTCCGTTTTCATACCCTTGATAACGGGCATAGCAAGATATTCCTGACAGAATTTTGCATATATGTTCAGCATCTTTTCGGTTTCCTCAACAGCTTCATCGGCTGTGGCATGAAGCGTATGACCCTCCTGCCATAAAAATTCACGGGAGCGAAGAAACGGGCGTGTGGTTTTTTCCCAGCGTACGACCGATACCCATTGGTTATAAAGCTTCGGCAAATCCCTGTGAGAATGAACAATATCCTTAAAATGCTCACAGAAAAGTGTTTCGGAGGTTGGTCTTACGCACAGCCTCTCCTCAAGCTTTTCGTTGCCGCCGTATGTTACCCATGCA
This sequence comes from uncultured Bacteroides sp., assembly GCA_964646445.1. Classification (GTDB taxonomy): domain Bacteria; phylum Bacillota; class Clostridia; order Oscillospirales; family Acutalibacteraceae; genus Eubacterium_R. Next base: position 9,382 of record CAZYDW010000004.1, read on the forward strand.
CATTCGGGCGCAAAGCCTTCAACATGGTCAGCCTCTTTTTGCAAAAGACTTTCAGGTATAAACATAGGCATACAAACATTTTCGTGACCTGTCTCCTTGAACATTGTGTCAAGTATATGCTGTATATTTTCCCATATAGCATAACCGTAGGGTCTGATAACCATACAGCCCTTAACGCTTGTATATGAAACAAGCTCCGCCTTTTTGCACACATCAGTGTACCATTTTGCAAAATCCTCATCCATCGAGGTTATTGCGTCCACCATTTTCTTTTGGTTGTTTGCCATAGATTCCTCCTTAACATATAAAATCGGTTATTTTTAGTATTGTTCAGTAAATTTCAAAATAATATTATATACGAAATAAAAAAATATGTAAATAACAAATTAATAAATTTTAACATATTTCAGCAAAAAATGTGAGCATTTTTTGGTTGTATGGGGATTTGAATTTCTGATATATATGTAGTATAATACTACACATAATTATTTATGGAGGTGATTGCAACGCTTGGGTCCACTTTTATGAAGGTTGATTTGCAGGAGGCATTGAGTGAGGAGCTTAACATTGAAGAAGTTTTTGGATTTGATTTTGGCTCTGTTCATATCGGCTTTGATGAAACAACGGTCGTTTCGTGGATCATCATTGCAGTGCTCACTGTTCTTGCAATACTTTTGACAAGAAACTTCAAAGTAAGCGGTGAAATTTCAAAGCGCCAGGCTTTGGTTGAGCTTGCTTACGAAAAATCAGTATCATTCTTCAAAGGCATTGTCGGCGAAAAGGGCGAGGGTATTATTCCGTGGCTTATGACGGTTGCGCTTTATATCGGCTTTTCAAATATAATCGGATTGTTCGGATTTAAGCCGCCTACAAAAAGTATGCAGGTTACACTTGCTCTTGCACTTACAAGCATTGTTATTGTTGAGTATTGCTCATTCAAGGATAAGGGCATTATAGGCAGATTAAAAGCATTTACAAAGCCAATCTGGATTATAACGCCGATAAATATTCTTGAGGTGTTCACAAAGCCGCTTTCGCTTTGTATGCGACTGTTCGGTAATGTTTTGGCGGCATTTACCATTATGGAGCTTATTAAAATATATGTTCCCGTGGTTTTGCCTATGGTATTAGGTCTTTATTTTGATATTTTTGACGGCTTGCTTCAGGCGTATATATTTGTATTTTTAACATCGCTTTATATTCAGGAAGCCTTTGAGAATGAAGAACCTTCCACTGAAAAGCAAAGCAAAAAAATGAAAAAAGCAAGTAAAAAGGCAAAGCGTCAGGCTGCCTGAAATTTGCAGTATATTTTAAGAATTATATTTAAAGGAGATTATTATTATGGGATTAATTGCTATTGGTGCAGGTATCGCTGTATTGGTAGGTATAGGCGCAGGTATCGGTATAGGTATCGCAACAGGCAAGGCTACAGAGGCTATTGCCCGCCAGCCTGAAGCATCGGGTAAAATTCAGACAGCCCTTCTTCTCGGCGCCGCTCTTGCAGAGGCTACCGCTATATACGGCCTTATCGGTGCAATTCTTATTATGGTATTGCTCAAATAAGAATTATTTTTGCGAAAGAAGGATTTGGTTAAATGCTGAAATTTGACTTTAATATTCTTTGGACTCTGATTAACCTTATTCTGCTTTTTGTGCTTATGAAGCTGTTTCTTTTCAAACCTATTAAAAAGACGCTTGATAAACGCAGAGAGCTTATTGATAATCAGTTCAAAGATGCCAAAGAAAAAGAAAAAAGCGCGCTTGAGCTTTACAGCGAATATCAGTCGCAGCTTGACGGCGTTGAGGATGAAAAGAAAGAAATTCTCATTGAGGCAAGGGAAAATGCCAAAACGCAGTATAACAAAATTATGGAGCGTGCGCAGTCCGATGCAGATAAGCTCAAAGCTGACGCAAAGCGTGCAAGTGAGCTTGAAAGCGAAAAGGCAAGACTTATGATTAAAGAGGAAATTGCCGAGCTTGCTATGAAAACCGCTGAAAAAATTATCGGCGATAATGCCGGTGTGCAGACTGACAGCAATATATATGATGAATTTTTAAGTGAAGGTAGTGATGATTGATGTGCATGAATTTGGATAACTGCATTGATACACTGCTTAATTCACAAATCAGCGTTGACTCTCTTGAGGAGGCATTAAAGCTCATTAAATCAAGCAGTGAGCTTGAAAATGTGCTTGATGACGCTAATATATCGGGCAGCGAAAAGCAGAAGGTTATTGATGACCTATTTGCTCCGTCTGTCAGGTCTTTTGTGTTTATGCTGTCGCAGCAGTGCAGCATAAGCTCGCTTGATGAAATTATCAGTGCGTATATCAAAGAGATTAACAAAAAAAACAATATCGCCAATGCAGTGGTTTACTGTGTTAATCCGCCTGACGAAAAACAGCTTCAGGGTATCAGGGAATTTGTATGCAAAAAAGAAAATGCCGCTGATGCAAGTATTGAAATTGTTAAAGATGAAAAGCTCATCGGCGGATTTATAATCGAAATATCGGGCAGGGAATATGACTTCAGCCTTAAAAGCAAGCTTGACAGCATAAAGCAGCAGGTTATGAATTCTGCCCGCAGCAGCGCGGTAAATTGTGAAAATGTAATTGCCGTATTAAAACAGGATATCCGGGATTTTGATTATAAAACGGATTCAGAGCAGGTGGGAACGGTTATAAGAGTCGGCGACGGTATTGCGGCAATAAACGGTCTTGACCACGCTATGTACGGAGAAATCGTCGTTTTTGAAAACGGCGTCAAGGGTATGGTGCAGGATATTAAAAAGCACCGTACGGGCGTTATACTTTTCGGCGCCGATGTCGGTATTCATCAAGGCTCAAAGGTTAAACGCACCCATAAAAAAGCGGGTATTCCGGTCGGAGAAGGATTTATAGGAAGAATTGTAAATTCCCTCGGTGAGCCCATTGATGGCAAAGGCGAAATCAAGGCGGAGAATTATCGCCCCATTGAACAAAGCGCACCGTCTATCGTTGACAGAAAAAGCGTTGATACGCCTATGGCTACGGGTATTCTTTCAATCGACTCAATGTTTCCGATAGGCAGAGGTCAGCGTGAGCTTATCATCGGCGACAGACAGACAGGCAAAACATCAATAGCCCTTGATACTATCCTTAATCAAAAGGGCAAGGATGTTGTATGTATATATAACGCAATAGGTCAAAAAGCGTCAAGCGTTGCAAAGCTTGTTAATACGCTTGAAAAAGCAGGCGCGATGGAATATACAATCGTTGTGTGCTCTACAGCCTCAGATCCGGCGTCACTTCAATATATTTCACCTTATGCGGCTACCGCCCTTGCAGAGCACTTTATGTATCAGGGCAGGGATTGTCTTATCGTTTATGACGATTTAAGCAAGCACGCGGTTGCATACCGTGCACTCTCGCTTTTGCTTGAAAGAAGTCCCGGCCGTGAGGCTTATCCCGGTGATGTATTCTATTTGCATTCAAGACTCCTTGAACGCTCAAGCAAGCTTTCCGACGAGCTTGGCGGCGGCTCAATAACAGCACTTCCTATCATTGAAACACAGGCAGGCGATGTTTCAGCCTATATTCCGACTAATGTAATTTCAATTACAGACGGTCAGATTTTTCTTGAAAGCGATTTGTTTTTCAGCGGTATGCGTCCTGCCGTCAATGTCGGCCTTTCCGTGTCCCGTGTAGGCGGCGCGGCACAGACAAGGGCTATGAAAAAAGCAGCAGGCTCACTGCGTATCGACCTTGCACAGTACAGGGAAATGGAAGTGTTTACACAGTTTTCATCCGACCTTGACGAGGAAACAAAGGCGGGGCTTATCTACGGCAAAGGGCTTATGGAGCTGCTTAAACAGCCGCTGGGCAGACCGCTTTCACTTTCCGATATGGTTGTAACTCTTGTTGCCGCGACGGAAAAAAGATTTACGGATGTCCCTGTTGAAAAAATCAAGGCATTTCAGATGGATTTGCTCGATTATGTCGGCAGCACTTATCCTCAGCTTGTTTCGGTAATTGAAAAGCAAAAGGAGCTTGACGCTCAAATCAAAGAGCAGATATTAAATGCAGTTGACGAATTTAAGAAGGTAAATAATGGCTAATTCCCGTGAAATTCAGGCAAGGATGAAATCAATCAAGGATACTATGAAAATCACAAACGCTATGTGTATGATATCCTCATCCAAGCTTCAGAAGGCAAGACGCGATCTGAAAAATACAGAGCCTTATTTCTACACAATTCAGGAAGCGCTCGGCAAAATACTTGACTTATCTCCCGATACGGGAAATAAATATTTTGACAAAAGAGAAAGTATTCCCCTGCAAGAGCGCCGACGGGGTTATATTGTTGTTACCGCCGATAAAGGTATGGCAGGCGCATATAACCACAATGTTATTAAAATTGCGGAAAAAGAGGCATTGTCCGATAATAACGGTATGCTGTTTGTTGTCGGTCAGGTCGGCAGAAGATATTTTGAAAAAAAGAATATTTCAATTGATATAAACTTCAGATACACAGCGCAAAATCCCAATATGAACAGAGCCAGGGTAATAAGCGAAAAGGTTGTTGAGCTTTTTAAAGCAGGAGAGCTTGACGAGGTATATATAGTTTATACAAGAATGATTAATTCAGTTACATTTGACGCTGAAATAAAACAGCTTTTACCGCTTAAAAAGAAAAGAATTACAGATGCTGTTGATAATAACGAAAACAACTATCAGCAGTGCTTTTTTGAGCCTGATATCGATACCGTGTTTGAGCACATTGTGCCAAACTATGTGGCAGGCTTTGTTTACGGCGCACTGGTTGAGTCGTATTGCTCGGAGCATAATGCCAGAATGATGGCAATGCAGACTGCTACCGACGCTGCGAAGGATATGCTTAAATCCCTCGGTATCGAATATAATCGTGCCCGTCAGGCTGCTATTACCCAGGAGATAACCGAGGTAATTGCAGGCTCAAAGGCGCAGAAAAAGAAATCGGAGTAGGAGGTGTCCTTTTATGAATATCGGTAAAATAGCACAGGTTATGGGGCCTGTTGTTGATGTTGAATTTGAAAACGAGTTACCTGAAATTAAGGACGCTCTTGAGGTCAATCTTGACGGAAAAAGACTTGTTATGGAGGTCAGCCAGCATATTGGTTCAAATACTGTTCGCTGTATTATGCTTGCTGCCTCGGAGGGTCTTTCAAAGGATATGGAGGTTACCGCAACGGGTGACGCCATTAAGGTCCCGGTAGGCAGCAAAACCCTCGGCAGACTGTTTAATGTTGTAGGCGATGCCATTGACGGTAAAGGCAGTCTTGACAGCGAGGAGCACTGGGCAATACACAGGAGCGCACCGAGCTTTGAGGAACAGGCAAGCGAGGTCGAAATACTTGAAACGGGTATTAAGGTTATTGACCTTTTAACCCCGTACCAAAAGGGCGGTAAAATCGGTCTTTTCGGCGGTGCGGGTGTAGGTAAAACCGTTCTTATACAGGAGCTTATCACAAATGTTGCCACACAGCACGGCGGTTATTCAATATTTACCGGCGTCGGCGAGCGAAGCCGTGAGGGCAATGATTTGTGGAATGAAATGAGAGAATCAGGCGTACTTGAAAAAACGGCGCTTGTTTTCGGTCAGATGAACGAACCGCCGGGCGCGCGTATGCGTGTTGCCGAAACAGGTCTTACAATGGCAGAATATTTTCGTGATGTTGACCATCAGGATGTGCTGCTGTTTATTGATAATATATTCAGATTTGTTCAGGCAGGCAGTGAGGTTTCGGCACTGCTTGGAAGAATGCCGTCAGCCGTTGGTTATCAGCCGACGCTTGCAACCGATGTCGGCGAGCTTCAGGAGCGTATCGCGTCTACAAAAAACGGTTCGATAACATCGGTTCAGGCAGTCTATGTTCCTGCCGACGACCTTACCGACCCTGCTCCCGCAACTACCTTTGCACATCTCGACGCGACAACTGTTCTTTCAAGAAAGATTGTTGAAAAGGGTATTTATCCGGCGGTTGACCCGCTTGAGTCAAATTCCCGTATTCTTGAGGCGGATGTTGTCGGCGAGGAGCATTATGAGGTTGCCGGAAAGGTTCAGGCATATCTTCAAAAATATAAGGAGCTTCAGGATATTATCGCGATTCTCGGTATGGAGGAGCTTTCAGACGAGGATAAGCAGACTGTTTACCGTGCAAGGAAAATAGAAAAGTTCCTTTCACAGCCGTTCCATGTTGCTGAAGCATTTACGGGCTTGCCCGGTAAATATGTTCCCGTTAAGGAAAGCATCAGGGGCTTTAAAGCAATCGTAGACGGAGATGTAGACGATATCCCCGAAGCGGCGTTTTTCAACACGGGAACAATTGATGATGTTATGAAAAAGGCTGAACAGATGTCAGAATAAGGTTGGGTAATTATGAATACGTTTCAACTGAAAATTATTGCGTCAAATAAAATTTTCTTTGACGGCATGGCGCAGTCTCTTGTTGTTCCCCATGTTGATAAAGGGCAGGAGGGATTTCTTGCAAATCACGAAAACTGTGTTTTGCCGATTGATGAGGGCGAAATGAAAATTACCGATTCGCACGGGAAGGTAATTGAAGCTTTTGTGGGAAACGGCTTTCTTGAATTTCTTGACAACACGGCAATGCTTGTATGTATTTCCGCAGAGCTGCCGCAGGAGATTGACAGACGCCGTGCGCAGGAGGCTAAAATCAGGGCTGAGGAGGAGCTGCGACAGCAGCAGTCACAGCTTGAATATTATCATTCGCAGGCAAATCTTGCCCGTGCTATGGAGCGCCTTAAAATAAAAAACCGTCACGATATATAACTTAGGTAATATGTACCCTATTGAAACAAAAAGGATTTGAATGTTCTGTCATTCAAATCCTTTTTCAGCTTACCGGTAAAAGCCTGTAATTTGCATATATGCAAAATATACAGCATTACAAATTTACAGGCTTGCTGTTTAATTCTTCTATTTCACTTATTTTGCTTTCACCGTAAATTCTTATTGCGTGACTGTGTAAAAGCTCTGCGGTAATGCCGTTTCCGGCAATTATTGTGCCGGTAAAGCTTCCGTCATATATTTTGCCGAAGCCGCAGCTCGGACTCCTTTCTTTCAGTATGGCAAGCCGGCAGCCGCTTTCCTCCGCTACATAAAGCGCCTTTTCGGCGCCGTCATTGAATTTTTCCGTCAGGTCATCGCCGCTTTTTGAATATACTCTGCCGTCTTTTATTTCACTTTGCATTCTCGGTACAGGCAGACCTGCAAAGCATTCGGGGCAAATCGGTATGAGCGTGTGACTGCCAGCAAGCTTGAGTACATCTTCACATCTGTTATTACCACCGTTGTATTTACAGTTTTCACCCAAAAGACAGGCACTGACAAGTATTTTCATTATTTTCACCCGATTAGAATATAACACATATTTTTATTAATGTCTATAAGTGAAAATAATAAAATATTAAAATTTGATGTCAAAACAACAAATAATATTGAAAATCATGATGATAAGTAATAATATATAACTATCTTACAATGGCGGTTTGTTTTATGGACTTACTTAAACAGAAAATATTGAATGAGGGCGAGGTTTATGAGGGCAATGTTCTCAAGGTTGACGGCTTTCTTAACCACAGAATAGATATACCGTTTTTGCGCCTCGTTGCTAAAGAATTTCACAGCCTTTATAAAGATTGCGAAATTAATAAAATATTAACCATTGAGTCATCAGGCATTGCAATCGGTGCTCTTGTCGCCCAGGAATTTGAGTGTCCGCTTGTGTTTGCAAAAAAATCCAAAACAAAAAATATTGCCGGCGATGTTTATACATCAAGGGTTTACAGCTACACCCACGGCAAAACATATGACATTATGGTTTCAAAGCGTTATATCGGCAGGGGGGATAAGGTGCTCATTGTTGATGATTTTCTTGCAATAGGCAATGCGCTTAACGGTCTTATCGCTCTTGTTAATGAAAGCGGCGCCGAGCTTGCCGGCTGCGGCGTTGTAATTGAAAAAGGCTTTCAGCACGGCGGTGACAGGCTTCGTGAGCAGGGCGTTAATGTTCAGTCGCTTGCAATAATCGAAAGTATGGACCATAGCACGGGAACCGTTTGTTTCAGGGATTAAATCGGTTATAAAGGCATATGCCTTATAATAAATTTTATTTTTTTCTACGGAGGTTCAAAAAATGAAAATTTCCAAAAAAATTCTTTCTCTCCTTCTTGCAGCTCTTTTTGTAGTTGCTTGCTTTGCAGGCTGCTCAACGGACTCAAGCGAGGAAAATGCTGCTAAAAGCGATCTTACAGTCGGTTTTATTTTCCTGCATGATGAAAATTCAACCTATGACAAGAACTTTATGACCGCAGCCGAGGAAGCTTGCGAAACAATGGGCGTAAACATTCTTAAAAAGCGAAATATCCCCGAAGGTCAGGAATGTTATGACGCAGCGGCAGAGCTTGTTGACGAGGGCTGTGACATCGTATTTGCAGACAGCTTTGGTCACGAGGACTATATGATTCAGGCTGCAACCGATTTCCCTGATGTTCAGTTCTTACACGCAACAGGAACAAAGGCTCATACAGAGGGTCTTTCAAACTATCATAATGCATTTGCTTCAATCTATGAGGGCAGATATCTTGCAGGCGTTGCTGCCGGTATGAAGCTCAACGCAATGATTGATGACGGCGAAATTACCGCTGATGAAGCAAAGATGGGTTATGTCGGTGCTTATACATATGCTGAGGTTATTTCCGGCTACACATCATTCTATCTCGGTGCAAAATCAGTTTGCCCTTCAGTTACCATGGAGGTTACATTCACAGGCTCATGGTATGATGAAACCGCAGAAAAAGAAGGCGCTGAAAAGCTTATTGCCAACGACTGTGTTCTTATTTCACAGCACGCCGATTCTATGGGCGCTCCTACCGCTTGCGAGAGCAAAGGCGTACCGAATGTTTCATATAACGGCTCTACTGTTTCGGCTGCTGCGAATACCTTTATCGTATCATCAAGGATTGACTGGGCTCCGTATCTTGAATATGCAATTCAGTGTGTGATTGACGGCACAGCTATCGCTGATGACTGGACAGGCACACTTGACACTGAATCTGTTGTTCTTACCGATGTTAATGAAGCTGTTGCCGCAGACGGCACACAGGCTAAAATTGATGAGGTTAAGGAGGCTCTTAAAGCAGGTACAACCCATGTGTTTGATACATCAGCCTTCACTGTCACCGTTGATGCCGAAAACGGATTAAACGCGAACGCAACCGTTGATGCTGACGGCCATCTTACAAGCTATATGGCAGATGTTGATTCAGATGCTGATTATACCGCTGACACCGAAGCTGTGGCAGACGGCTATTTCCATGAGTCAGAGTATCGTTCGGCTCCTTATTTCGATATTCAGATTGACGGTATCACACTTCTTGATACAAAATTCTAATTGACCTAATATAAAAATCCGTGCCCGCCGTTCGGAGGGCACGGTAAATCTTTTTTTAAGGAGGTAAGTGATGAGCAGCGAATTGGCACTTGAAATGAAGGGCATAACAAAAAAATTCGGCAGTGTTGTTGCCAACAATAATGTAAGCCTTAAAGTCAATAAGGGCGAAATATTGGCAATTCTCGGAGAAAACGGTTCAGGCAAAACAACACTTATGAATATGGTATCAGGCATATATTTTCCCGATGAAGGTCAGATTTTTGTAAACGGCAAAGAGGTTGTTATAAAATCGCCTAAAGATGCATTTAAAAACAAAATAGGTATGATTCATCAGCACTTTAAGCTTGTCGATGTTTTTACCGCTACCGAAAATATAGTTCTCGGTATTGATGATAAAGAAAAATTCAATATCAAAGAAGCAAAAAAGCGTGTTTTGGAAATTACCGATAAATACGGATTTTCAGTTGACCTTAATAAAAAGATATATGAAATGTCTGTTTCGGAAAAGCAGACGGTTGAAATTATCAAGGTGTTATACAGGGGCGCGGATATTCTTATTCTCGACGAGCCTACAGCAGTTTTAACACCGCAGGAAACAAGCAAATTATTCGATGTTCTGCGCAAAATGCGCAGGGAGAATAAATCGATTATTATAATTACACATAAGCTCCATGAGGTTCTTGAAATATCCGACAGGGTTACAACTCTGCGCAAGGGCGAGTATGTAGGCACTGTTGATACAAAGGATGCTACGGAGCAGTCACTTACCGAAATGATGATGGGCGCGAAGGCTGAACTCAATATTGTTCGTGAGGAGGTTAAAGCGCCAAAGGAAAGACTTGTGGTTGAGAATCTTACCGTTGTAAAAAAAGACGGAACACTTGCGCTTGACAATGTTAATTTTACCGCCTACGGCGGGGAGATACTCGGCGTTGCAGGCATATCAGGCTGTGGTCAGAAGGAGCTTTTGGAGTCAATAGCCGGTCTGCAAATGACAACCAAAAAATCAAGTATTCTTTATAAGCCCGATGATATTGGACCGCAGCAGCTTGTCGGTAAATCCCCCAGGGAAATAAGGAAGCTCGGTGTCGCACTTTCATTTGTTCCCGAAGACAGGCTCGGAATGGGACTTGTCGGCAATATGGATATTGTTGATAATATGATGCTTCGTTCATATAAAACAGGCAAATCCTCGTTTCTTAACAGGAAGGAGCCTAAAAATCTTGCCGATAAAATCATAGATGAGCTTGAGGTTGTAACGCCGAATGCAAATACGCCTGTAAGGCGGCTTTCCGGCGGTAATGTTCAAAAGGTGCTCGTCGGCAGGGAAATTGCCGCACATCCTAAAGTACTTATGGTCGCTTATCCCGTAAGGGGTCTTGATATTAATTCGTCATACACTATATATAATCTTCTTTCACAGCAGAAGAAGAACGGCACATCTATAATTTTTGTAGGCGAGGACCTTGATGTTCTTATTGAACTGTGTGACAGAATTATAGTTATAAATTCAGGCAGAATAACGGGTGTTGTTGACGGCAGGTCGGCAACTAAAGAGGAGATAGGGCTCCTTATGACAAAAAATACAGACAGGGAGGGTGCATAATGAGCAGTAAACAAAAAACACATGAGCCGTTATTTCATATTGCAAAAAGAAGCGCGCTTCCCGGATATAAATCAATTTTAATCAGAATATGCTCTATTTTGCTCGCGCTTGTGGTTTCGGGTGTTGTTACAATGCTTCTGACGGGCGAAAATCCCATAAGTGTTTATCTGACAATGTTTAAAGGCGCATTCGGTTCCGAGCGTAAGATATGGAATCTTCTTCAGAGCCTTGCAATGCTGCTTTGCATTTCGCTTGCGGTTACACCGGCTTTTAAAATGAGATTTTGGAACTGCGGCGCAGAGGGACAGGTGCTTGTCGGCGGACTTGCCACGGCAGCCTGTATGATATGCTTCGCAGGCAAAATACCAAATGCACTTCTTGTAATAGTTATGCTTATAGCAAGCGTTCTTGCAGGTGCTGTATGGGCTTTGATACCTGCTTTCTTCAAAGCAAAATTCAATACAAACGAAACACTGTTTACCCTTATGATGAACTATGTAGGTATTCAGCTTGTTTCATATTTTTGTATGTATTGGGAAAATCCGAAAGGCTCCGGCAAAATCGGCATAATCAATCGTATCGGTCAGGAGGGTTGGCTGCCCGTCATCGGGGATTATGATTATCTTCTTAATATTATTATAGTGCTTGTTATAACGGTATTTATGTATATTTATCTTAAATACAGCAAGCACGGATATGAGCTTTCGGTTGTAGGTGAAAGTGAAAACACCGCAAGGTATATAGGCATTAATGTTAAAAAGGTAATTCTTCGCACAATGCTCCTTTCCGGCGCAGTCTGCGGTATAGCGGGTCTGCTGCTTGTCGGCGGCACAAACCACACAATCAGCACAACAACTGCCGACGGCAGAGGATTTACGGCTATTATGGTATCTTGGCTTGCTAAATTCAATCCGATTTATATGATACTGACAACGCTGCTTCTTGTATTTCTTGAGGCGGGCGCCGGGCAGATTTCAATGGAATTCGGTCTTAATGAATCATTTGCGGATATAATTACCGGCATAATTCTTTTCTTTATTATAGGCAGTGAATTTTTTATTAATTATGAGCTTAAATTCCGCCATTGTGAAAAGGAGGTAAAGTGATATGTTTTCAACCTTAATTACTTTTCTCCACCGTGCAATAATGCAGGGCATTCCGCTGCTCTACGGTTCAACAGGCGAAATAATGACAGAAAAATCCGGCAACCTCAACCTCGGTATTCCCGGTATTATGTATATCGGCGGTATGAGCGGTGTAATCGGTGCGTTCTTTTATGAAAATTCACTCGGCTCTCCCGATGAGGCAAATGCTTTTCTTGCGGTTGTAATTCCGCTTTTGAGCAGTATGCTCGGTTCACTTGCGGCAGGCTTTATATACTGCTTCCTGACAGTTACATTAAGAGCCAATCAAAATGTTACAGGTCTTGCACTTACTACCTTCGGAACGGGCTTTGGCAATTTCTTCGGCGGCTCGCTTATTAAGCTCACGGGCGCTGATGTTCCGTCTGTTGCATTAACAACAACAAGCAATTTCTTCAGAACAACTCTCCCCGTAGCCGAAAGCACCGGTTGGTTCGGCAAGCTTTTCTTGTCATACGGTTTTCTTGCATATGCCGCGGTAATCATTGCCATTTTCTGTTCTTATTTTCTTAATCATACAAAGGGCGGTCTGCACCTGCGTGCCGTGGGCGAAAATCCCGCCACAGCCGATGCCGCCGGTATAGATGTAAATAAATCAAAATATCTTGCAACCTGCATCGGTAGCGTTATTGCCGGACTCGGCGGTCTTTATTATGTAATGGATTACGCCTGCGGCGTCTGGTCAAATGACGGCTTTGGTGACCGAGGCTGGCTTGCCATAGCGCTTGTAATATTTGCTATATGGAGACCTAATCTCGGCATACTCGGCTCGATTGTATTCGGCGGTCTTTATATCGTTTATCTATATGTGCCGGGCGCGCTGCGCACACAGGAGCTTTATAAGATGATACCCTATATCGTTACAATAATCGTTCTTGTTGTTGTAAGCGCACGAAAGAAAAAGGAAAACCAGGGCCCGGCCTCGCTCGGATTATCCTATTTCCGTGAAGAAAGATAAATAACAAAACAGCTTTCGGTTATTATTATCGAAAGCTGTTGTGTATTTGATATCGGTGATAATGAATGTGAAAGGCAGCGGTACTTGGAGTGAAAAAAATCAGAATGTCAAGGGAGCTTGCATATATATTCGGTATGGTGCTTATGCCGTTTGCGGTTTCCTTTACTATCAAAGCAAATCTCGGCACATCAATGATTGCGGCACCGTCATTTATAATAAGTGAAAAAATATCTTTTCTTACAAACGGTCAGGTCGAGTGGATAATGCAGGCATTTTTCCTTGCTCTTATGTGCGTTATAGTCAAACGCTTTCGACTTACATACCTTACTTCGTTCTTAAGCGCTTTAATCTACGGCGCCCTGCTTGATTTGGCACGCAGTGCAGTCGACAAAATAAATGCCGATTTTATAGCTGTTCGTATATTGCTTTTTGCGGCAGGTACGATTATGACGGCACTTGCGGTAGCTTTTTTCTTCAACACCTATCTTGCACCCTGTGCCTATGATTACTTCGTCAGGGAAATAGGGTCGGTTAAACAGCTCGATATGCGAAAGTGGAAGCTCGGGTATGATTTTTCAATGCTTGCATTTTCGTCAGCGTTGTCGCTTTTACTGTTTCACGGATTTGTCGGCGTAAGCGTCGGCACAATCATAATGGCAGTTTGCAACGGCAATATAATTTCTTTCTTTTCAAAAATGATGAATAAGCATTTTGAATTTTTTGACCGTTTCCCACTGGCAAAATACTTTTAAAAAAGCTCATAACAATCGCAGTTATGAGCTTTATTTATACTTATTGATTAATTTTTCTTATTGATTAATCTTCGTATTCGTCCTCATTTTCCCAGTTGTGCCAGATGTTCTGAACATCGTCATTTTCCTCAAACATTTCAATCATTCTTGACATGGCTTTCATATCATCTTCATTATCAAGCCTTGTGTATGTCTGAGGAATATATGCGGGCTCGCTTGATATGATTTTGTAGCCCTTTGCTTCAAGCTCATCACGTATTATTCCTACATCGTTGGCGTCGGTTCTGATTTCAAAAATATCCTCATCGTCAGTCAAAAAATCAGCTGCGCCTGCCTCAAGAGCATCCATCATAAGCGTATCCGCGTCAACATCCTCTTTCTCAATTACGATGACGCCTTCTCTGCCAAACATAAATGTGACAGAACCGGGAGTTCCCATATTGCCGCCTGCCTTGTCAAAATAGTGGCGCACCTCGCTTGCGGTTCTGTTTCGGTTGTCGGTAAGTGTTTCAACCACTACTGCAACACCTGAAGGTCCGTAGCCCTCATAAACAATATTTTCATAGTTTGTGCTGCTGCCTTCGCCTGCGGCCTTTTTAAGCATTCTGTCAATATTGTCATTAGGCACATTGTTTTGCTTTGCCTTTGCAATAACATCACGCAGCTTTGCATTGTTGTTAGGGTCGGGACCGCCGTTTTTTACGGCAACGGCAAGCTCTCTGCCTATTTTTGTAAATACCTTTGCACGCGCTGCATCATTTGCACCCTTTTTTCTTTTAATGGTGCTCCATTTATTATGTCCGCTCATACTGTCACTCCTTTTTTGTCAAAAAGATTTTATCACATATTAACTGCCGTTTCAAGTGAAAATACATCAATAATTTACATTATTAGTATAAAAGCTCTGATTTTATATTATTATTAAATAATTGTTGTATAATATTTTTGTTTGTGGTATTATACATCTGTATAATTTTTAATTAACGGAGGTAAAGGGTATGTTTCCTGATTACTATGATTCAATAGGCAAAGTTGCTCAAACCGATAAAGAGGTTGCCGATGCAATGGCTCTTGAGCTTAACAGACAAAGGGAGAATATTGAGCTTATCGCGTCTGAAAATCTTGTTTCACCGCAGGTTATGGCTGCAATGGGCTCCGTGCTTACAAATAAATATGCTGAGGGTCTGCCGAATAAGAGATATTACGGCGGCTGCCGGTTTGTTGATATTGTTGAGGAAATTGCCATTAAAAGAGCCTGTGAGCTTTTCGACTGTAAATTTGCAAATGTTCAGCCGCATTCGGGCGCTCAGGCCAACACTGCCGTTTATCTTGCGCTTCTTAAGCCGGGCGATACCGTAATGGGTATGAGCCTTGATAACGGCGGTCATTTAACTCACGGCTCACCCGCAAATATCAGCGGTAAATACTTTAACTTTGTTCCTTACGGTGTTGACGATGAAGGCTTTATTGACCTTAAGGAATTTGCAAAGCAGGTCAACAAGGTTAAGCCAAAGCTTGTTGTTGCAGGCGCGTCTGCATATCCGAGGGAAATTGATTTTAAAACCATGGCAGATATCGCTCACGCCAACGGCGCTATGTTTATGGTCGATATGGCTCATATCGCAGGTCTTGTTGCGGCAGGCTTGCATCAATCTCCCATACCGTGTGCTGATGTTGTTACAACAACTACTCACAAAACCTTGCGCGGTCCCCGCGGCGGTCTTATCCTCTGCAATAACGAATATCTCGCAAAAAAGCTTAATTCAGCAGTGTTCCCCGGCACACAGGGCGGTCCTCTTATGCATGTGATTGCCGGTAAGGCGGTTTGCTTCGGCGAGGCGTTAAAGCCGGAGTTTAAGACATATCAGCAAAGGGTTGTCGATAACGCGCAGGCTCTTGCAAACGGTCTTATAAAGCGCGGACTTAATCTTGTATCAGGCGGCACCGATAACCATCTTTGCCTGCTTGATTTGCGCGGCACGGGTGTTACCGGAAAGGAGCTTGAAAATCGTCTTGACGAGGTCCATATCACCCTTAACAAAAATACTGTCCCGAACGAGCCCCTCTCTCCGTTTGTTACATCCGGTGTTCGTATAGGCACACCTGCCGCTACAACAAGGGGTCTTGATACAAATGATATGGATAAGATTGCAGAATATATTTATCTTGCGGTTTCCGATTTTGATAATAAAAAAGATGAAATCAGTTCAGGCGTTGCGGAAATCTGTGCAAAATATCCGCTTTACGAATAATAAAAGCAATAAGTATGAAAGTATTTCTGATAACAGCTTTAAAGCTTTTTCTTGCGCTTATTTATGCGCCTATTAAGCTTTTTAAGGCTCAAAACAGGATTGTTTATTTATCAAGGCAGAGTAACGATAAAAGCATTGATATGCTTTTGCTTGAGGCTGAAATTAAAAAACAATCGCCAAAAACGCAGCAGGTATTCAGGCTTCGTATGATACCTGACGGCTTTGCGGAAAAAATAAAATACTGCTTCGGTGTGGTGGGGGATATGTATTATCTTTCCACCGCCCGTGTTGCAATTCTTGACACATATTCTATTCCCGTTTCCTGTCTGAAGCATAAGAAAAGTCTTAAGGTTGTTCAAATGTGGCACGCTCTCGGCGCCGTTAAAAAATTCGGCCTGCAAAGTCTTGGCACAAAAGAGGGCAGGGACGAAAAAATCAGCAAAGCTATGTGTATGCATAAAAATTATGATTATGTCCTTGCACCGAGCAAGGCTGCTGCACGGTTTTATATGGAAGCATTCGGCTGTTCATCCGATAAAATAAAAATCTGTTCGCTGCCGAGGGTTGATTATATTTTAAATGGGAATTCGGCGGTGCAGCGATTTTATTCGGATAACCCGTCCTTCAGTCATAAGAAATTAATTCTTTATCTGCCTACCTTCAGGGAAAGAGAGGCTTATGCGGCTGATGAGCTAATCAGTGAGTTTGAGGATATGTCTGATGATTATAATCTTATAATCAGTGTACATCCTCTTTTTTCAAAATTAAAGCCTGATGAAAAATTCGGCTGTAACGGCAATTATTCAACCTATGATTTGATGAAGGTTGCCGACTGCATAATTACAGATTATTCTGCCTGTGCATTTGAAGCGAGCCTTCTTATGAAGCCCCTTTATTTTTTTGTGCCGGACTATGAACAGTATATCAGAGAAAGAGGCGCAAATGTTGACCTTAAAGCCGAGCTTAACGATGCCGTGTTTGAAAATGCAAGGGATTTGTTTTCAGCAATAAAAAGCAAAAATTACAATTTTGATATGCTTTATGCATTCAAATCAAAATATGTTGAAAATACAAATAATAATAATGCTGAAATTCTGGCAAAATTTATTTGTATGCTGATAGATTGATTTTATGAGGTTATACAGTGATTAAAAGAATATTTAATAAGGTATTAAAAAAGCTTAACGGCGGTATAAAAAATTATAAACCCGAATATATCAAATATTGCAGTCAGCCTGTTGACGATAAGCTTGTCCTGCTTGAGGGAGGGCAGGGTACAAACATTAACGGCAATATGTTTTCAATGCTCAAAGAGCTTTGCACAAATAAACGCTGGTCAGATTATAAATGTGTTTTCACGGTAACTGAGGAAACTGCGCAAGCCGCGCGGGAAAGAATGAAGGCATACGGCTTTGACAATGTTATTTTGTCTGTGCGAAACTCAAAGCTTTACTGCAAATATCTTGCCGCTGCAAAATATATTATGACCGATAATTCATTTCCTCCGTATTTTATTAAAAGAGAGGAACAGGTTTTTCTTAATACCTGGCACGGAACACCGCTTAAAACACTCGGTAAAAGCGACAAGTCAAATTTAGCTTCTCTTGCAAATATTCAGAAAAATTATCTTATGAGCGACTACGCATTGTTCCCGAATGAATTTACCAAAAATGTCTTTATGGATGATTACGACCTTAAATATATTTTCAAGGGCAATTCGGTTATAGCCAATTATCCGAGGAATTATATATTTTATAACAAGGAGCAGTCCGCCGCTATGAAGGACAGGCTGGGCTTCTCCGATAAAAAAGTATTTGCCTATATGCCTACATGGCGCGGTACGGGCAGAACCGCCGACACCGCATATCAGCTTAAAACCACTAAGAAAATATTGGATGAAATTGACGGTAAGCTTGATGATGATACTGTTTTTCTTGTTAATCTTCATTTCCTTCTTGCAAGTTCAATTAATTGTGATAAGTATAAGCATATTGATTATTTCCCGTCTGACTGCGATACCTATGAAATACTAAATGCGTGCGACGGACTTGTTACCGATTACTCAAGCGTGTTTTTTGACTATGCGGTAACCGGTAAAAAAATTATTCTTTATGCCTTTGATAAGGAAGAGTATTTGAGCACAAGGGGAACCTATATTCCTTTTGAGGATTTGCCGTTTCCTATTGTTGAAAACGCTGATGCTCTTGTCGAGCAAATGAAAAAGCCCGTTGAGCCGTATGACGATTTTATATCTGAATACTGCCCTAACGGCTATGTCAATTCCTGTGAGCGAATTTTCGAGCTTATGGTTACCGGCAGGAGCGATTGCTTCAGGCTTGAAAAACAGCCTGATACAAATAATAACTGCCTTATATATGCCGGAGCATTGCCTGCGTCACAGCTTGAAAGCATAAAGCTTTATATCAGGGAAAATCCCGGCTGTAATTATGTTATTGCTTACAGACGAAATCTTAATAAAGCAAAAAAAGAATTTATACTGTCGCTTGATGATAATATCTCAAGCTACGGCACGGTTACGGCCTTTCAGTTTACATTTAAAGAGCTTGCGGCTCTTGTTCTTAAAAAAAGGCTTAAAATAATGAATGACAGTCCGGCTGCGGATGCATTTTTTAAAAGGGAATGCGCGCGCCTGTTCTATTCGTTTAATCCCGTTAAGGTTGTTGATTTTTCCTGTGCAAGCTTTGTGCTTTCCGGTATTATTACAAGGCTTTGCTCGACAGGTGAATATGTCAATCACGGCAGCGCTTTCTGCGTTTCCGCCAAGACGGCAGATGCTGTTGAATATGTAAAAAAATATGAAAGACTGCACGGGTATAAAGAAATTGATTTGTCTGCAAAAGAGGACGAGCTTTTTTCATCGCTTAATGAAGACGGCTTTGCCGATTCAAGCTATTTTGAAAATTCAAAAATGAAAAATATTATGCCTTTATACCTCGCGGTCGGCAAGGCAGGCGACAAAAGACTTTTATGCATAAGTATGTTTTCATTCAAGGCTGTGCAGAAGGTGCGCCTTTGCGACACATATATAACGGTCGGAAGTAAAAAATATAAACCGCGTTTCATATCCTTCAACAAGAAAAGCTCCAAAAAACACAGGGGTATTTATTCCTTTTCGGTACCGGTAAGCGATGTTATCAATATGCCTGCAACAAACAAGGTTGTACTTAATTATAAAAATTCGCTTGGCTTTATTGTGCAGTGCCATATTATTTACAATTCGCTTTTATTCGGCAGATTTTTCGGATTAAGAGGTCCGTTCACATTTGAAGATAATACAAATACTGTTGCTGTTTTCAGACAGTCAAGGGCAAACAGGCTTAATATTTATGTTCGCTCAACAAATGTATCCGACGCCTTTTCAAAAAGGTTTTTACAGCTTGCCGCCTTTGTAATATCAAAATTCTGGTTTGGCAAAAAAGCAAAAAAGCTTGTGCTTCTTTACGAAAAAAATTCTTCAAAGTATGAGGAAAGCGCAAGCGTTACCTTTGAAAAGCTTATCGATTACGGTTATAAAAACGCATATTTCATAGTTGATAAAAGCTATGAATATATTGATATGATACCTGAAAAATACCGCAAAAATATTCTTTATAAAAATACCTTTAAGCACTATCTCTACTTTTTTAAGGCAAAATCGTTTATAGGCACCGAGGCCCTTGTTCATTCCATTGACCTTAAAACCTTTAATAAGCTTGTCCTTATGAAGGTTGCAAGCCCCAATAAAAATTATGTTTTTCTTCAGCACGGCGTTATGTATATGGTATCTCTCGACAGCGAGTCAAGAAAAATGTTTAAAAGAAAAAAGCTTAACGGTAAATACAGAGTTGTTGTTTCATCGCAGGCTGAAGCTAATCATTTTGTGGATTTGGGCGGTCATTATCACGAGGATTTATATATCAGCGGTCTGCCTAAATATGACAGAAATATATTGAACGACGACGCGGATAAAATTGTCAT
This sequence comes from uncultured Bacteroides sp., assembly GCA_964646445.1. Classification (GTDB taxonomy): domain Bacteria; phylum Bacillota; class Clostridia; order Oscillospirales; family Acutalibacteraceae; genus Eubacterium_R. The sequence goes on from CAZYDW010000004.1 coordinate 29,503, forward strand.
TATGCCTACCTGGCGCCCGTGGGAAATCAATATGGCTCGTGATGATTTTGAATCAACGGGATATTTCAAAATGATTATGAAGCTTTATAACAGCGTTCCCGGCGAGCTTAAGGATAAGGTGCTGATTCTTCCTCATCCGCTTATTGTTAATGAGCTTAATCATATCGGCGGAGAGGTTGCCGATAAAATAACTCTCGGCGTTCGCTATGATGATATTCTTAAACAGGCAAGGCTTTTGATAACCGATTATTCGTCAATTGCATATGATGCATTTTATCGCGGGGCGAGAGTTATCTTTTATTGGGAGGATAAGGATTTTTGTATGTCGCAGTACGGTCCATCCACAAAGCTTATGCTTAATGAAGATAATGTCTATGGCGATTATTTCTACAGCACTGACGGGCTTATGCAGTCAATTCAAAAAAATTACAATAATCCTCAAAAAGAGGAGTATATAAGCAGATACCGCAAGATAGTTACCTATCATGACGGCAAAAATACCGACCGCCTTATTGGATTTTTAAAGCAAGACGGAATAATTTAAGAAAGGTCAGATAATATGGATTACATTTTTTCAAACAAGATATCATCCTTGCAGCCAAGTGCTATAAGGGAAATTTTAAAAGCAACGGCAGACCCTGCCGTAATACCGCTTGCAGCAGGCAATCCTGCGCCTGACGCTTTCCCTGTTGATGAGGTTAGAATTATTGCCAAAGACATTCTTGACAAAAGACCTGTAGACGCACTGCAATACGGCGTTTCCGAGGGCTATCAGCCGCTTCGCGAAACAATAATTAAGTGGCTTAAGGATAAGGAAAATATCGGCAGGGAATATGATAACATCATTATTACATCGGGTGCAACGCAGGTAATGGATTTGGTTACAAAGGTGCTTTGCAACGAGGGAGATACGGTTATTTGTGAGGAGCCGTCATTTATCGGTTCGCTTAACTGCTTTCGCTCATACGGCTGCAAGCTCAAGGGAGTTCCCGTCGAGGCTGACGGAATGGATGTTGATGCTCTTGAGGATGTGCTCAAATCAACTCCTGATGCAAAGTTTATATATACAATACCTAATTTTCAAAATCCGTCAGGTGCAACAATGTCGCTTGAAAAAAGGAAAAAGCTTTATGCTCTTGCAAAGCGTTATAATGTTATTATTCTTGAGGATAACCCGTACGGCGACTTGAGAGTTGAGGGCAAATCGCTGCCGACAATCAAATCAATGGATGATGAAGGCATTGTTATTTACGCAGGCTCTTTTTCTAAAATTTTGTCGCCCGGTCTGCGTGTCGCCTATTGCATTGCGCATAATACGCTTCTTGCCAAAATGACTGTCGGCAAACAGGCAAGCGATGTTCATACGCCTTGCCTTAACCAGATGATTGTTGACGAGTGGTTTAAAAATTATGATGTTGACGCGCACATTGAAAAAATACAGGGTATTTACCGCAAAAAGTTAAATCTTATGTGCGCCTGCATTGATAAGGAGCTTGGCGGTTTTGTTGATTATGTCAAGCCGGAGGGCGGCTTATTCATTTGGTGCAGGCTTCCCGACAGTGTTGATATGCTTGAGTTTGTAAAAAAAGCTGTTGATAAAAAGGTTGCGGTTGTGCCGGGCAATGCGTTTTTAATGAATGATACCGACAAAACTCAATATATCAGGCTTAATTTTTCAACACCTGCCGATGAAGGAATTGTTGACGGTATTAAAATTCTCGGCGAAGTAGCAAAGCAATACAAATAATTTTGCGCTAACCATAATAAACGCTTAAGGAGATTAGCTATGTCAGAAGAAGCAAAAAAGGAAAAGAGAAAAAGAAGCCTGTCGCTCATTCAGCCTACATCTGTACCCACCCTCGGCAATTACCTCGGCGCTATGAAGGGCTGGCCTGCTTTTCAGGATGAATTTGACACAATATACGGCGTTGCTGATTTGCACTCAATTACAGTCAGACAGGACCCTAAAAGGCTTAAGGAGCAGACGGTTCAGCTTTACGCTCTTTTGCTGTCGATAGGTCTTGACCCCGACAAAAGTATTCTGTTTATTCAGTCGCATGTTCCGCAGCACTCGCAGCTTGCTTGGATTCTTAATTGCTACACGCAGTTTGGCGAGCTTAACAGAATGACGCAGTTTAAGGATAAGTCGCAGCAGCATGCCGATAATGTCAACGCGGGCTTGTTTACATATCCGTCTTTAATGGCAGCCGATATCCTTTTGTATCAGGCTGATATTGTGCCTGTCGGCGCAGACCAGAAGCAGCACCTTGAAATAACAAGGGATATTGCCGAACGCTTTAACGGCATTTACGGCAATGTGTTTACTGTGCCGAAAGCATATATTGTCAGGTCGGCTGCAAGAGTAATGAGCCTTGCCGACCCTTTACGCAAAATGAGCAAGTCAGATCCCAATCCTAAGGGAACAGTTTATCTTACCGATGAACCGGGCGTTATAATGAAAAAGTTTAAAAGTGCCGTAACTGACAGCGAAATGAGCATTCGCTATGCCGACGGCAAGGACGGCATAAATAATCTTATATCAATTTACAGTGCCGTTACAGGTCTTACCTATGAACAGATTGAAGCTGATTTTTCAGGCAGGGGCTACGGTGATTTTAAAAAGGCGGTCGGCGAAGCTGTTATTGCAGAGCTTGAGCCTGTTCAGCGGAAATTTAAACAGTATATGGCTGACAAGGCTTATCTTGAGGAAAAGTGGACAGAAGGCGCGCAAACCGCGCAAAAAGTATCGCAGAGGACTCTCGATAAGACTATGAAAAAAATAGGATTTCTGCTTAAATAATTTTAATTTAAGAGGCGTTTTTATTTCGCCTCTTTTTTTTATGCGTCAATTAAAACGAGCCTGCTCTTAACCGAATTGTAATTATAATTTGAATTTATTTTTGTTGATATAAGCGGCTGTATATGATATAATCATATAGTATTAGTGTGAAAATTTACACTAATCCTAATCCGATTGTATTTATATATATTGCTGCTGCCGAGGAGGGATTATTTTGAAAGAAGCAAAGGCAATGGCATATACCAATATGTATGGTGTGCTTGCTACTCTTGAAAATCTTTGTGAGCTTGACGATGAGGCGAAGGCTGTTTGCTCATCCTTGAAAAAGCCCGTGGCTTTGTGCTTTGATGTTAATGACGGTCCGTGCTGTACCTTCAGCTTTTCAAAAAACGGCTGCAAAATGACTGAAGGGAGCTTTGGCTGTACCTGCAAAATGAATTTTGCAAGCCCTGAAAAATTCAATGCTCTCATTGATGAAAGCAAGCCCGGCGTGCCGGTAAAGGGCGTTGTGCAGGTATTGTCATTTTTGCTCGGTCCTTTTACCAAGCTTACCGACAGACTTGTGAAATTACTTAAACCGAGTGACGATGATTTAAAGGACAGGGCGTTTTTTGAGCTTTCAACAAAGCTTACATTTTACACTATTGCAGGCGCGCTTTCAGCTCTTGCAAATTCAGATTCAATATCAAAGCAGTCGGCGCTTTATACTGTTGACGGCGATGTTCAGATGGGCATTACCGATGTTTGTTACGCGACTCTCCGTGTTCGTGACCATAAGTTTGAAACCATTAAAGAAAAGCCCGATACGCCAAGGGCTGTAATGGAATTTAATTCAATCGACCTTGCATACGGTCTTTTCACAGGCACTGCCTCAACAATGGCGGAGCTCTGCGCCGGTAATATTTATATGTCAGGTATGATTTCAATGGTTGATAATATCAACCGTATTCTTGACAGAGTCGCTGTTTATTTAGGATAAGGAGGATGCTTGAAATGAGTAAATTTCCCGAATACAAGCACGAGAAATCACAAGAGTGGTTTTCACGGGCACTTGATGCAATTCCTTCAGGTGTTTACGGCCATCTCGGACCGTCCGAGGGACTTTTCCTTCCGATTACAAAGTGGCCGCTGATGTCGCAGAAAGCAAAGGGTACATATTTCTGGGATGTTGACGGCAATAAATATCTTGACCTTATGTGCGCATACGGACCCAATGTTCTGGGTTATTGTGATGAAGATGTTGATGCCGCTGCAATTAAACAGCTTAAAACAGGCAACTGCACAACATCTCCGTCCTATAAAATGGTTGAATGTGCAGAGCTTCTTAAAGATACTGTCGCAATGGCCGACTGGGCGTTTTTTATGAAGAACGGCTCAGACGCCACAACCTTCAGCGTTATGTGTGCCCGTGCTCATACCGGCAAAAAGAAAATGATGTTTTTCAAGGGCTATTATCACGGCGATTTTCAGTGGGCGCAAAAGATTGACTATCCCGGTATTTTGCCGGAAGAGGTTGAAAATAATATTGTCGTTAATTGGTTTGACATTGACGCCATGCAAGAGGCTTATGATGCCTGCGGCGGCGATGTGGCAGGCCTTATTGCGCAGCCTTATGATCACGGCAATTTCAGTGATAATGTCTGTGCCACTAAGGAGCAATGGGCAAAGGTGCGCAAGTTCTGTGACGATCACGGTATGGTGCTTATCATTGATGATGTAAGAACCGGCTTCAGGCTTGATATTGAAGGCTCTGATCATTACTACGGCTTTAAGGCTGATTTAATCTGCTTTTGCAAGGCTCTTGCAAATGGCTATAATATGTCGGCAGTATGCGGCAGGGAGCATATGAAAAACACAGCCTCGTCTGTTGTATATACAGGCTCATATTGGATGAGCGCAGAGCCGTTCGCCGCCTGCCTTGCCTGTATCCCGAAAATGAAAAGGCTTGATGTTCCCGTTATGTTCAGAAAAATCGGGACGAAGCTTACCGACGGCTTTAAGGCTGCCGCTAAGGAGCACGGATTTAATCTTGTTGTTTCGGGAGAGCCCGCGCTGTTTTATTTAAGAATAGCCAATGATGACAGCCTTATGCTGCATCAGGAATGGATTGCAGAGTGTGTGTCAAGGGGACTGTTCCTTGCATCACACCATAATCATTTTATTAACGCATCTATTACGGATGAGGATATTAAGCTTGCGATTGATATCGCAGAGGACGCTTTCGGCGTTGTTGCCGAAAGACATCCGGAGCTATATTTGAAATAAAACAATTTAAGGGGGAATTTTTATGCCGGCTGATTTTAAACCGTTTGACAAAGATGAGTGGCTTCGCCTTGAAAAGAAAGCCGACCAAATGAGAAGATACTGTATCCAGACTGCCGTATGGGGCGGTTCGGGTCATGTCGGAGGCTCTTTAAGCGCAATGGACGCCATGGTAATCCTTTATCATCGCTTTATGAAAATTGATGTGAACAACTCAAAAATGGAGGACAGGGACCGTTTCGTCCTTTCAAAGGGCCACTGCGCTGTCGGCTATGCGCCAATCCTTTGCGATTTAGGATTTTTCAATGAGGATGAGCTTAAAATATTTAACCTTACAGGTTCAAAGGTCGGTATGCATCTTGACTGCAATAAGGTAAACGGAACCGACTGCTCAACAGGCTCACTCGGTCACGGAATTTCACTTGCCGTCGGCTTTGCTCTTGCAGGCAGAGTTAAAGGCATTGATTATATGAACTATGTTCTTACAGGCGACGGCGAGCTTAACGAAGGCTCAAACTGGGAGGCGGCAATGAGCGCGGCACAGTTCAGGCTTTCAAATGTTGTTGTGCTTGCCGATAATAATAAATGTATGATTGACGGCAGAGTTGATGACGAAATGAAGGTTGAGCCTCTTGATAAGAAATTTGAGGCTTTCGGCTTCAATGTTTACCGTATTGACGGTCACAATATGAAAGAGCTTAACAATGCAATCGAGGCTGCAATCAAAAATCATCAGGAAGGCGGCGACAAGCCGACTGCCATTGTTATGGATACATATAAGGGTGCAGGCGTTGACTTTATGCAGGATAATTACCTGTGGCATTACGGCTCGCTTGATGACGATAAAAAGGCAGCCGCTTACAGCTCACTTGATAAATATTATGCGCAGCGTATTGAGCGTGCAAAAAAGGAGGCATAACCATGGGCGGAATGACATATACAATGACTGATACAACAAAGCTTTCAACTGCGGAGTGCTACGGCATTGCGCTTTGTGAGCTCGGCGAGGAGCATAAGGATGTTGTTGCGCTTACGGCCGACCTTGCAAAATCAACAAAAATCGGTATGTTCGGTGAGCATTTTCCGGATAGGTTCTTCAATGTCGGCATTGCCGAGCAAAACCTTTTCGGCGTAGCTGCCGGCATGGCAAAAAACGGTTTGGTTCCTTTTGCTTCGACCTTTGCTGTTTTTACGGCAGCACGCTCGCTTGATCAGATTCATACCGATATTTGCTATCAAAATGTTCCTGTTAAGATTATCGCAACCCATGCCGGTACCTCGTTTGGCCAGGCAGGCTCAACACACCATTCGCTTATTGATATGGCTTGTATGCGTGCTTTGCCTAATATGACTGTAATCTGCCCCTGTGACGGCACCGAAACCTATCATGCGGTTAAAGCCGCATATGATATTGACGGCCCCGTTTATATAAGAATCAACCGTGGCTTTGACCAGGTTATTTACAAAAATATTGACGAATGTAAATTTGAATGGAACAAGGCTTCTCTTATGAATGACGGAACCGACATTACGATTATAGCCTGCGGTTCCTGTGTGTTTGAGGCTATGCAGGCGGCCCGTATGGCTGAAGCTGATGCCGGCTTAAAGGTTAGGGTTGTTAATATGCATACAATTAAGCCGATTGATGAAGAAGCCGTGCTTTCAGCCGTTATGGATACAAGAAGGATTATTACCGCTGAGGATCACGAGGTTATGGGAGGTCTTGGCTCTGCCGTTGCAGAGGTTGTCGCAAAATCAGGCAAGGCCTGCGCTTTCAAAATGCTCGGTCATCAAAATGCATTTTCAACAATCGGCTTGCAGGAGGATTTGCTTGCTATGGCAAAAATAGATGCTAACGGTATTATGGAAAGTATTGAGGAAATGATGCACGCAGACTTTGAGGCTGACGATTCATGGGATGATGAATTTTAAAATCATCTTAAATTATCAACTGGAAGGAGTGTATTAATTTGGCAAGTGACGAAACACGCTACACCAATAAAATATTTATGGCTGCCGCATTGCCTTTAATGAAAACGATTGCATCCGATGTGCCTGAGCTCAAAAAGAAATTTGAGGGCGTAAATGCAGTCTATCAGGTTTCGGCAAAACTCAACGCCGAGGAGAAGGAGGCTGTTCATTTCATCGTTGAAAACGGCGAATGGTCAGTTAAGCTCGGCGAATATCTCGGTCAGCGGAAAATCGATGCAGAGCTTGCTTTTTCTTCAATGGAAAAAATGAATGCCTTTATGAAAGGTGATATGACAAAGCTCCCTAAAATGAAAATCAAATCAATGAGCAAATTTTTGAAATTTATGCAGGTGCTTCTTAAAATGTCATCGCTTCTCGGTATTTGCGAACCGCCTGAAAATGATGAGGAGCTTTCGCTTCTTCTTTGCAAGCTCTATTTCTATTTGCTGTCATCGGGCATTTCACAGCTCAATAAAATGGGCCATCCTGCTGTTCACGAGTGGGCGGTTAAAAGCCCTGACAGGTGCTATCAGTGGGCGGTTGAGGGGCATCCTGAATGTACCGCTTATATGAGAGTTAAGGCAGGTAAGTCAAGAGCCGGCAGAGGTGAATATAAACGCTCTAAGCCGTTTTTCTGTATGAAATTTGACTGCGCGACATCCGCGCTCAAAATTCTGCTCGGTACAGGCGATATGTTTCAGATGACTGCAAATCAGCAGCTTATTATGGAGGGCGCGCCCGAATTCGGCGTTCAGATAGGCGACTATATGATGCTTGTCGGCGACCTTGCAAAATAACAAAAGGGCTGTTATGACAACAGCCCTTTTAATGCCTTTAAAGGCGGCTTTATTAAATTTTTAACCCGGTATGCTCCTGCAAAGTGCAAAAAGCTGATAACAGACTGCCTGTTAGATGGCAGGGCATCTCTTTGCTTAAAATAAATCAGATAATGAATATGCGTGATATAGTTTTTTTCGATTGTAATGACAAACAATTTAATACAGTTAAAAATATCCGCACTCAAGTGTTTACAAACGAACAGGGTGCAGACGCTGCCGCTGAATTTGACAGCCTTGACAATTTCGCCGAATTTGCCTTGCTTTATGACAACGGTGTTCCGGCAGGCACGGCACGGCTTGTCTATAATAATAACGGCTGCAAAATCGGCAGAATCGCAGTTCTAAAATCCTTTCGAGGCAAAGGCTGCGGTGCATTTATCGTTAAGCAAATATGCAAAAAAGCATTTGATAAAGGCGCTGAAAATGTTTTTGTTGATGCACAGAATTATGCCGTACCGTTTTATCAAAAGCTCGGCTTTAAAATAAACGGTGAGCAGCTTTATGACAGGGGACTGCCGCATATTCCAATGATGCTGGAGGTAGAGCATTATGACAAAGAAAAATAAATCACTGCTTATAATCGTGATAATCCTCGGAATTATTCTTGCCGCGCTTATCGGTGTGTTCGGATATGTATGGATAAACAATGATATTAACGGTGTAAGAAACAATAAAAGCGAAGCGGTGATTAATATTGAACCGTCTGATTTTCAATATGATGTCGGCAGAATGCTTGTTGAAAATGAAATAATCAAAAGCGATACACTTTGGTCGTATTGGATGGACAAGCATTATCCCGACTTTGTTTACATCAACGGCGAGTATTATCTAAATGCAACAATGAGCTATGAGGAAATTGCCCAAAAGCTGCAAAACCCGGATGTTTCGCACAAAACGGTATCTGTTTGTATCCCCGAAGGATATAATGTTTTTGATATAGCAAAAACTCTTGATGAGAACGGTATCTGTGATGAACAGGAATTTCTTGATGCCTGCAAGTCGGCAGAGGATTATGACTATGATTTTCTCGGTCCTGAGCCGAATACCGCTTATGCGCTTGAAGGTTATTTATTCCCCGCAACATATGATTTTGCGGAGAATTCCGGGCCTGAGGATATAATTAATCAGATGCTGCAAGCTTTTGATGACAGAATTACACCGGAGTGGGAAAATTTCTGTACTGAAAACAGAATGAATTTTACTGAGCTGATTACCCTTGCCTCTGTTGTTGAGAAAGAAACTCTCGGTCAGGGCGTGGCGGAAAATATCGCATCTGTCTTTATCAACAGATTGCAGAAATCCATGAAGCTTCAAAGCGATGTAACTATTGATTACGGTAATCTTCTCAGGGCAGCAGGCTATGATGATGAAATTGTCACTTCATATAACACATATAAATGTGATTTTCTCCCAAGCGGACCTATCTGTAACCCGGGTGTTGCAAACATTGATGCAGTCGTAAATCATAATGATACCGATTATTATTATTTCTTTTCATATAATAACGGTGCAGACTTCTATTTTACCGACAGTTATGATGATTTTCAGACTCAGTGGGCAAAGCTCGGCGGTACAAATGAAAATTAAATTAAAAAACCGCAGATGAAAATCTGTGGTTTTCTTTTTACAAAGCGCTTACAGCATACGGATTTTAATCAGCGGTTTATTTAATATATGTTTATTTTTTCAGGCTTTCAATGTCCTCTTTAAGTATTTTACCATGCTCTTTTTCAAATTCGTTAATTTGTTTTTTAATCAGATGTTCAAGCTCTCTGTTACAGGAACGGGCGTTGTATTCGGCAATATACTTGAATTTATCCATTTGCCCCTTTTGTATTCGCAGTGTAAACTGCGGTAACTTTGACGGCATAGTATCACCCCTGCTAAATATTTTATCAAAAATATTTGAGTGAGAAGATACTGACATCATAATGACATCACCTGATAATATTTTTAATGATATTTTGCTATATTACTGTTAATAATATTTTGTTGAACAGGGGAAATAAGATGTCATCAAAGAGAAATGGGAAAATAGAATTACTGCGTTTCTTTTTCTGTATATCAGTTTTGCTTTTCCATGCGGGAAGCGATGTGTTAGGCAAGGGGGTTGAGATTAACAGATACTTCGCCTTTTTTGAAAGGGGAAGGACGGGTGTGGAATTCTTTTTCCTTCTTTCAGGCTTTCTTGCCGCAAAAAGTGCTTTAACATTTCAAAGCAGTAATAATACAATCGGAAGCAACACCTTCAATTTTATTTTCAGGAAAATCAAGACAATACTTCCTTATCATATCTTTGCCGTAATACTGTCTGTTCTTCAGTTGTATTTATACAGCGATAATTTTATATTTGAATTTGCAAACAGATTCCCCGGTATATTTTTCCTTCAAAGAACGGGCATCAGTAATTATGATCTTATTTCAGTTGAATGGTATATCTGTTCAATGCTGCTTGCTCTGGCCGTAATATATCCTCTTATGCTGAAAAATTATGATATGACTACCCTTGTGTTTGCTCCCGTTGCATCATCGCTTATGATTGGTTATATGATAAAAACATACGGCACGATGCCCTCAAGCAACGACTTTGAAACATATACTTATTCCTGCAACATAAGAGCCTTCGCTTTAATTCTTCTCGGGTGCTTCTGCTTCAGAATAAGTGAAAAAATTAAAGCGTATGATTTTTCACGCGCAGAAAAAAACTGCTTGATTGTTGTCGAAAATGTGTGTTGGATTATATCTGTATATTATGTTGTATCAAAAATAAATCAAAAATATGTTTCTTATGTTATATATTTTATGGCCCTCGGTATAACGCTCACTTTCGCGGGCAGCCGTTTTTCAAAGCTTTATAATAATGAATTTGTATATTATCTCGGTAAGCTCAGCCTTCCGATTTATCTTTGCCAAAATATTGCAAGGAATATTGTCAAATATGAACTTTCTTTTCTGTCTGCGCCGCTTAAAATTATTGCAATTTTACTGCTTGCGCTTTTATTGGGAATATTATCACAGCTCATATGCGGCAAAATAAAAAATATAAAGCCTAAGAACAAAAAAGAATTATGTGAATATAATGCTTGACATTTGCTCATATTTGTGTTAATATAATCCCACAACAAAGAAGAACGCTCCCCGTTCTCCCCTTAAGCTTTAGTGAAAAGGGCAATAGTTATTTAGTTAATTGTTGAAGTGCGGGCGTTTTGCGTTCGCACTTTATTTGTTATTTTTTAAAGAGGTGTTTTTTATTAGCAGGGAAACGCAGCAAATTAATAGAGAAATCAAAGACAAGGAATTGCGTGTAATTTCCGCAAGCGGCGAGCAGCTCGGTATTATGAGCGCTAAAGAAGCGCTTAAAATTGCCGAGGATAACGACCTTGATTTGGTGAAAATTGCACCGCAGGCAAAGCCGCCTGTGTGCAAAATCATGGATTATTCCAAGTATCGTTATGAGCAGTCAAAGCGTGAAAAGGAAAACCGCAAAAACCAAAAGCAGATTGAAATGAAAGAAATCCGCCTTTCAGTTACGATTGATGTCGGTGATTTCAACACAAAGGTTAATCAAGCCAAAAAGTTTCTTGCCGGCGGTCATAAGCTTAAAGTATCTATCAGGCTTAAAGGCAGAATGATGACCCATTCTGATCTCGGCATTGAAAATATGAACAGGTTTGCTGACTCGCTTGCGGAAGAAGCTAATGTTGATAAAGCGCCTAAGCTTGAAGGAAGGCAAATACTTATGTTTTTGTCGCCGAAGGCTGCTAAATAAGTTATAAGACGGAGGAATTATTATGCCAAAAATTAAAACACACAGCGGCGCTAAAAAGCGCTTTAAGACAACAAAGAGCGGCAAGGTAAAGCGTGCACACGCATACACCTCACACATTCTTACCAAGAAGTCAACGAAGCGTAAGAGAAATCTGCGTAAAACTGTACTTGCAGATGTTACAAATCAAAAGCAGTGCAAAAGACTTGTTCCTTATAAATAAGAATTAGTGTGAAAACAACACTAATCCGATTATACGCCTTGCCCGGCTGCAATGAGGCAGCATGTGATTTTTAATAAACTGTTTGCAGCAGGACAAGACTATGGAAATTATTATGCCCATACGGCAATTACTATACACGGAGGTATATAAAAATGGCAAGAATTAAAGGTGCTATGGCAACCCGCAAAAGAAGAAAGAAAGTATTAAAGGCAGCTAAGGGCTATTACGGCGGAAAGCACCGCCTTTTCAAAACAGCAAAACAAGCTGTAATGAAGAGCGGTCAGTATGCATATATCGGAAGAAAGCAGAAGAAAAGAGATTTCAGAAGAATATGGATTACCCGTATTTCTGCTGCCTGCAAGGCTAACGGCACAAACTATTCAACATTTATGAACGGTCTTAAAAAATCAGGCATTGACCTTAACAGAAAAATGCTTTCGGAAATAGCAATTTCAGACCCTACTGCATTTACAACACTTGTTGAAACAGCCAAGGCCGCATTGTAATATTTAAAGGACTTGTAAAATTTGCAAGTCCTTTTTAATTTTTATTTATTTTTCTATTGAAAAAAAATTCTTTATAATGTAATATAATATAAATTAATAATAAGTCAGTGATTTCTTTAAACAAATGTAAATTATTGGCACGCCTTCTTTGAATACGGCAGGGTATGTGTATGGAAAAAATCACAGGTAAAAATAATGATTTAATAAAGAGCATTAAAAAGCTGCTTATATCATCCGGGGAACGAAAGGCTCAAGGTATGTTTGTGCTTGAGGGGGCAAGGCTTGTTTTTGATGCTCTTTATTCTTTGTATGAAATCGACACCTTCCTGATAAGCGAGAGTGCGCTTGATAAATATTCTCAAAAGGTGAGGGAGCTTTCAGTCAAAGCAAATCGCTGCTTGTGCATAAGTGATGATATTGCCGAAAGACTCGGCGATACGAAAAGCTCACAGGGCGTGTACGCACTTTGCAGGATAAAAGCTTCGGATGATTTAACCGTAAACAGCAAGGGCAAATATATTGCTCTTGATAATATTCAGGATCCGGGCAATCTCGGTACTGTAATCAGAACCGCAGAAGCGCTTGGCATTGATGCCGTTATTATCGGCGGCGGCTGTGATATATATAACCCCAAGGCACTGCGTGCGTCAATGGGCTCAATGCTCCGTGTTAAAATCATCAGGGTTCGCGATTTGGCGCCTTATCTTGAAAGCCGGTCGCTGTCAGGCTTGAAGGTTTACGGCACTGTTCCCGACAGCGGCGCATTGTCAATAACCGAAGCTGATTTTTCAAACGGTTCAATATGTGTTATAGGCAACGAAGCAAACGGTATAAGCACTGCCGTTAAATCAGTCTGCAACGAGCTTATAACCATTAAAATGTCGGGCAACGCAGAAAGTCTTAATGCAGGCGCCGCGGCATCAATAACTATGTGGGAGATGCTGCGATGAGTAAAAATCTCAAATATTGGCTTTGGCTTCAAACGGCACTCGGCGAAGGTGCATATATAAAAAACATTGTCAATGATTTCGGCTCGGTCAAGGCGCTTTATGATGCAAACATAATTGAATGGAAAATGAGTACCGCCCTGACTGCAAAACAGATTAACAGGCTTGAGCAGACTGATATAAATTCCGTTAATGAAATCATATATTCCTGCAAAAATAATAATTGGCAGATAATTGATTTTGATGATGACAAATATCCCAAAAGGCTTAAAGAAATATATAATCCGCCTGCCGTTCTCTATGTTGACGGCACGCTGCCCGATATTGACAATCTTGCGGTGATAGGTATTGTAGGCACAAGGAAAGCAAGCAGTTATGCCGTTAAGGTGGCGCAAATAATGAGCCACGGCATTACGGAATGCGGTGCTGTTATTGTAAGCGGAGGCGCACTCGGAGTTGATACCGCTGCTCATAAAGGCGCGCTTGCGGCAGGCGGCAAAACAATTGCCGTTCTCGGCTGCGGCTTTGGCACTAACTATCTGAATGAGAACAAGCTGCTTCGTGAAGCGATTAAAAACAACGGTGCTTTAGTTACCGCATATCCGCCGTTTACCCGTGCAAGCCGTACTACATTTCCTATGAGGAACAGGATAATAAGCGGCTTATCACTCGGAGTACTTGTTGTTGAGGCAGGTGTAAAAAGCGGCAGTCTTATCACCGCCGGCTTTGCACTTGAGCAGGGCAGGGATGTTTATGCGATACCGGCATCTGTTTTGTCGAGTGATTTTGCAGGCACCAATAAGCTTATTGATGACGGTGCTGTCGTTGTTACAAAGCCTGTCCAGCTTATATCAGCCTATGCCGAGCGCTGCGCCGGCCTCGATTTGTCAAAGGCACGCAGCGTTGAGGAGCTTATGCATGATTCAAGCAAAGGAAACGCAAATGTTCAAAAATCAGATAAAAATGATTTTTCATTTGAAAATCTTGATGAAAGCCGTAAAAAAAGAATTATCAATGAAGATAAGGCAAAAGGCTTAAACGGTGATTTAAAAAAGGTTTATAATGCCCTTGAAGATATATATCTTCATATTGATACTGTTATTGAAAGGTCCGGGCTTTCCGGCAGCAAGGTAATGGCTTCGCTTACACAGCTTGAAATTATGGGGCTTGCAGAAAGTGCAAGCGGCAAAAGGTACAAATTATCCTGAAAGGAAATGAAATATGTCTAAATTAGTTATTGTTGAGTCACCTGCAAAGGCAAAAAATATAAAAGGCTATCTCGGCAAAGGTTATGAGGTTGTCGCGTCAATGGGCCATGTCAGGGACCTGCCCGCAGCTCGCCTGAGTGTGGATATTGCAAATGATTTTGAACCTAAATACGCAGTTATCAAGGGTAAGGAAAATTTTGTTAAAGATCTCAAAAGGAAAGCGGATAATGCCGATTATGTATATCTTGCAACCGACCCTGACCGTGAGGGGGAGGCAATATCCTGGCACCTTGCAACCCTGCTTAACCTCGATATGAACGATAAAAACCGCGTTACTTTTAACGAAATTACAAAAAACGGTGTAAAAAGCGGTATGTCACAGCCCCGTGCTATTGACCTTGATTTTGTTAATGCACAGCAGGCAAGGCGAATTTTAGACAGGCTTATCGGCTATAAGCTGTCACCGTTTATTTCCCAGAAAATCAGAAGGGGACTTTCGGCAGGCAGAGTTCAGTCGGTTGCCTTAAGGCTTGTTGTTGACAGGGAGGAGGAAATACGCGCCTTTAAGCCCGAGGAGTATTGGTCGATTGACGCAAAGTTCACAAATCCTCCCGAAAGAAAAACCTTTGCAGCAGCCCTTTATCGACATAACGGTGAAAAAATAAAAATCGAAAATAAAGAGCAGAGTGACAAAATACTTTCTGACCTTGAAAATGCCGAATACACCGTAACGAGTGTGAAAAAAGGCAGCAGGAAGAAAAATCCGACTCCTCCGTTTACAACCTCAACCCTACAGCAGGAGGCGTCACGCCGTTTGTCTTTTCAGGCAAAGCGAACAATGAAGGCTGCACAGGAGCTTTATGAAGGCGTTGATGCAGGCTCACTCGGTACGGTCGGACTTATAACTTATATGAGAACCGACTCCCTGCGCATTTCCGAAGAGGCGAGAGCGCAGGGTAATAAGTATATCGCTGAAACCTATGGCGAAAAATATCTTCCGAAAAAGCCGAGATATTATAAATCAAAAAGCAATATACAGGACGGTCACGAGGCTGTCAGACCTACTATGCCTACGGTTAATCCCGAGCAGGTTAAACAGTACTTGACCTCTGACCAATACAAAATTTACAAGCTCGTGTGGGAACGCTTTATTGCTTCGCTTATGGAGGCTTGCCTTCAGGAAACCATGAAGATTGAAATCAGCGCTAATGACTATTTATTTAACGCAACCGGTTATACGGTTAAATTTGACGGTTTTACCGTGCTGTATGAAGAAAAGGGCGATGACGATAAGAGCAGCTGTGCATCTCCGCTTCCTGCAATGAAGGAGGGCGATGTCCTTAAGCTTAAAAGCCTGCTTGGAAATCAGCATTTCACACAGCCCCCCGCAAGATATACCGAAGCGTCCCTCACCAAAGCACTTGAGGAAAACGGAGTCGGCAGACCGTCAACCTATGTTACCATTACCTCCACCATACTTAACCGTGAATATATTAAGCGTGAGGGCAAGCAGTTTGTACCTACCGAGCTGGGCGAAGCTGTTATAAATCTGCTGAAGGAAAAAATTCCGAATATAGTAAATGTAAAATACACCTCAAAAATGGAAACCGACCTCGATAAGATTGACAGCGGCGAAAAGGATTATAAAGAGATGATAAGGCTCTATTATGATGACTTTGAAAAGCCGCTTGAAAAAGCCAAGGAGGATATGCAGGGCGTTAAGATTAAGCTCAAGGAAGAAGAAACCGATGTCATATGTGAAAAATGCGGCAGGAATATGGTTATTAAAGTCGGCAGATTCGGTAAATTTCTTGCTTGCCCCGGCTATCCCGAATGTAAAAATACCAAACCGCTCATTTATAAAACAAAGGCTAAATGCCCGCAATGCGGCGGCGATGTCATTGAAAAGAAAACCAAGAAGGGTACATCGTTCTATGGCTGCTCTAATTATCCCGATTGCAATTTTATGACATGGGATTTACCGTCAGAGGAGGTTTGCCCCAAGTGCGGCAAATCATTATTCAGGCGCAGAGGTAATGTCCTTTACTGCCCTGATACAGAGGGATGCGGTTTCACAAAGCCGGTTCCCCGAAAAAAGAAAAGCGAAGATTAGTTTATGAAATTTAAAGTTATCGGCGCAGGTCTTGCGGGTGTCGAGGCTGCTTGGCAGATTGCAAATGCGGGATACCGGGTTGACCTTTATGAAATGAAGGGCGTCAAAAGAAGCCCTGCTCATAAAACAAATTTGTTTGCAGAGCTTGTCTGCTCCAATTCACTTAAAGCTTCAAGGCTTGAAAGCGCGGCAGGTCTTTTAAAGAAAGAAATGGCAATGCTCGGCTCGCTGACTGTTCCCGTTGCACGGCGATGTGCTGTCCCTGCCGGCGGCGCGCTTGCGGTTGACCGTGAAATTTTTTCAAAAACAATTACAGAAAAAATCAAATCGCATAAAAATATCAATGTTATTAATGAGGTTGTCGTAAGCCTTGATTTTGACAGCGATGTCACAACAATCGTTGCAACAGGTCCGCTGACAGCTGATGAGCTTGCTCAAGACATTAAAAGCAAAATGGGCGATTATCTTTCCTTCTATGATGCGGCTGCCCCGATTGTTACCTTTGAAAGCATTGATATGACAAAAGTATTTTGTGCGTCAAGATACGGCCGCGGCAGCGGAGATGACTATATTAATTGCCCGTTAAATAAGGCTGAATATGAAAAATTTATAAGCGAGCTTGTAAATGCGCAGGGTGCGCTTGTGCACGATTTTGATGTCTATGAGGGCTGTATGCCTATTGAAAAGCTTGCAAAAAGAGGATTTGACGCGCCGCGCTTCGGTCCAATGAAGCCTGTCGGTCTTATTGACCCTAATACAGGTCACAGACCCTGGGCGTGCGTTCAGCTTCGCAGGGAAAACAGCAAGGGTACAATGCTTAATCTTGTCGGCTTTCAGACCAATCTTAAATTCGGTGAACAGAAAAGAGTTTTCAATATGATACCCGGTCTTGAAAATGCCGAGTTTGTCAGATACGGCGTTATGCACAGAAATTCATTTCTCGATTCTCCCCGGCTTCTTAATCCCGATTACAGTGTGCGCAAAAATGAAAATCTGTTTTTTGCGGGTCAAATAACAGGTGTTGAGGGATATATGGAATCTGCCTCATCGGGTATAATAGCTGGTATTAATGCCGTAAGGAAAGCGCAGGGGAAAGGCTCATTTGTCCCACCGAATGTTACAATGACAGGCGCGCTTTGCGAATATATCAGCGATGAAAGCATATCGGCATTTCAGCCTATGGGTGCAAATTTCGGTATCCTGCCTCAAATAGAACCAAAAATAAAAGATAAGAAAGAACGCTGTATGGCGCTTGCAAACAGGGCGATTAGTTCGCTTGTTTCATCATTGGAGAATTTACATAATGAAAATAATTGTTGATGCAATGGGCGGCGACAATGCACCGCTTGAAATTATCAGGGGTACAATGCTTGCTGTTGAGGAATACGGCATTGATGCTGTGCTTGTCGGCAATAAAGATGTAATAGACAGTTGCATATCCGAAAATTCAATCATACTTGAAAGATGCGAAATTGTTGATGCAAAGGGCGTCATAACAATGCACGATGACGCAAAAAGCGTTTTAAAGCAAAAAGCCGATTCATCAATGGCTCTCGGCTTCAGGCTGCTTAATGAGGGCAGTGGCGATGCATTTGTCAGTGCGGGCAACACCGGTGCTGTTACAGTCGGCGCAACTCTTATTACAAAGCGCATAAAGGGTATCAAACGCCCTGCTATTGCTTCGGTTATGCCAAGCGCAGGTAAGCCGATTTTGCTTATGGACTGCGGTGCAAATGCCGAATGCAGAGCTGAATTTTTATATCAGTTTGGCTTAATGGGCGACCTTTATATGAAAAATATTCTTAAATGTGAGAACCCGAGAATTGCGCTTGCCAATAACGGCGAGGAGGAAACTAAGGGCACTCCGGTTGTAAAAGAGGCATATGCCCTTATGAAAAACGCCCCTTATAATTTCATCGGCAATATTGAGGGCAGGCAAATTCCATTCGGTGATGCCGATGTAGTAATTGCCGACGGCTTTACGGGAAATCTGATTTTAAAAACCTATGAGGGTGTTGCCAAGGTCCTTATGAACGGCATAAAGAGTGCCTTTATGAAAAACACTTTAACAAAGCTAATGTATCTCGGCGTTAAAAGCGGTATTGACGATATGAAAAAGCAGTTTGATTATAAAGAATACGGCGGAGCAGTTATGCTCGGTGTGAAAAAGCCCGTTATAAAAGCGCACGGCTCTGCTGATGCAAGAACCTTTAAAAACGCTGTTAAGCAGGCAGTGTGGTTTCTTGAAAATAATCTTATTACAGAAATTGAAAATGCGTTGAGCATTGAGGATTGAAGGTCAGTTAAATGGAAACATTTGAAAGTAAAATAAATTATAAATTCAAAAATCGCGATTATCTTTTACAGGCGCTTACTCATTCGTCGTTTGCCAATGAAAAGCATAACGAAATTGAATGTAACGAACGCCTTGAGTTTCTCGGTGACTCCGTGCTTTCTCTTATAACATCACAGTTTTTATTTGATTCTTTTCCGTATATGCCCGAGGGTGAGCTGTCAAAATTAAGGTCATCTCTTGTGTGTACCGACAGCCTTTCGGGAATTGCCCGTAAAATAAATCTCGGAGATTACCTCTTTCTCGGTAAAGGTGAAACGGTATCTGGCGGTGCTGAAAAGCAGTCAATTCTTGAGGATGCATTTGAATCTGTTGTTGCCGCGGTTTACCTTGACGGCGGTCTTGAGGAAGCAAGGAAATTTGTGCTGCGGTTTTTAGCTCCGATGCTTAAGGAGCACAACATCGCGTTTTTTGATTATAAAACCACGCTTCAGGAAATTGTTCAGCAGTATAACGACCAAAAATTGAGCTATTCGCATATCGGTGAAAGCGGACCCCCTCACAACAGGCGCTTTGAAGCCGTTGTGAAGCTCAACTCAAATGTTATCGGTAAAGGTATCGGAACAAGCAAAAAGAGCGCTGAACAGGCAGCGGCAAGAGAGGCGCTTAAGCTAATGGGTGTAGATAAATGAAAAAGGGGAATATAAGTATTTTTGTTCCGCATCAGGGCTGCCCCTGTGCCTGCTCGTTCTGTAACCAAAAAACCATTACAGGTCAGTCATATCAGCCGACGGCTCTTGATGTAAAGAGGTCTGTCGAAACAGCCTTGAAGCGTGAGGGCTTCGATTATGAAATTGCATTTTTCGGCGGTTCTTTTACCGCAATAGACAGGGATTATATGATTGAGCTGCTTAAAGCCGCTTATCCGTATGTTGAGGCGAAAAAGGTTTCGGGCATCAGGATTTCCACAAGGCCCGACTGCATTAATGATGAGATACTGGCAATTCTCAAATCTTACGGCGTAACAAGCATTGAGCTTGGCGCGCAGAGTATGGATGATGATGTCCTGCTTGCCAACCGCAGAGGTCATACATCAAATGATGTTTTTAACGCTTCGTCACTCATTAAAAGCAATGGCTTTGAACTTGGTCTTCAGATGATGACAGGGCTTTATACCGATACCGATGAAAAGGCTGTAAAAACAGCACAAAAAATAATTTCAATAAAGCCTGCAACCGTTCGTATTTACCCGACGGTGGTTTTAAAAGGCACATATCTTGCTGAGCTCTACCTTGAGGGGAAATATAGTCCTCTTAACGCTGATGCTTCGGCAAGCCTTGCCGCAAAGCTTGTATTAATGTTTGATGAGGCGGGCATTAAAATCATACGCATGGGGCTTCATTCAAGCCCTGATTTAAAAGCGAATATGCTTGCCGGCGGTTTTCATGACAGCTTCGGCGAGCTTGTCAAGTCCAAGCTTATGGTTAATAAAATTCTCAAGCTCCCTCCGGGAGACTATGCGGTGCGTGTCAATCCCCGCTCGCTTTCAAAGCTGAAGGGTAATTCAAAAAGCAATATCTATCTTCTTATCGAAAGAGGATATAACATAAAAATCATAACCGATAATTCTGTTGAGGTTGATGAATTAAGAATTAAGTAAGAGGAATAATCAATGGTTTTAAGAACACTTGAAATGCAGGGCTTTAAATCCTTCCCTGATAAAACACAGCTTAATTTCGGCAAGGGCATTACCGCTGTTGTCGGTCCCAACGGCTCCGGCAAAAGCAATATATCAGACGCTGTCAGGTGGGTGCTCGGCGAAACAAGCACAAAGTCACTTCGCGGTTCAAAGATGGAGGATGTTATATTCGGCGGCACATCATCACGAAGGGCACTTGGCTTTGCACAGGTCTCGCTTACTCTTGACAACAGCGACCATACACTTAAAGATATGGGCGAAACAGTAACCGTCAGCCGCCGTTATTACCGTTCAGGTGAAAGCGAATATAAAATTGACGGCGAAAGCGTAAGAAGGCGCGATATTCACGAGCTGTTTATGGATACAGGTCTCGGCTTCGACGGCTATTCAATGGTCGGTCAGGGTAAGATTGATTCGATTATTTCACAAAAAAATGAGGACAGGCGCGAGCTATTTGAGGAAGCGGCAGGCATATCGCTTTTCAGACATAAAAGAACCGACGCCTCTCGCCGGCTTGACCAGGCGCAGGAAAATTTGGTCAGGCTGCTCGATATACTCGGCGAGCTTGAGGGTCGTGTCGGCCCGCTTAAAAAGCAAAGTGAAAAGGCAGCGCGTTTTTTAGAGCTGTCCGGTGAAAAGAAAAACCTTGAAATCGGCGTCTGGATTAACAAAATAAATCACTTTACAAATGAGCTTCGTGAGCAGGAGCATAAAATTGACGCGGCAAATGCTTCATATGAGGTTTGCGAAAAAGAACTTAATTCCATAGAAACAGAGATTGAGGATACGCTCAAAAGCATAGCGTCAGTGAATACGGAAATTGAGCAGATGCGTGCCGGCTCCAAGGCATTCGAGGAGGAGGCGCTGCGCAAGGACGGTGAGGTTTCCGTTTTAGAAGCAACATTAAATCATAATAACGAAACCATTGACAGGCTTAATTCAGACATAGGCGATGCCGATGATACGGGTGTGTCTATTGATAATTCCATTGATGAAAAAAAGCAGCTTGTTAAGCGCAAAGAGCTTGAAATAGAAAGTAAGAAAAATGAATTAAGAACCGTCAGTGACGAAATGAACAGGCTTGTTTCATCAAATGAAGAATATTCAAAGCTTTCAGTTGAGCTTAATAAGAGGATATCTGCTCTTACTATTGAGCTTTCCGATTACAAAATAAAGTGCTCGCAGGCGACTTCCTCTGTTGATGAAATCAAATCAAGACAGGCGGATATTGACGACGCCGTCAAAGCGTGTGAAAAAGAAATTGAAATTGCAGGCGCACAGAAAAACGAAAGCGACAAAAATCTTGAACTTTTGCAGGAGCGTATTGAAGAAAATAATAATTCGCTGTCCGGCTACAGTATAAGGCTTGAAAATAAAACAAAGGCCGCGGATAAAATCAAGAGCGAGCTTGAAAAAACCAATCTTGAGCTTTCACAAAAGCAGTCAAAGGCAAAAATGCTTTCTGACCTTGAAAAAAATATGGAAGGCTTTTCGGGAGCCGTCAAGGCTGTTATGAAGCAATCGCACAGCAAGGCTCTTTCGGGTATTCACGGTCCGCTTTCACAGCTTATCAGCGTTAGTAACGATTATTCAATCGCCATTGAGGTTGCGCTCGGCGCAGCAATGCAGAATATTGTTACCTCAAATGAGGCAGATGCCAAAAGAGCGATTTATTATCTTAAAAATAATCGTCTTGGCAGAGCGACCTTTTTGCCTGTTTCAAATATCAAGCCGCGCAATCTTGATGAAAAAAATCTTGATGATAATATAGGCTTTGTTGCAATCGCGTCCGATTTAGTTGAATGTAAAAGGGAATATAAGGATATTATTTCAAATCTGCTCGGCAGGGTTGTAATAGTTGATGATATGGATTCGGCAATCGGTATTGCGAAAAAATATTCAAACCGTTTCAAAATAGTTACTCTTGACGGGCAGGTTATAAATGCAGGCGGCTCAATGACCGGCGGTTCAAAGTCAATGGGCGCGGGCATACTTTCGCGTTCAAATATGATTGAGGAGCTTAATAATGAGGCAAAGCAGCTTGATAAAAGGGTTCAGGAGCTGAAGGCTGATTTTAAATCGGCACTTGACGATGCAAACCGTGAAAACGCATCATTTCGCAATGCCGAGGCTGATTTGCAGCAGGCGAAGGAAGAACTCATCAGAGCACAGGGTGAAGCAAGGCTCATTTCAGAAAAGCTTGATGCAGCAATATGTCAGCGAAGCAGTCTCAGCATTGAAAAGGACAATTCTGTCCGCCGTATCGCAGAGCTTGAAGCAATTAACGCCGAGGGCGAAAAGCAGGCAAAGGCTGTTGAAAAACAGATTAGTGATACCGAAAGCAGGCTTAAAACCGCTGCGGGGAATGTCAACAGCATTATTGAAAAAAGAGAGAAATTCAGGCAGAAAAGTGAGGAAATCAATCTTCAGCTTGTTACTCTTGCAAAGGACTGTGAAAGTGCAAGGCTTTCTATTGAGGAGCTTGAGCTTCGCCGTTATACTCAGAGTGACAGAATCAAATCAATCACAGAAGAAATCACTGCTATCGAAGACAGAAACGCCGCGCTGACAGCGTCAATTAACGATGTTAAAGCACAGGCACAGGCTTTGCGTGATAAGGCAAACGGCGCGCAGGCAGATGTTTCACAGCAGATTGAGCAGCGCAATACCTTTGAAAAACGCTCAACCGATTTAAGGCTCCTTGAGCGTAACAAGGCACAGGAAAGGGAAAAATTGTCAGCCGAGCTTGTAAGGCTTGATGAGCGTAAGATTGCAATGCGTAAGGAATATGACGAGCTTAACGATATGCTTTTTGAGCAGTATGAGCTTACCAAGCGCGAGGCGGAGGCGCTCAATATACAAATAGGCGATATAAGCGAGGCGAGGAAAAGGCTTCACGAAATCAAGACCGCAATAAAAAATCTCGGTTCAATAAATGTGGGCGCGATTGAGGAATATAAAGAGGTTTCACAAAGATATGAATTTCTCAAGGAACAGATTGAAGATATCGAAAGCTCTAAGAGAGAGCTTATGAAAATCATTGAGGATCTTACTGCGTCAATGAGTGAGAAGTTCCTTGAAAAATTCAACAGAATAAATGATGAGTTCAAGGTTTGTTTTGCTGATTTCTTCGGCGGCGGCAAAGGCGAAATTGTCCTTGAGGAGCCGGATAACTGTCTTGAAAGTCCGATTGAAATCAAAATTCAGCCGCCCGGAAAATCGGTTCAGAACATCAATCTGTTTTCCGGAGGTGAAAAGTCACTTGCCGCTATGGCGTTGCTTTTCAGCGTTTTAAAGGTGCAGCCTGCTCCGTTTTGTATTTATGACGAGGTTGAAGCTGCGCTTGACGATGTAAATATCGAACGCTTTGCAAAGTATATGCGCAAGATGACCGATAAAACTCAATTTATTTCCATCACCCACAGGCGCGGCACTATGGAGGAGGCTGATGTTCTTTATGGTGTTACAATGCAGGAAAAGGGTGTATCAAAGCTGCTTGAACTGCAAACGGCAGAGCTTGCGGAAAAAATGGGACTTGAAGAATAAAGCGTTAAGGATTTGATAAATATGGGCATTTTTTCTATATTCAAGAAAGGTCTTAAAAAGACAAGAGATGAAGGCATTACCGCCAAAATGGACAATGTAATGGAAAGCTATGACGAAATATGCGACGAGCTTTTCGATGAACTTGAGGAAATCCTGATTATGGGCGATGTCGGTGTGCCGACATCCGAAAGAATTATCAGGGACCTTAAAAATAAAATCGAGAATGATAAAATTACCGATGTCAGTCAGGTAAGGGAAACGATGAAGGATATTGTTTCCGGTATTGTTTGGGGCGGCAGTTATCTGCGCCTTCGTTCAAAGCCGTCAATCATTCTTGTGATTGGTGTAAACGGTGTAGGCAAAACAACAACCATAGGTAAGCTTGCACTGCGCTTAAAGGAACAAAACAGAAAGGTTATACTCGGTGCCGCAGATACCTTTCGCGCAGCAGCCATAGAGCAGCTTCAGGCGTGGGCTGACAGGGCGGATGTTGACCTTATAAAGCATACAGAGGGCGCCGACCCTGCCGCAGTTGTTTATGATACCATTCAGGCAGGCAAGGCGAGAAACTGTGATGTGATAATAATTGATACGGCGGGCAGGCTCCATAATAAGAAAAATCTTATGGACGAGCTGAATAAAATTACCCGTGTTATTGACAGGGAGCTTCCGGAGGCTTCAAAGGAGATTTTGCTTGTGCTTGACGCGACAACCGGTCAGAATGCCGTTAATCAGGCAAAGGATTTCAAAGAGGCTGCCGGCATTACGGGTATCGTCCTTACAAAGCTTGACGGAACAGCCAAGGGCGGTGTTGTGCTTGCAATAAATAATGAGCTTGACGTTCCCGTTAAATTTGTGGGAGTCGGTGAAAGTATTGATGACCTTCAGCCGTTTGATGCCGACGCGTTTGCATCAGCGCTGTTTGATTCTGAAATTCCCGATGATGACAGGGAAATAGTATCATTTATATCAAATAATGAAAGCGGGGATAATTGATTATGGATTTTATTCTTGCAACAAATAATATGAAAAAGCTTGCAGAGATGCGAAGAATATTGTCACCCCTCGGCATTAATGTTGTTACTGCAAAAATGCTCGGCATGTATCTTGAGGATGTTGAAGAAAACGGAGAAACCTTTGAGGATAACGCAAGGCTCAAGGCACATGCCGCCTGCGCGGCGCTGAAAATGCCGGCGATTAGTGATGATTCGGGTTTATGCGTTGACTGCCTTGACGGCGCACCGGGCATATATTCCGCAAGATTTTCAGGCGAACACGGCAATGACGAGCTTAATAATGATCTTTTGCTTGAAAAGCTTGAGGGCGTTGAGGCTGAAAAAAGAACAGCGCATTATGTCTGCGCGGTTTGCTGCGTATTCCCCGACGGAAGGGAAATTACAGTCAGAGGCGAATGTGACGGTACCATCGGCTTTGAGCGCGACGGCAGCGAGGGCTTTGGTTATGACCCGCTGTTTTTGGTTGACGGTAAAGCGTTTGGCAGATATACAGCCGAGGAAAAGGATAAAATCAGTCACAGGGGCAAAGCCTTGAGGCTTCTTAAAAAAGAACTGGAGAAGGTACTATGACATCAAAAGAAAGAGCACAGTGGCGCGCCAAGGCCAATTCTTTAGAGCCTGTAATCCAAATCGGTAAGGACGGTATCGGTCCTAATCTGGTAACACAGGTTGACGATGCGCTTGACGCAAGAGAGCTTATTAAAGTAAAGGTCCATCTTGAAACAGCTCCTAAGCCGCCAAAGGAGCTTGCCGGCGAGCTTGCCGAGGCACTTGAAGCAGATGTTATTCAGGTAATCGGCGGTATAATCGTATTATACCGTGAGGCTGATGAACAAAGAATTTCCGAAAAAAAGAAAAAGCGAGGCTCAGGTACTGCAAAAGCTGCCGCAAAGAAAAAAGTTAAAATCAAAGGTAAGCGCCAAAGACAGCGTGAAAGGGAGCAGAAAAATCCTTATGCTGTTTACGACAGGCCGAACTACAGGGGTAGATAAATGAGAATCGGTATTTTCGGCGGTGCATTTAATCCTGTTCATATTGGTCATATTAACCTTGCTGAAAACTGTTATAACGAGCTTTCGCTTGATAAACTTGTTTTTGTGCCAACCTCATTTCCGCCGCATAAATCCGCTGATTTTCTTGAAGAACCGTCTGCAAGGCTTGATATGCTTAAAATTTCAATCAGCGGCATTGAGGGGTTTGAGGTGTCGGATATTGAGTTTAAGCGTGACGGCAAATCATATACATACGATACGCTTTGCGAAATGAAAAAGCTTTACCAAAACGACGAGCTGTTTTTAATTATGGGTGCCGATCAGTTTCTTACTTTTGATTTATGGTACCGCTGGTCGGATATACCTGATATGGCTCATATTTGCACCTGTGCCCGTGAAAACGAGCAGGAAAAAAACCAAATAATTTTATTCGCAAAAAAGCTTAATATCAAAAATTATTATATTCTTGAAGCACCTGTTTTAAGGTTAAGCTCAAGCGAAATCAGGGAAAAGCTGAAAAACGGCATTGACGCATCTGAATTTCTGCCGAAGGGCGTTTATGATTATATATTGAAAAAGGAGCTTTATGGTGTATAATATTGATGAATATACTGCGTTGATTAAAAGCAGGCTTTCCGATTACAGATTTTATCATTCGCTTTGCGTGGCTCAAAGCGCTGTCGAGCTTGCAAGGCGTTACGGTGCAGATGAAGAAAAGGCGAGGGTTGCCGGGCTTCTTCACGATGTTATGAAGGAGGCTGATGCAGATGAACAGCTTGAAATCATCCGCAGTGCAGGCTATAATATAACCGAGCTTGAAATGTCGCAGACAAAATTTTATCATCAGATTTCAGGCGCAGCATTTGTTAAGTCGCAGCTGCATATTGACGATGCTGAAATATTAAACGCCATAAGGTACCACACTACCGGCAGGGGTAATATGAGCATTATGGAACAGATTATTTATCTTGCTGATTTTATATCTGCCGACAGAGAATATAAGGATATTGAAAATATCAGAGCCGAAGCGCGCAAGAGCAAGGAGCAGGGTATGCTTTATGCTACAGGCTATACAATAAAATCAGTTGTTAAAAAGGGCAGGGTCCTGCACCCCGATACTGTTGACGCGTATAATTGGCTTTTAACAGCATTTTTTAAAAATAAAGTAAAGGATGAGTAAATGAACGCACTTGATATTGTAAAGCTTGCCGTTAAAACGATTGACAGCAAAAAAGGCGAAAACATTGAGGTTATAGGAATAACCGATTTAACAATAATCGCCGATTATTTTGTTATTGCTACAGGTACAAGCTCGACTCAGGTTAAGTCGCTTGCAGATGAGGTTGAGTACCGGCTTGAAAAGCAGGGAGTTATCCCCCATCATATTGAAGGCAGAAACACCCCTTGGGTATGCCTTGATTATAATTCGGTTGTTATCCATATCTTCTATAAGGAGCAGCGTGATTTTTATCAGCTTGAGCGCTTGTGGGAGGATGGTGAAAAAATAAATATTGCAGACTTTTTGGAGGATTAGTGTTAAATTCACACTAAACCTATTATAGCACCCTTAAAATTTGCCTGCGGCATAATTTTGAGATGGTTAAATTTCCATTATACGCCTTGTCCGGCTGCAATGAGGCGAATAGGTGTTTTCAGTTGACTGCTTGCAGCCGGAAAGGCTATGGAAATTATATATGGATTATAATTTTAAAAAAATCGAAAGCAAATGGCAGAATGTGTGGTACACTCAAAACACATTTGCCGCAAAACAGGATTATTCACTCCCTAAATTTTATTGCCTTGTTGAGTTCCCGTATCCGTCAGGTCAGGGGCTTCATGTAGGTCATCCCCGTTCATATACGGCGCTTGACATAGTTGCACGCAAAAAAAGATTGCAGGGCTATAATGTGCTCTATCCTATGGGCTGGGATGCTTTTGGCCTGCCTACGGAAAATTATGCAATTAAAAATCATATTCATCCCGAAGAGGTTACAAAAAGCAATGTAGCTCATTTTAAATCACAGCTGCAGGCTCTCGGCTTTTCCTTTGACTGGACAAGGGAAATCAATACAACCGACCCGTCATATTATAAGTGGACGCAGTGGATTTTTCTCCGGCTTTTCAAAAAGGGACTTGCTTATAAAAAGGAAATGGCAGTAAATTGGTGCACCTCCTGTAAATGCGTTCTTGCCAATGAGGAGGTTGTAAACGGTGTGTGTGAGCGATGCAAAAGCGAAGTTATCAGGAAAAACCAAAGCCAATGGATGCTTAAAATAACCGAATATGCCCAAAGGCTCGTTGATGACCTTGATGATGTTGATTTTATTGACAGGGTTAAAGTCCAGCAGAAAAATTGGATTGGCAGGTCAACCGGAGCGGAGGTTGATTTTAAAACAACGCTCGGCGATACGCTCACAGTATATACGACAAGACCCGATACTCTTTTCGGCGCAACATATATGGTTATTTCTCCGGAACATCCGTTAATTGATAAATGGGCGGATAATATCACAAACCTT
Source organism: uncultured Bacteroides sp. (assembly GCA_964646445.1). Taxonomy (GTDB): domain Bacteria; phylum Bacillota; class Clostridia; order Oscillospirales; family Acutalibacteraceae; genus Eubacterium_R. The sequence continues at coordinate 58,203 of CAZYDW010000004.1, forward strand.
GCCGCCGTTTACGAATATCGGGAGGAGGCTTCACACAAATCGGACTTTGAGCGTACGCAGCTTAATAAGGATAAAACAGGCGTTAAGCTTGAGGGTGTAATGGGCATTAATCCCGTAAACAATACCGAAATTCCGATTTTTATATCAGACTATGTACTTACATCCTACGGCACAGGCGCAATTATGGCTGTTCCGGCACATGATACCCGTGACTGGGAGTTTGCAAAGAAATTCAATCTTCCCATTATTGAGGTTGTTGCAGGCTCAAAGGTCGGTGTTGAAAATGAAGCGTTTACAGACTGCTGTACAGGCAGGCTTGTCAACTCATCCTTCCTTACAGGTATGACTGTTGAGGAGGCTAAAACGGCAATCACCGATTGGCTCATAAAAGAAGGCAAAGGCCGTCAGAAGGTTAATTTCAAGCTTCGTGACTGGGTGTTTTCACGCCAGAGATACTGGGGCGAGCCTATACCTATTGTTAAATGTGACGATTGCGGTTATGTTCCCATTCCCGAAAGCGAGCTTCCTTTAAGGCTTCCTAAAGTTGACAGCTATGAGCCTACCGATACCGGTGAATCACCTCTTGCGAAAATGACCGATTGGGTTAATACAACCTGTCCCTGCTGCGGTAAGCCCGCAAAAAGAGAAACCGATACCATGCCTCAATGGGCAGGCTCATCATGGTACTTTTTGAGATATATGGATCCGCACAATGATAAGGAGCTCGTTTCAAAGGATGCTGTTAAATATTGGGGTCCCGTTGATTGGTATAACGGCGGTATGGAGCACACAACTCTGCACCTGCTTTATTCACGCTTTTGGCATAAATTTCTTTATGACATAGGTGTTGTTCCCACTAAAGAGCCATATGCAAAGCGCACCTCGCACGGTATGATACTCGGCGAAAACGGGGAAAAAATGTCAAAGTCAAGGGGCAATGTTGTAAATCCCGATGAAATTGTTGACAAGTACGGTGCCGATACAATGCGCCTTTATGAAATGTTTATCGGTGATTTTGAAAAGGCTGCACCCTGGAACAGCGATTCAATAAAGGGATGTAAGCGTTTTCTTGAACGCTTTTGGAGCTTGCAGGAAATTGTTGTAAACGGTGACAGCTATTCGGATGAGCTTGAAAGTCTGATGCATAAGACAATTAAAAAGGTAAGCTTGGATATTGATAACCTAAAATGCAATACGGCTATTGCCTCTATGATGAGCCTTGTTAATGAAATGTATTCAAAGGGTGTTAATAAGGCGGAGCTAAAAACGCTTACAATTCTTCTTAACCCGTTTGCTCCCCATATTACCGAAGAAATGTGGGAGGTAATGGGCTTTGGAGGAATGGTTAATCAGGCAGTCTGGCCTGAATATGATGAGGAAAAGACAAAGGATAATTCCGTCGAAATTGCTCTTCAGTATATGGGCAAGGTTAAATCCCGCGTAACTGTCCCCGTTGACATTTCAAAGCAAGACGCGATAGCTCTTGCAAAGGCAGATGAAAAGATTGCCGAAGCAATTTCAGGCAAACAGATTAAAAAGGAAATCTATGTTCCCGGCAAGCTTGTTAATATTGTTGCGGTTTAAAAATAATAAATAACTATATGGGTAAAAGGTATTATGTCAAAAAAACGAATTTACACAGTTGCAACCTCGCATCTTGATACTGTATGGTCATGGGATTTTGAAACAACTGTCAGCCATTATATTTATGATACGCTTGTTGATAACATTGCTCTTTTCAAAAAATATCCGAGCTATACTTTTTCCTTTGAAGGCGCATACCGCTATGAGCTGATGGAGGAGTATTACCCAAAGCTTTTTGAAGAAATGAAGGAATATATCAGTCAGGGCAGATGGAATGTCTGCGGCTCTGCGTATGAAAACGGTGATACCAACTGCCCATCGCCGGAGGCTCTTTTCAGAAATATACTTTTCGGTAATTCCTATTTTAATGAAAAATTCAATAAAAGAAGTGTTGATATATATTTACCCGACTGCTTCGGCTTCGGCTGGGCATTGCCGAGTATTGCCTGCCACGCTCATTTAAAGGGCTTTACAACTCAAAAGCTTGCATGGGGCAGTGCTTACGGAATACCGTTTGACATAGGCAAATGGAAGGGCGTTGACGGCAGTGAAATTTACGCATGCTTAAATCCTCATGATTATTACTATACTTTGACAAAGCTTCGTGACTGGGATTTTGTTTTGAACAAGCTTAAAGAAAATGAAAAATTCGGTCTTGACTGGACATATATTTTCCACGGTATAGGAGATAGGGGAGGCGCTCCCGAGGAGGCAAGCGTTAAGTTTGTTGACAGCGAGATAAGGAAAAATTCCGACAGCGCAGTTGAGGTTGTTGCCGCAGCCGCCGATAAGATTTACCGTGATATTGAAAACGACCTGCCGCAGGAGGTCAGGGACAACCTGCCCGTCTGGGGAAATGAGCTTGTTATGCAAAACCACGGTGTGGGCGGCTACACCTCAAGAGCAATAGGTAAGCGCTGGAATTCAAAATGTCAGGAGCTTGGCGATATGGCTGAAAAGGCGGGCGTGCTTGCTGACTTTTTCGGCACGGGCAGCTATAACGAGGATGTGCTTGAAAAATCTTGGAAAAGGGTAATTGCGCATCAGTTCCACGATGATATTCCCGGTACATCCGTTGAGCGTGCATACCGCCGTTCCTGGAACGATTATGCATTATCAATGAACCAGTTTTCCGGTGAGCTTGAGGCTTCACTTGCCTCATTGTCAGCACTTGCAAAAACCGATTTCTGTACGGGAATACCCCTTATGGTTTTTAACAGCACACAGTACAGCCGTTCATCACCGGTAAAAGCAAGGCTTAAGAATGTTGATGCCCCTTCATTTCGTGTTTACAATAATAAGGGCAGAGAGCTGAAAAGTCAGATAAATAAGCTTGAAAACGGTATAACAGAGCTTTTGTTTATTGCGGATGTCGATGCTCTCGGCTTTGCTGTTTTTGATGCAAGGCCGTCAAAGCAGCCGTGCTCCCTTGACACCTCGTTATCAATAAATGACTGTACTATGGAAAATCAGAAATACATAGTTCGCCTTAACAAAAACGGCGATATATCATCAATTATTGATAAGCAGGATAACGAAAGGGAGCTTTTGTCAGCGCCCATAGTTCTCGGTCAGTTCAGATATACGGGTTCAAAGGATTGGCCCGCATGGGAAATGAATTATGACGAGGCAAACAGGGAGCCTGACAGAATACCGCAGCTCGTTTCGGTAAAAATTGCAGAAAGCGGATGCGCGCGTGTCGCATTTGAGGTTAAACAGTCTGACGGAAAATCGGATTTTACAAACCTTATTTTACTTACCGACGGCGGAAATACCGTTGAGGTTTACAGCGAGATAGAATGGCGGTCAATGCGCACAATGTGCAAAAATATTTTTTCATTTACAGCCGAAAACGAAAAAGCTGTTTTTGATTTGGGACTTGGCGCGATAGAGCGAACAAATATGAGCGAAAAGCTTTTTGAGGTTCCCGCACAGAAATGGGCAGATATAACCGATAAAAGCAATGCTTTCGGTATTTCTGTTTTAAGCGAATGTAAGCACGGCTGGGATAAGTTCAACGATAAAACACTTCGACTTACAGCAATACATACGCCGAAAAGAAATTATCGTATTGACTCAATGCAGTCGATGATGGATTTGGGACTTAACAGATATTCCTTTGCAATTTTCAGCCATAAGGGTAAAGTCGGCGCACAAACTCAAAGAGAGGCACAGCTTTACTCGCAGCCCCTTACTGCAATGGTGCTTGACAGGCATCAGGGCAGGATAGGCAGCGAATATTCTTTTATAAAGCTTAACGGCGATGATGTTATCCTTCGTGCGCTTAAAATGCCGCACCACAATATTGAAAGCGGCGAGGTGATAGTCCGTTTCAATGAGGGCGCGAATAAAAATGTCAAGGACTTTACCTTTACAATGGGCGAGGGTATTGAGAGCGCACGGGAGCTGTGGGCAAGCGAGGAATATAAGGCTGACGCCTCGGTTGAAGGCGGCGCGCTTTTTACAAGCTTTAAGCCGTATGAGGTTAAAACCTTTGCGCTTAAGCTTAAAAAGCCGTCAGCTTTAAAAAAAGATAAGCCTGTAATAAAGCCCGTTAAGCTTGAATATAACAGTAAATTCATTACAAAGCAGGATGAAAAATGTGACGAATTTGCATATTATATTCCCCGTGAAATTATACCCGAAAGGATTAATGCGTTCGGCGGAGAATTTACAATTTCGCAGGATAATTACAAAAATGCGCTTGTCAGCGCTGAAAATAAAATCACGGTATCAAAGACCGCAAAAAGTCTGAAGCTCCTTTGCACAGGGCATCTTAATAAGGATTTTGCAGTTAAATTTACGGTTGACGGTAATCCCGTATACAGGACCGTTAATTCAGATGAGCAGGCTTATGCCGCATGGGATTTGTATAATTTAGGCGATACGGCTTATGTTAAATCAGGTCATCTCGGTTTTGATGCAACCCATGCACACGATAAAAACGGCAGGGATATTTACGCAAAGAATATTTACCTGTGGGTAATTACCATTGAGGTTGACGGCAATAGCGTTATTGAGCTTTCCGACAATTCCGATTTAATTATTCTTTCAGCGTGTGAGAGCAGTCTGCCTGCGGCATCGCTTGTAACTTTGCTTTATGATGAGGTTTCCGAAAGAAGCTTTACATTCCGTAAAAGCTTAAAGGAAAAGCTTTGGTATCTTCACTCAAAATGCGTATGGATGCTCAATGATAAGGATGACTTTGTAAGACATAATAATAACGGCAAAAACGGCAGGAGAGTTGAACAAAGCAAAAAGAAAATTAAATCAAGAACGCTTGAAAAGGCAGGACACTGATATGGCGGCGGATTTTAATAAGAACTGGGCAACCGATAACAACAAACAGCCTCTTTATGACAGCGAGGTTGAACGTTATATTTCGGTCGTTCCGAATGAAAATCAGCTGAGGCACAGCGAAAAGCCGTTTTATGCATTTATCCATTTCGGTATGAATACCGCAACCTGTCGTGAGTGGGGAGCGGGTATTGAAACCTGCGATGATTTCACAATAAAATCAATTAATGCAAAGCAGTGGGTTGAGGCAGTTAAAGCAAGCGGCGCGACGGGTATAATATTAACCTGTAAGCACCACGACGGCTTTTGCCTTTGGCGAAGTGAATATACCGATTTCTGTATAAAAAATACTGCCTTTGACGGTGATGCCGTAAAGCAGCTTTCGAATGAATGTCACAGGCAGAATATTGATTTCGGTATTTATCTTTCGCCGTGGGATATGCACGATAAGCGCTACGGCACTGATGCATATAATGATTATTTCTGTAATCAGCTTACTGAGCTGCTTACAAATTACGGCGAAATATTTGAGGTCTGGTTTGACGGCGCAAAGGGCTCAAATGCAGTTAAGTTTGAATATGACTGGCAGCGTTATTATGACCTTATCCGAAAGCTGCAGCCGGGTGCAAATATTGCTGTTTGCGGACCTGACATTCGTTGGGTCGGCAATGAGGGCGGAAAAACGAGAAAGTCCGAATACAGCGTAGTTCCCTTAATGCTTACAGACTGTGAAAAAACTCAAGGGCAATCACAGCAAAGTGTCTCTGCGGCTTCTTCTCTGCAAAAGCTTGATTCAAAGGATGAGGATTTGGGCTCAAGGAAAATTCTTTCAAAAAACGCGTTTCTTTGCTGGTATCCCGCCGAGGTTGATGTTTCCATACGCAAGGGCTGGTTTTATTCTCCTGATGGAAACAAAACCGTTAAATCCCCGAAAAAGCTTTTTGATATTTATCTTAATTCAGTAGGTAATAACTGCTCCCTTCTTCTTAATGTCCCGCCCACGGACAAGGGTGTTATTCACGCAAGGGATGTAAGGGTACTGAAATCACTCGGCAAAAAAATCAAATCAATTACGCAAAAGCCTGTTGTGATTAATCAGCCGGGTATGCTTTCAAAGGATAACGGCTGTCTTGAATATACTTTTGACAGTGATAAAAAGCTTAAATATGCAGTTATTTGCGAGGATATACGCTCAAGCCAGCGCATAGAAAAATTTGACCTTTATATAAAAAAATCAAACGGCAAGTATAAGAAAGTTTATAAAGGCACGGTAATCGGCTCTGAAAAAATAATTCCCCTCGGCGGTGCAAGATGTACGGGCGCAGTGCTTGTCATTCGCCAGTCAAGGAGCAATCCCGTTATCAAATCAATTGGATTTTATGAATAATTTTTGAGGTGTATTAATGAAAAAATATATGATTTTATCAGTATGTGCTCTTTTGATGCTTACGGCTTTTTCAGGCTGCGGGGAGCATAAGGACAAAAGCACATATGTTGACCCTGACGAAACAACACAGCAGACCACAACTCTCCCTGTGACAAGTGCTTATGATGATGTGATTTCGGATATTACTCCAAAGGTTGAGGAGTTTTGCAAGGATAAGGCTCTTCTTTCGGATGATCAGCTCGAAGCTCTTGCAGATGAAATAGGCTGCAGCTACAGAAAAAACGCCGGCACGGACAATAATCCTTCATACCTGTTTCAATATGATTCATCACTTACCCTTCAGGTTTATACAGCAACCGGTCATCACATTGAATATTATATTGACAGAGATTTATACAAAACGGATTATTTCGTATAATGATAATTTCCAAAATCAAAGCGTCTTAACTTTAATGCTAAGACGCTTTGATTTTTATTCTTCGCTTGTTGTGCCTGAAAAAAGAAGACTTATGCACCATATTGCCGCGAGACCTACAAGGCTGTAAATTATCCTTGCGAATACAGCATCCTGTCCTCCGCATATCCATGCGACCAAATCAAACTTGAATAAACCTATAAGACCCCAGTTAATACCGCCGATAATAGCAAGTATCAGCGCGGTATTGTTGATGATTTTCATTTTTTATCACTCCAAATAATAAGGTCACAGTTAGTATTGCACTGCCGTGACCTTTTATTCAGAAAATTATATATTTGTTACAATTATTTCGCATTTGCCTTTTATTTCATATTTTCCGTAGCCTGCCGGCACAAAAAAGCTGTCGCCTTTTTTGAAATCGGTTTTGTCAATACTGCCGTTTCCGCCTGTGACAAGAATATGATTAAAGCTCGTTTCATCAGCATAAAGCCCGATATTCCCGTCGATTTCAAAAAGATTAACCGTAAATAAATCGCATTTTGTCAAAAGTGTCTTAATGCAGCAGTCAAGCTTTTCAGGCTTTCCCATTGGCTTTATATCGTATTTTGGCGGCTGTGTTTTTGAAACATCAACTGCCTTTTTGATGTGAAGCTCTCTCGGCTTTCCGTCAGCACCGACTCTGCCGTAATCGTAAACCCTGTAGGTTGTGTTTGAATTTTGCTGAATTTCGGCAATCAGAGTACCTTTGCCTATTGCGTGAACAGTTCCCGCTTCAATGAAAAACAAATCGCCCTTTTTGACATTAACGCTGTTTAAAACATCAGTCAGCGTATTATTCCTAATCGCCTTTTCAAATTCTTCACTGCTTATTTTGTCCTTAAAGCCGTAAATAAGCTTTGCGTCATCTGCCGCGTCAAGAACATACCATATCTCGGTTTTGCCGAATTCGCCCTCAACCCTTTGTGCATATTCATTATCAGGATGCACCTGAATTGAAAGATTATCCTTAGCGTCGATAAGCTTTATGAGCACCGGAAAATAGGGAAAATCAAGGCTTCGTGTTCCGACTGTCTGCTGCTTGCCGTTTAATTCAATAACCTCGTCAAGCGTTTTGCCGTCATACTCGCCGCCTGTAACAGTGTTTTTCCCGTCCTTGTGGCAGGAAAGCATCCAGCCTTCAGCCACCTTGTCGTATTCACATTCAAATCCGAAATCGCTTTTAAGCCTTGTTCCGCCCCATATATAGTCCTTGAAAACAGGCTTTAACTTTAAAATTTCCATATAAAATAATCCTTTACAATTTATTTCTTTTATATAATAACAAATTTTTACTATACTTTCAATTAAAAATAGTGTAAAATATAATGAGTAATTCGGAGATTTTTTGTTATGAATGTTTTGGATGTTCAAAATTTAACATTGTCTTTCGGCGATAAAACGCTGTTTTCAAATGTAAGCTTTGCTGTTAAGGAGCAGGAAAAGGTAGGTCTTGTCGGTATGAACGGTGTCGGCAAAACATCACTTTTCAAGCTTATTATCGGCGAATACACTGCCGATTTCGGAAGCTGCTTTATATCAAAAAATACAAGGCTCGGTTATATGCAGCAGCATACCTGCAGCCTTGAGCGAACTATCTGGCAGGAGCTTGTTTCGGTATTTGATGATTTAATTGAAATTGAAACGGAGCTTGAAAAAATTAACAAGGCTCTTGTAAGCGAACATTCGCAGAGCCTTATTGAAAAGCAGGACAGTCTGACAAATCGCTTTAATCTTAACGGCGGTCTTACATATAAATCAATGACACGCTCTGCACTTATCGGGCTTGGCTTCAGTGAAAATGATTTTGATATGCCTACATCAAAGCTTTCAGGCGGTCAGCGCTCAAAGCTTATACTTGCAAAGCTTTTGCTTTCAAGGTCTGATTTTCTTTTGCTTGATGAGCCTACAAATCATCTTGACATCAGCGCGATTCAGTGGCTTGAGGATTTTTTGAAAAATTTTAACGGCTCGTTTATTGTAATCAGCCATGACAGATATTTTCTTGACAGGGTAACGAATAAAACCGTTGAAATTGAAAACTGCAAGGCTCGTTCATACATCGGCAGTTATTCCGTGTTTCTTGAAAAAAAGAAGGCTGAGCAAAAGGCGATTGAGGATAAATATAATAATGATATTAAAGAAATCGAGCGTCTTGAGGGCATCATAGCGCAGCAGCGCCGGTGGAACAGGGAGAAAAATATTAAAACAGCCGAAAGCAAGGAAAAGGTTGTTGAAAGAATTAAAGCGCAGCTTGTTATGCCTGACAGCAAGGCTTCAAAAATCAGGTTCGATTTTACGCCGAAATGTATTTCCGGCGATGATGTTCTTTCGGTTACCGATTTAAAAAAGAGCTTCGCAGATAAGGTGCTTTTTGAAAATGTCTCATTCAATATCAAAAGAGGCGAGAGGGTATTTTTACTCGGTGACAATGGCTGCGGAAAAACAACACTTCTCAAAATACTTATGGGCGACCTTTCCCGCGACGGCGGCTGTTTTTCTTTCGGTGCGTCGCTTATGACAGGCTACTTTGATCAGGTGCAGGAGCATCTTGATTTATCAAGAACAATTATTGATGAGGTCTGGACAGCGTTTTCGTATATGACCGAAACAAAAATCAGAAATGCTCTTGCTGCATTTCTTTTTAAAGGCGAGGAGCCTTTTAAAAAGCTTGAGCTTTGTTCGGGCGGTGAGCGCGCGAGAGTTGCGCTTTTGAAGCTTATGCTCGGCGGGTACAATTTTCTTTTGCTTGACGAGCCTACAAATCATCTTGACGCCCTTTCACGGGAGGAGCTTGAAAATACACTGCTTGATTATCAGGGCACAATGCTCATTGTTTCACACGACAGATATTTTATAAACAAGCTTGCAACAAGGATAATTGAGCTTACACCCGACGGCTGCAACAATTTTCTCGGCAATTTTGACGATTACAGCGAGCACAGATATATTAATGCTGTTAAAAAGGTGCAAGACAAAAAGCCGAAGGTGAATGATTATAAACTGAAGAAGGAACGCCAAAGTAATATAAGAAAGCTCAAAGGCTCACTCTCAAGGCTTGAGGAGCAAATCGACTCGACAGAGCTTGAAATAGAGAATATTAATCAAAAATTATCATCATCTTCATATGATGAGCTTATGGCGCTTACATCAAGGCTTGATGCTCTTACGGTTAAAAGAGACGGGCTTTACTCTGAATGGGAAGCACTCTCATCAGAGCTTGATGAATTTGAGCAGGGGAATTGATTATGCCGCATTTAGTTATTACGGGAGCAGGAGCCGCGGGGCTTATGTGTGCGGGGCGCTGCGCGCAAAACGGCTTTGATGTTACCGTTATTGAAAAAATGAACAGACCTGCAAGAAAGCTGATGATTACCGGCAAGGGCAGGTGCAATGTTACCAATGCTTTATTTGACCTTGACGAGCTTATTTCAAATGTTGCTACCAATCCGAGATTTATGTATTCGGCATTTTCAAATTTTATGCCATATGATACTATGGCTTTCTTTGAGGAGCTCGGCGTAGAGCTTAAAGTTGAACGCGGCAACAGGGTATTTCCGAAAAGCGACAAGGCTGTTGATATTGTTGACGCGCTTGTTAAATATTGCCTGAAAAGCGGCGCTAAGATAATTCAAGGCAGGTCAAAGGCATTTGAGCTTGAAGACGGGCGCATAACAGCCGTTATTCTTGACGATAAAACAAGAATAAAATGTGACCTTGCAGCGCTTTGCACCGGCGGAAAAAGCTATCCGCTCACCGGCTCAACGGGCGACGGGTATGAGCTTGCTCGGTCTGTCGGCCACACTGTGGTTGCGCCGAAGCCGAGCCTTGTGCCTCTTGTGTGCTCAAATAACTTTATTCCCTCGCTCCAGGGACTTTCGCTCAAAAATGTCAGGCTTACGGTTTTTGAAAATAATAAGAGCATATTTACCGATTTCGGTGAAATGATTTTTACTCACTACGGTATTTCCGGTCCGATAGCTTTGTCAGCCTCAAGCCATATCAGAAATATGGGCAATGCCGATTATAAAGCGGTTATAGATTTAAAGCCCGCTCTTGATAATGACGCTCTTGATAAGCGTATTCAAAGGGATTTCAAGGATTTGTCAAATAAAGATTTTGTAAATTCGCTTAATAAACTGTTGCCTAAAAAGCTTATCCCGGTTATAGCTTCATTAAGCGGTATCGAAAACAGTAAAAAGGTAAATCAGATTACTCGTGAAAATCGTCTTTCACTTGTTCACCTTATTAAAAATTTAAGCCTTGATATAACCGGATTTCGCCCTATTGATGAGGCAATTATAACATCAGGCGGAATAAATGTTAATGAAATTGACCCTAAAACAATGAAATCAAAAATTGTTGATAATCTTTATTTTGCAGGGGAAATTATTGATGTGGATGCATATACGGGCGGCTTTAATCTGCAAATTGCATTTTCAACCGCCGTTCGTCTTGCAGATAATTTGAGGAGGTAGGCTATGATTAATGTAGCTATTGACGGTCCTGCCGGCGCAGGTAAATCGACCATCGCAAAAGCCGCCGCAAGAAAGCTCGGCTTTATCTATGTTGACACAGGTGCATTGTATCGCGCAATCGCTCTTTCAGCAGTCAGAAACGGCGTTATTGACCGCGACGATGGCATTATAAAAATGCTCGATGATATTGATGTTAAGCTTAGCTTTGACGATAATTCAGAGCAAAGAGTTTATCTTAACGGTGAGGATGTTTCCGCACTTATCAGAACTCCCGAAATATCAATGGGTGCTTCAAGGGTTTCGGCAGTACCAAAGGTTCGTGAATTTCTGCTTGGGCTGCAGCGTGATATAGCAAAAAATAATAATGTTATTATGGACGGCAGAGATATTGCAACCGTTGTTTTGCCGAATGCAAAACCGAAAATCTTTTTGACTGCAACACCCCAATGCAGGGCAAAGAGGCGATATAAAGAGCTTATTGAAAAGGGCGAGAGCGTTACATTTGATGAGGTGCTTGATGATGTAAATAAGCGTGATTATCAGGACAGTCACCGTGAAATCGCACCGCTTAAGCCGAGTGATGAATCAATAACGGCTGATACTTCAAGCTGTACGCTTGAGGAGTCGGTCAATTTGATTGTTAAAATTATTAAGGAGAATATGCAGTGAAAGATTTTGATTATTCACAGGTAAAGCATTACAGGCTTTACAACTTCGTTAAGGTCGTTTTCAGACCGCTTGTCAGGATTTTGTACGGGGTTAAATTCAAGGGACTTGAAAATGTCCCGACCGACCGTACAAATTACATAGTTGCCATTAATCATACCTGCGCGTTTGATCCTGTTTTTGTAGCCTGCCCCAAGTGCGTCGCGCCGCTTCACTTTATGGCTAAGGCAGAGCTTTTTGAAAATCCGGTTGTTGCGTGGTTTATAACTCATATGTACGGTTTCCCCGTTAAAAGGGGGAAGGGTGATACATCGGCTATTGATTACGGAATTAAGATAATTGAAGAAGGGCATGTAATGGCAATATGCCCTGAGGGCAAAAGGATTAAGGACAAAAACGGTGTGCCACAAAGGGCGAAGGCGGGAGTTGCGGTTATTGCAAAAGCAACAGGCGCAGATGTTCTGCCTGTCGCAATATGCTGCAACGGCAAAATCAAAGCCGGTAAAAAAGTAACCGTATCCTACGGAAAAATAATTAAAAACAGTGAGCTTGGTCTTGACAAGGACGATTTGCCGCCGTCTGCAATAAAAAACGCGGCAGATATGGTAATGGGCAGTATAACATCTCTTTGGGAGGCTGAAAGGCATATTGATTAAATTAGCAAAAACAGCGGGCTTTTGCTTCGGCGTTGACCGTGCGGTTAATCTTGTTTATGAACTTGTTGAAAAAGGCGAGAAGGTATGTACACTCGGACCTATTATTCATAACAGTCAGCTTGTTTCGGATTTGGAAAGTAAGGGAGTTAAAATCATTGATGATATTTTACAATGCCCCAAGGACTATACCGTTGTAATAAGAACACACGGTGCCCTCAAATCAGTTATTGAAAAAGCAAAACGGCTTTCGCTTAATTATGTTGATGCAACCTGCCCGTTCGTATCAAAAATCCACAGGATTGTCAGTGAGCAGAGCGATGATACGGTCACACTTATTGCCGGTGATGAAAATCATCCGGAGGTTATGGGCATACGCTCTTATTGCAGAGGTAAAAGCTATGTGTTCAATAACAGCAGCGAGCTTGAAAAAATACTTAAAATCAACAAATTAAGTGAAAAAAATTCACTGATTTGCGTGTCACAAACAACTTTTTCATTAAAAGAATGGAAAAAATGCGAGAAAATTCTAAAAAAACTATATACAAATTGCAGAATTTATAGTACAATATGTAATGCTACAGCCGATAGACAGGAGGAAGCGGCTTTGCTTTCAAAGCAGGCGGATGCTGTGATTGTTATCGGCGGCAGACATTCATCAAATACCTGTAAGCTTCGTGATGTGTGCAGTAAAAATGCAGATGCGTTTCTTATTGAAACGGCTGATGAGCTTAAGCATATTGACCTTTCAGCTTATAAGGTTATTGGTGTTACAGCCGGGGCTTCGACACCCTCGGTTATTATCAAGGAGGTACTAAAAACCATGTCCGAAGAAAATATTGAAAAGGAAGTTGAAACAACTTCAGCTGTCACTGAAGAAGTTGTGGAGACAGCAGATACCGCTGATAAAGCCGATAAGGCTGCTGTCAAAGCATCTGCTGATGGTGAGGCAACCTTCGAAGAAATGTTTGAAGAATCATTCAGAAAAGACGAAAAAAGCAAGGTCGTAAAAGGCACTGTCGTCAACATTACACCGACAGAGGTTTATGTTGATGTTGAAGGCAGAAAGCATACAGGCGTTATCGCATTTGACGATCTTTCATCACAACCCATTGAAAAGCCTGAAGATGCTGTAAGCATCGGCGATGTTCTTGACCTTGTAATTATGAAGACAGATGACAGCGAGGGAATATTGAAGCTCTCTAAAAAGCTTGTTGACCAGTTTAAGGGCTGGGAGGATATTGCTGCTGCCAAAGAGTCTGGCGAGGTGTTGGAAGGCAGCGTCGTTTCTGTAGTAAAGGGCGGCGTTATTGTTATTGCAAAGGGCAGCCGTGTATTCATTCCTGCATCTCTTACGGGTGTTCCTCGCGGTCAGGAGCTTGATATTCTTAAAGATACAACCGTTCGTTTCAAGGTTATTGATATAAACCCTGCAAGAAGGCGTGCTGTAGGTTCAATCAAAGTGGTTGCAAACGAAGAAAAAAAGGCACAGCAGGAGGCTTTGTGGAAAACTCTTGAAGTCGGTCAAAAGCTTACCGGTACCGTTAAGTCGCTTACAAGCTACGGTGCATTTGTTGACATCGGCGGTATGGACGGTATGATTCATATCAGTGAGCTTTCGTGGAACAGAATTAAGCATCCGTCAGAGATTGTCAATGTCGGTGATGTTGTTGAGGTTACAATCAAGGCTCTTAATGAGGAAAGCAGGAAAATTTCGCTCGGCTTTAAAAAGATTGAGGACAACCCATGGGAAATTCTTAAAAACGAATATCCCGTTGGTTCAACCTGCAAGGCGAAGATTGTCAGCATTGCTGCTTTCGGTGCATTTGCAAACATTATTCCGGGTATTGACGGTCTTATTCATATCAGCCAAATTTCTTGGGTAAGAGTTAAAACGCCTGCTGATGTTTTAACTGTCGGCGATGAGGTTGAGGTTAAAATCATCGGTATTGATTTTGATAAAAAGAGGGTATCCCTTTCTATCAAGGAGCTTATTGAAAAGCCTGAGGAGGTAATCCCTGTTCTTGCCGATGATAAGGCTGATGAGCCGGAACCCGAAGCAGCTGAGGAAACCGCCAAGGAAACTGCTGAGGAAACCGCCGAGGAAACTGCTGAGGAAGCAGCAGAGGCAACTGAATAATAATTTTACATAAATTATTGATTTGGCATATAATCTTAAAAAGGGGCTGTAAAAAACGAAAGCTTTTTACAGCCCTTTTTGAAAAGATAAAATAAAATGCACGGATTCCTTATGCTCCGTGCATTTTTTGACATTTCATTATTCAAAAATCGAATTTATTAAGTTTTCATATACTGCCGCGGGATTTTGCTCAAATTTTTCTTTAATAACAACTGCCTGTGTTTCACTCGCAACATAAAGCTTCAGCTCCATAAAATCACAGTCAACATCGCTGATATGCATTGTTATAAGATATTTGCCTGCATCGGCTTTTTCAATGATTACCTTGTTTTCCTTTTTATTTACATCAATGGCGGCAAGCTTTCTTACAAGCTCAATACTTTTTTCTCTTACGGTTATCGGCAAATCATTTTCAACAAGATCAACAAGAAACCTGCAGTCGGCGGTAATTTTGAGAGTTCCATCCTCCTGTTCTTCAATATAACCCTTGTTTTTCATTTTGGAAATTGCATTTGAAATTTCAAAATAATTTGCTATTTTGCCTACGACCATTGCGTCAATAATATTCTGCGCAGTAATTTTTTCGCTGCAATTGGCAAGAATATAACAGACGATGATTGATATTGACGAGCTTGAGCGAAGCCCACCGTCTTCAATACCTGCCGTGAATGCGTCAAACTGCATTGCAGGGTTAAATTCTTTTTCCATAGCTTTCACCACCGTCTAATATATTAACACATTATAACAAATCTTGCAATCAATTATTATTTGTGTTATAAATAATATTGATAAAAGATGTAAAGGAGATTTTTAAAATGACAGAAGTTACAAAAAACACAATTATCGGCGATATTCTTGACGCCTGCCCGAATGCGGCTCCTCTCTTTCTTGAGATAGGTATGCACTGCCTCGGCTGCCCTGCTTCAAGAGGAGAAACAATTGAACAGGCTTGTATGGTTCATGCAACCGATGCCGATGCTCTGGTTGAAAAGATAAACGCTCTTATTTCAAAATAATGCCCGATTTATCAAGAAGGCTTTGTGCGGTCGCTGCTCTTGTTGAAAAGGGCAGCACCGTTGCCGATGTGGGTACAGACCATGGATATCTGCCTGTATGGCTCGTTAAGCAGGGTATTGTTAAAAGTGCCGTTGCGTGCGATGTGAACGAAATGCCGTTGTCCTCGTGCAAAGCGCTTGTTTTGCAGGAGGGGCTTTCTGATGCCGTTAAGGTCAGGCTTTCTGACGGACTTAACAATGTTTGCGATAATGAAATTGATACAATTATTATTGCCGGTATGGGCGGTGAGCTGATTGCAAAAATACTGTCAAAATGCAATTATGCATACAAAAAGCACATAATTCTTAACCCGATGACGCACCCCGAATATGCAAGAAAATTTCTATATGATAACGGATATGAAATCATCAACGATGTTATTGTAAGTGAATATGCTCATCATTATTCGGTGTTTGATGCCGAATATACAGGTAATATTACCGACCATGTACGAGCCGATTACTATCTCGGCGAAATTAAGGATTTTGGCTGCAAGGAATATTTTATGCATCTTCTTAATTACCTTAGGAACAAACAGCTCGGCGGAGAATACTATGATGATGTTATATCCGCTTTGGAGGAAAAGCTATGACAACAGTTGAAAATATATGTGATTACATAAATACTATCGCACCCTTTGAAAATCAGGAGGATTGGGACAATTCGGGATTTCTGATAGGCGATTACCGAAAAGAGGTAAAAACTGTTGTGTTAAGCCTTGATGCTTCAAAATCGGCTGTTGAATTTGCAAAGAGCATTAATGCCGATATGCTTATTACTCATCATCCCGTTATATTCAGCGGTGTTAAACAGCTCAAAAAGGGCAGTGCCGTTTATGAGCTTGTTAAAAATGATATATCGGCTGTCAGTATCCATACTCCTTTTGATAAGGCAAAAGGCGGAATAAACGATAATCTTGCGATGCTTCTGAAGCTTGAGGATATAAGAAGGCTTGATAACGGCTATATTGTTTGCGGCAGTCTGCCGTGTGAAATGAGTATTGATGATTTTGCATTGTTTGTCAGCGATACCTTAAGCTGCAGCGGTATTCGCTATACCGATACCGATAAGCCGATTAAAACCGTTGCGCTCGGCGGAGGCTCCTGCGGCGAATTTATTGATGACGCAATGAAAAATGCCGACTGCTTTATTACGGGCGACTTGAAATATCATGAAATGCTCGACGCAAGCGAGGCGGGCTTTGCGGTTATATCTGCAGGGCACTTTGAAACAGAATCTGTTCCTTTCCTTATGATAAAGGATAAGCTTGAAAAAATATTTACCGATGTCAGGTTTTTCGCCTCACCTGCCGGCAATCCCATATTATCAATTTAAAAACTATGGCACTTGACGGAATTTTTTTATATCATCTTAAAAATGAAATAGCTGACTTTGCTGTCGGAAGCAGAGTTGATAAGATATATCAGCCCTCCTGTGACGAGCTGGTAATACATCTCCGCCGGCGTGAGGGCAGTAAAAGACTTATGCTTTCCTGCAACGCCGACAGCGCCCGTATTCATTTCACCAATCACCCGCCCGAAAATCCGGCAAAGCCGCCGATGCTTTGTCTTCTTTTGCGCAAAAGGCTTACCGGCGCGCTGATTACCGATGTCAGGCAGGACAATCTTGAAAGAATTGTTTTTATTGATTTCAGCGCAACCGATGAACTCGGCGACAAAACAGCCTTTACTCTTGCAGTTGAAATAATGGGAAGATATTCAAATATCATTTTTATCAATAAAAACGCGACAATAATTGACGCGGTTAAAAGGGTTGACGAAACAAAGTCGCATATCAGGCGCATATTGCCGGGAATTTATTATTGCCCGCCGCCAAATCAGGATAAGCTGAATATTTTTACCGATGATATTAATACGATAAAAAATAAAATAAGTATAAGCGGCAAATCTGTTTATAAGGCGTCCTTGGATACTATTAAGGGTATATCTCCCATAATATGCCGTGAGCTTGAAAACGGGCTTTGCGTTGAGGACTTCAGGCAAATGGCGCTTAATCCCGTGCCTGTTGCAATAATTACCGATAAGCCTGTTGACTTTACATTTATTAATGTTAGGCAATATGACGCTCTTGCCGAAATTCGTGAGTTTGAAAGCTTTTCATCACTGCTTGATTATTTTTATTATGAGAGGACAAGGCTGGCGCGAGTTAAGGCTCGCAGCGCCGATTTATTTAAAATGCTCTCAACACTGCATGAAAGAGCTGAGCGAAAAGCAGCCAACAGGTCAGCCGAGCTTGAAGCCTGCAGTGATAAGGACTTATACAGGCTTTACGGCGATTTAATTAATGCTAATCAGTATCGTCTGAAAAAAGGCTCTGCATATTATGATGTTGAAAATTATTATGACAATAACAGTATTGTAAGAATACCTGCCGACAGCATGCTTACGCCTGTGCAAAATGCTCAGAAATACTATAAGGAGTATCGCAAAAAACAGTCTGCGCAAAGCAAGCTTAATGACTTTATTGATGAAGCTAATGCCGAGGCAAGGTATTTTGAAACGGTTATTGATGCACTATCAAGAGCTGAAACCGATATTGAAATAAGCGAAATAAAAAAAGAGCTGTATGAAGGCGGATATTTAAAAAGGTCAGCTTCAAAAAGGAAAAATGAAAAACCATTGAAGCCGATTGAATTTAAAACCCGTGACGGCTTCAGGGTTCTTGTCGGCAGAAATAACATTATGAATGACAGGCTTACTCTAAAAAGCGCAAAAAATTATGACACTTGGTTTCATGTTCAGTCACTTGCCGGAAGTCATGTTATCTGCGAAACGGCAGGCAGGCAAATCACAGATGCAGCCATTCATGACTGCGCCGTAATTGCCGCTTATTTCAGCAAGGCTCGTTCATCATCAAATGTTGCTGTTGATTATACACTTGTTAAAAACATAAAAAAACCTAATGGCGCAAGGTTCGGATATGTAATATATGACACATATAATACCGAATTTGCAACCCCTGCCATTGAAGAAATCGAGGCGCTTAAAAATGAATAATGTTGCCGTTATTTTAGCAGCGGGCAATTCCTCAAGGATGAAATCGGATAAAAGCAAGCTTCTTTTGCCTTTAAACGGAAAAACCGTTATTGAAAGGACTGTTGAGCTTTTTTCATCAATTAATGAAGTTGATGAAATAATTGTTGTCTGCCGTGAATGTGACCTTGAGAGATTTGAAGCTATACTTGATAAATATGATATAACCTATTGCTTTGGCGGCAGCACCCGTCAGCAAAGCGTAACAAACGCGATTGAAAGCATTGATGAATACGATAAATGCGGACTTGTAATCATACACGACGGCGCGCGTCCGCTTGTTACAAGGGAAGAGGTGGCTGCCGTAATAAAGAGGGCCGATATATGTGATGCTGCGGCGCTTGGTGTTTCGGTAAAGGATACAATAAAGGTTGTAAATGAGCACAATATTATCGTTGATACGCCGGACAGAGATAAGCTTATCGCTGTCAGAACACCGCAGGCTTTTGATTTGACTTTATATAAAAAAGCACTCGACAGGGCTAACAAAGAGGGCAAAGATTTTACCGACGACTGTGCTGTTGCCGAGAATGACGGACTTGAGGTTGCCGTTATAAAAAGCAGCTATGAAAACATAAAAATTACTACCCCTGAAGATGTTTTGCTTGCAGAGGCTATTTTGAAATCAAGGAGTGAGCATTAATGAGAATAGGTCATGGCTATGATGTTCATAGGCTCGCGCAGGGCAGAAGGTGCATAATAGGCGGCGTGTTAATCGAAAGTCCGTTGGGGCTTCTCGGTCACAGCGACGCCGATGTTTTGCTCCATGCCGTTTCGGATGCAATACTCGGTGCTGCGGCTATGGGAGATATAGGTCATCTCTTCCCGGATACCGATGACAGGTGGAAGGATGCCGACAGCCTTAATCTCTTAAGAGAGGTTGTTAAAAAGGTTAATGACAGGGGCTATAAAATTATAAATATTGACTCAACAATTCTTGCACAGGCACCTAAAATGGCGCCGCATATTCCCGATATGCGAAAAAATATTGCTGAGGTATGCAATATAAGCTTTGCCGATGTTTCCGTAAAAGCAACAACCGAGGAAGGGCTCGGCTTTACGGGAACAAAGCAGGGTATAGCGGCCCACGCTGTGTGCCTGTTGGATAAAATATGAGTATCATAAACAGTCGGTTGACGCTATTAATTAGTATCAATCGGCTATATTTTTTAAATATTTTGTTAATACTCTTGACAAATGGAAAAATATTGCTAAAATAGTATTTGTTAGCACTCAAAGAGCGAGAGTGCTAATCAATAATCAATAATTAATTTTACAGAGGTGACTATTATGACAATCAAACCACTTGCTGACAGAGTATTGCTTAAATCTCTTGAGGCTGAAGAAACCACAAAAAGCGGTCTTATCCTTGCGGCATCCGCAAAGGAAAAGCCTGAAATGAGTGAGGTTATCGCTGTCGGCACAGGCACAGATGAAAACCCTATGACTGTTAATGTCGGCGATAAGGTTATTATCAGCAAATATTCAGGCACAGAGGTTAAGATTGACGGCGAGGAATATACAATTATTTCAGTCAAAGATGTTCTTGCTGTTGTTGAATAACTATGAAAGGAGATAATTAATTATGGCTAAGGATATTATTTACGGCGAAGAGGCAAGAAAAGCCCTTCAGGCAGGCATTGACAAGCTTGCAGATACAGTTAAAATCACACTCGGTCCGAAGGGCAGAAATGTTGTTCTTGATAAAAAATACGGCTCTCCGCTTATCACAAACGACGGTGTGACAATCGCAAAGGAAATTGAGCTTGATAACTCATTTGAAAATATGGGCGCTCAGCTTGTTAAAGAGGTTTCATCGAAAACGAATGATGATGCCGGCGACGGTACAACAACCGCTACACTACTTGCACAGGCACTCGTCAGTGAGGGTATGAAAAATGTAGCTGCTGGTGCAAATCCCATGGCAGTTAAAAACGGCATTAAGGCTGCTGTTGATGCAACAGTTGAGGCTGTAAAATCAAATTCAAAGCAGGTTCAGGGCAGCGAGGATATTACAAGGGTTGCCACTGTTTCGGCTTCTGACGAATTTATAGGTTCACTTATCGCCGACGCTATGGATAAGGTGTCTGCCGACGGTGTTATCACAGTTGAGGAATCAAAGACTGCCGATACCGTGTGCGAGGTAGTTGAGGGTATGCAGTTTGACCGCGGTTATATCTCTCCTTATATGGTTACAGATACCGATAAAATGGAGGCTGTAATCGACGATGCGATGCTTCTTATTACCGATAAAA
Organism: uncultured Bacteroides sp.; assembly: GCA_964646445.1. GTDB lineage: Bacteria > Bacillota > Clostridia > Oscillospirales > Acutalibacteraceae > Eubacterium_R. The sequence continues at coordinate 79,226 of CAZYDW010000004.1, forward strand.
AGATTTCATCGGTGCAGGATATTCTTCCTCTGCTTGAGTCGGTTCTTAAATCAGGTCAAAAGCTCGTTATAGTTGCAGAGGATGTTGAGGGCGAGGCTTTGCAGACAATCCTGCTCAATAAGCTTCGCGGCACATTTACCTGCGTTTGCGTAAAGGCTCCGGGCTTCGGTGACAGAAGAAAGGATATGCTTCAGGATATTGCTGTTCTTACAGGCGGTCAGGTTATTACCTCCGACCTCGGACTTGAGCTTAAGGACGCTACAATGGATATGCTCGGCAAAGCCCGCCAGGTTAAGGTTACAAAGGAGAATACCATCATTGTTGACGGCGCAGGCGATACCGATGAAATTAAGAGCCGTGTCGCTCAGATTAAAGCAGCTATTGACAATTCAACATCTGATTTTGACCGCGAAAAGCTCCAGGAACGCCTTGCGAAAATGGCAGGCGGTGTTGCGGTAATTAAAGTTGGTGCGGCAACCGAAACCGAAATGAAAGAGAAAAAATTAAGAATCGAGGATGCTCTTGCTGCAACTAAGGCAGCCGTTGAGGAGGGTATTGTAGCAGGCGGCGGCGTTGCTCTTATAAATGCTGCTTCTGATGTTGAAAAATTACTTGATACCGATGATTCCGATTTCAAGACCGGCGTTTCAATCGTTCTTAAAGCTCTTGAGGAGCCTCTTCGTCAGATTGCTCTTAATGCGGGTCTTGAAGGCTCCGTAATCGTTGACAAAATAAAGAGCGCGGACAAGGTCGGCTATGGCTTCAACTTTGCTACCGACAATTATTGCGATATGATTGCAGAGGGTATTGTTGATCCCGCAAAGGTTACACGCTCCGCAATTCAAAATGCGGCGTCTGTTGCGGCTATGGTGCTCACAACAGAAAGCCTTGTAACAGACATTAAAGACCCACAGGCTGATGCTGCACAGGCTGCGGCTATGGCAGCAGCGCAGGGCGGCGGAATGTATTAATGAAATAAAATAACCGGGCTGTTTTCTTTACAGTCCGTCTGCGTGCGGAAACGCAGGCTTACGGATTTCCGCACGCAGACGGATATGCTAAAAAAGCGAATAAAATTAAGTCCTCGGCAATTAGTCCGCTTACGGTCTGCCGTGAGCTGCCGAAGGCGTTGTTATGTGTGCTTTATTGACAGCCTGAGGGCTGCTTTTAAAGTATGTTTTTGCTTTGTCAAAGACTGGGCGTTTTACATAAAAGTTAAATTACATAAAAAATAATAAAAGCGTAAAGGTAGATTTGATATGCGTCCAAGGGTCAGATGCTTTTTGGATTCGCATTGTTTATGCCTTTGCGCTTTTTTAATAGCGTTATATTTTTTGTCAATACTATAATCGGTGATTTATTTGAAAAAAGCGATTAGAGTATTTGACATCATTCTTGCCTGTTTTACATTATTGATTTTTTCTCTTATATGTGCCGGCGATTTGCTTTTGCCTGATGAAATAATTTCATTTTCATCAAGCAGGATTACACTTAAAAGCATTTACACGGTTGATATCGGCAGCGAATCCCCGGTCGATTATCAAAGCAGCACAAGAGTTTCTGCCAATGACAGTGAAATTAAGCTTTTGGGTATTATACCGGTAAAGACGGCAGAGGTAACGCAAAGTGAAGAAAAAAGCGTTTATGTCAGCGGCGAAAGCTTTGGAATTAAGCTATATACCGACGGAGTTATAATTGTAGGTACAAGAGATGTTCAAACAGATAACGGAACCTGCAATCCCGCAAAAGATGCAGGGCTGCAAAAGGGCGATATCATAATAAGCATAAACGGTGTAAAAACAACAACATCAACACAGGTTGAGGATGCGTTTAATGATAATAACGGCAGTGAATATAAAATACAAGTCAAGCGAAACGGCAATTATAAAACCTTTACATTAAAGCCCGTATATTACTCGGCAGAGGGCAAGTACAAGGTAGGCATATGGGTCAGGGACTCAACTGCCGGAATAGGTACAATTACATTTTATAACCCCGAAAACAACACCATTGCGGCGCTCGGTCATCCAATAACAGATGTGGATACAAACGAGATTATGCCCATATTAAACGGTGAGGCTGTGGAGGCGGCGGTCACAAAGCTGTATAAAAGCTATGACGGCGAAACAGGCTCGCTTTGCTGCGATTTTTCAAATGATGTAATCGGCACCTTAAGCCTTAACAGTATAAGCGGTATTTACGGCAAATATGAAACAGATGTCAGCGGCAAGGCTCTTTACAGTATTGCTGCCGAGCAGGAAACGGAAAAAGGCGCCGCTCAAATACTTTGCACCATTGATGAAAACGGACCGAAGCTGTATGATGTTGAAATAACAAGAATATCAATGCGTTCGGGCAATAATGAAAAAAATATGGTAATTAAAATAACAGACAAAGAGCTTATCGAAAAAGCAGGCGGAATTGTACAGGGAATGAGCGGCTCGCCTATAATTCAAAACGGGAAATTAGTCGGCGCGCTTACGCATGTGGTAGTCGATAATCCAAAAAAAGGCTATGCGATTTTTGCCGATAAAATGCTTAAAATATCGCAAAGCGTCAGTTAATTCAAAATAAAATGGCGAATAAAATTTAAAGTGAAAACACACCACGAAAAAATGTGAAAAAAGCTTGCATTTTCTTTTCAAAAGTGGTAATATGTGGAAGAAATAAAGAAGGAGGTTTTTTTGATGAAAAACAATTTAAAGGTTCTTGTTGCAGATGAAAGCAGTCAGTTTGGCAAGGAGTGTCAGAAGGAACTGAAAAATTCAGGCTATGATGTTATTCTTACGCCAAAGGACGGTGAAAGAGTTATCTCGGCTATTGACAGCCAGCATATTGATGCTGTTGTTATGGATGCATTTATGGCAAACGGCGATGCCATTGATGTACTTGAGCATATTGACTCGTCACTTACCGAAAAGCCGCTGATTATTCTGCTTTCTTCAATGGATTCACAGGATTTTGAGGAGCAGATGATTAGTGCGGGTGTGGATTATTATTTTATCAAGCCGGCAAATCCAAGCTCGGTGGCAAAGCGTATTGTTCGTCTTTCGTCCTGGAAGACGGAAAAGAAAAAGCGCCAGATTAATCCGTTGGCTGACGGTGATATTGATGTAGTTATTTCAGACATAATGCGCCAGATAGGCGTTCCGGCACACATCAAAGGCTACCAGTATTTGAGATCGGCAATTAAGCTGTCTGTAAATGATTCGGAAATGCTCGGCTCGGTAACAAAGGTGCTCTATCCGACGGTTGCAAAAATGTATAATACCACATCATCAAGGGTAGAAAGGGCAATCCGCCACGCGATTGAGGTTGCGTGGGACAGGGGAGATGTAGATGTTCTTTCCTCATATTTCGGTTATACAATTCAGTCGCAGAGGGGCAAGCCTACAAACAGCGAATTTATTGCAATGATAGCGGATAAGCTTTTGCTTTCGATAAAAACTACCGCTTGATGTACAAACGGGGACTGTCCCTGATTGTACATCGTTGTAATATGAAATAATACAAATAGTATATTTTCCCGATAAATGCAAAAAACCCCGATATAATCGGGGCTTTTTTCGGACTGACATCTTTTTGTCAGCCTGATATGTCAGAGGCACTAGGATTCGAACCTTAAATGACGGAGCCAGAGTGTAAAAATCACTTTTTGAAACACACCATTTTAAGCCAAATTTTCACTTTTAAGTCTCTCAAAAATCTCTCACAATCAAAAAACTCTTTATTCCAGTAAGAATGATTCCTGCTCAATAGTAACTCTATATTTTAAAATCATATCTATTGTGTCATTGAAGAGTGGATATTTATTATTAGTTTTTGCTTCTTGAAGTTTCTGTAAATATTTTTCATTTCTTTCAAGACCATACATATGATATTTACAAACATCTTCTGCAGACATGTTAAGTGGTTTTAATAAAGGTATAATTTCTTTTAATTTGTAAAACATCTCAAATCCACCTAAATCTATATCTGCCCAGAAAAGAAGTTCAACTTTTGCTTTAGCACTTTCAAATACTTCTAATATAAATCTTCGCTTTTGAGGACTCATAAAACCACCATGATAAATAACTAATGTGCTGTCATTGCTCTGAGAAGAAATAAATTCGTCGTAATTAGTTTTATTTTCAATAAAAATCACTTTACTGATATTAGACAAATCAATACTTTTAATCAAGGATATAGTGGTACTGCGAATCGCAGCACCACTATCTTTTAATGCAAAAAAGTCGAGTTTTCCATTTTCTGTAATTAAAGATATATTTCCTGAAAATTCATATATTTCAGGTCTTGCATATATTCCAAAATAAGCAAGTTTATCTTTAACACTTAAATCATCTTCAGCACATATATTTTGAAATGCTGTATCATACTTACAAGCAATTTTTAAAAACACATCTTTAATTTCTTTTTCAAAAATTTTTGTATCACCATAACATTTGGAACTGAATGCACGCATTGAAATGTCATCATTTAATAAATCATATACACTAAATGCTTTTACGAGTTTCATTATGAAATCTTTGCCTTTTTTGCAATCATTATCAATTTTTAGTGTTTTTCTCATATTATCACAAACACTATTACGCCATTTTACCATCCATTCGGTTTTAATGTTTCTAAGACTGCATTCAATGATTTTACAATAATTTTCTACTTCTTTAAATGGATGCGTGCGTTCAACAAAAATATATGCATTTTCAGTAGATTCAAGATTAAGTATCAACTTATCAATTCTATTTATGCCTTTTACCCATTCTATTGAAATTAACCCTAATTTCTCTAATCTTGCCGCTGCTGAATTACATTTATCTTTTACTTCAGCATCTTCAAAAACATACTCAGGAAATTCATCCCTTTCTATTCTCAACATAACTCTACGATTAGAAGATTGTGGGTTAAATAAATGTTGGCTTTTTTCAAACTTATCAAGAAGTCGGTTAATAATAATTTTTTCTTCCACCTTAATTATGCTCCTTGCCCCAAGGTACTGTACACATTCTATAATTATCTTTAAGTACTAAGATTGTTTTATCAGCTTCAGGCATTATATCAGGCAATTTTTCTGGAGGTGTACATATTATTGCCTGCAAGTGCATTTTTCTCAGCAACCTAATACTTTCAATAATTCTATTGCTATCCATTTTATTAAAAGCCTCATCAAATACAACAAGTCTTACAGTATTACCAGCACTTGTCATGTCATTTATCCTATATATCTGGGCAAATGATGCTAGTACAGCAATATAAAATGGCGTTTGAGTTTCACCGCCCGATTTTTGATTTAATGTCTGTGAGAGCAATTCTTTATTTCCGTTTTTATCTGTTGTTTCTAAATCAAATTTTAAATATGTACGAAAATCGGTATAAATTTCAATATTTTTCTGCAATTCGCTTTGCTTTCTTGCATTTAATTGCGTATCATCTGAAGACACAATCTTATCAAACAGTTCTTTGATTAATTCTCCATATTTTTCTTGGAAAGGTATGGCAAATAATCCTCCATCACCCTCAACCAAAGCAGGATCCATAATCATATCATAATAATCTGCATAATCAGGATTTCTCTCAATTTTGAAACGATAACGATCCGTGTCAAACTGCGACTTATCAATTGCCCTATTCAAATCTTTTACTTTAGCATAGACTTCATCAATGCTCGATTTAAGCTTAGCCAAGAAATCATTTTGAAATTGTTCCATCGCACTCTCTTTAGCTAATCGAATCTTGTCAAGATATTTAGGAAGCTCATTTTCTTTCAGCTTTTTTAATTCATTTTCATATTCAGAATTATCCATAGAATCAGTACGATAAGAACAGGGAGCATATTTAAATGTGAAATCTCTTCTTGCATTAATCAACTCATTTTTTGCTTTACTAAAGCTATTCTGTGCCTGATTAAAACTATCTCCGAAATTTTTAGAAATTTTACTCGGTAAACGTAGTCTTTCTAGTTCCTGCTTGTAACGAGGCATACCTACTGTTTGAATAAAATCACCAACAAAAAACGGATGATTATCTATTTCATCTTGCTTTGCGGTATGCTCTTGGCACAATTCAGGAAGTTTATCATTCTCATACTGTCGTTTTTCTACCTCAAGAGCAGATGACTTACGAACTAAGATCTCATATTTTCCTTCTTCTTCTTTTATTTCTTTTTTAACGTTCTCTATTCTTTTTTCGATATTTTGAATTGCAAATAAATCAAGTTCATCATATTCTTTTCTTGCGTTTTCTATTTCTTCATTCTTTTTTATTAATTTTTCGAAATCATATTTCGAATCTAAAAAATCTCCTGATAAATATCTTTTGCTGAATAACATTTCATGATTGATAATTCTGTCAAATTCAGAAATCATTGGATTAATATTATTCAATTCATTATTAATTTCCACTTGTCGCAAATTAAGCAATTTAATTCTATATTCAATTGCCCTTTTTCCTATGTAGCAATCATCCATTGATTTTTTTTGCAATCTTCTTGCAACATATCCTTGATAAAGCATTCCCTCTGCAGTCATGGATGTTTTATATTGTCGTAATTCATTAACATGATTACAGCATATTACTCTGCCGAGTAAATAATCAATATATTTTCTTGCATAGGAGTTTTTTGCTTCAATCTTTTCAGCAAGGCTTCCTTCTTTCGCTTTAATTATTTCTCTCTCCTGCAATTTAGATATATCTACAAGACCAAATGATGCTTGATACTCATTTTTTATTCGGTTATAAATACCTAAAGCTGCACCATAAGCATTCGGCTCGGTTAGAATATAAAATTTCTGTACTCCTAGGTACCCCTCAACAGCACCACGCCAAACTTCTTCTCGACTTCTGATTTCAAGTAAATCCGCTAATATCCATATATTCGTATTAGAGAATTTATTATTTTTTCTTAGCTCTTGGATAAGTCTGCTTTTAAAAGAATTCAATTCCTTAGGATAATCTTTTTTCCCTCTTTTCAAATTTTCTATCGACTCATTATTTTGTGAGAGTTCCGCCTTAAGTAAATTAGATTTGTTTTTCAACTGTGCATTAACTTCATTTGATAATCTTTTCAAAATAATTAATTCATCAGATATATTTCTAAACAAATCTTCAGAAAACTGAAATTTATCATAGGAAAACTGTTTAAGTGGGGTAATATTTTTCAGAATACCATATATAATATCGTTAATTTCTTTTAGTTCTATACTATTAGACAATTTTTGAAAACTCTCGCAAACATTACAAATAAACATTGCTTCCACTTTAATATCATTAACTTTTCTATTAAGTTTACGTTCAATCTCAGTAATAATTTCTTTTAAAGTTTCAATATCTTTTTCAAGAGTTATTTTCT
>CAZYDW010000005.1:0-75557 GCA_964646445.1 uncultured Bacteroides sp.
GAGAAAATAACTAATCCTCAAAAAAGATATGCAGTGCAGGTTAGAAATCAATTTGTAGATAATTTCAATGAAAAAGGATTGGCCTTGACAAAAGCATATGCACATGCATTGAAATGTGATGATTTTATTTAATTGCAAGAATCGTAAATTAAATGCTTGAAAAGTTGCCGTTAGAAGCACCGACCGAGCGGCAGGCGAGACCAAGTCCTTCTGCCCCTGCCGCACAAAAGCCTTGAAGCTGTTTGGCTTCAAGGCTTTTTTATGTCCTTTCCTATCTCGGCGCTAAGTCTGATTATACCTGTTTTCCAACACATTTTGCAGCGTAAGCCCGGTGCTTTTTAGTTTAGCGTAATAAGGGCGGTTTTGCAATTTTGCTCCTTTATGCTTTTATATCTGTGTTTGCCGGATTTTCAAGCAGCTTGCCCTCTCCGTCAAATCTTGAGCCGTGGCAGGCACAGTCCCATGAATGTTCATATTTGTTCCACTTGAGTGCGCAGCCGAGATGCGGGCATCTTCTTGTTTTGGGCGTAATAAGATTTAATACTGTTTCTATACCGTTAATTGCAAGCTGCGGCATAAGAATACTGCGTGACGGGTTAAAAACCTCATAGTCTTTATTTACATCGCCGCTAATCATATCACTTAAAATTTCTGCGCCCGCCATTGAACCGATAACTCCCCATTTGTTATAGCCTGCTGCAACATACAGGTTATTCGTTTTTGAAGAATACCTTCCGATATAAGGTATTCCGTCAAGGCTCATACAATCCTGTGCTGCCCATTCAAATGCTGTTTTAGAGTGGGGATATATATTTTCTGCAAGGTCATAGAGCTCTTTTATATTGGAATTATTTTTTCCCGTGCGGTGTCCTCCGCCGCCTAAAATCAAATAATCTTTATATCCTCTGAACGAAAACCCTTTATTGCTTTCATCAACATACATTGCATCAATTTTATTGACGCCCGTCAATGCAAGTGCATATGACCTGTGCTGATACAGCTTTAAGAAGTATGCGCCGTGCGTATTAATGAAAGGAAAATGCGTGGCAACGATTATTGCGTTTGCAGATATTTTTGCGCAGTCGGTGATTGCCGTGTTATTCTTAATTTCAATTACAGGTGTGTTTTCATAAATTTTCAGCCCTTTAATTATACCTTCAGCAAATTTCATCGGGTTAAACTGTGCCTGATTTTTAAAGCAGACAGCTCCTGCTGTTTTTATTGGAATATTTGGAGTTCGGCAAAAATCGGCAGTATATCCTATTTTACTTAATGCGTCAATTTCTTTTTCAAGCTTTGCCCGGTTATTTATTGAGTAAACATAATTATCCTTTACTTCATAATCACAGTCAATATTTTTACAGATTCTTTTATATTCATCAAAAGCTTTTTTGTTTGCATTAAAATACATTTGCGCCTTTTGAATGCCATAGTTTTTGATTATTCTGTCATATATAAGCCCTGTCTGATAGGTTATTTTTGCTGTTGTGTGTGAGCTCGTTTTACCGAAAACTCTGTCCCTTTCGGCGATAACACAGTCAATATTTTTCTGCTTTAACATATATGCGCTTAATATCCCTGTGAGTCCCGCACCGATTATCAGTACATCGGTTTTTATATTATTACCCTCTAATTTTTCAAAGCTTTTAAGCTTTGTATCGTTTTGCCAAACTGATTCCATATATCGCACCTCGTCAATAGTATTTGCCGTAAGCAATTTAATATAACCTTCTTTGCTCACTTGTATTAAAAAAAGATTTAATGTATAATTTAATTAATTAATTTTAGGGTGCAGTTATGAACATAAATGATTTTTTTAATAAGCACAAAAAAGTTGCGGTTGCCGTTTCAGGAGGCGTTGATTCGGCTGTACTTCTTCATATTGCTTTAAAGTATTGTGATGATGTTAAGCCTGTATTTGTGAAAACACCGTTTCAGCCTGAATTTGAGCTTAATGATGCTGAAAAGCTTTGCGGCAATTTTGCAATTAAACTTACAGTTTTATATTCTGATGTTTTAAATGACGATAATATTACCTCCAATATGAGCGACAGATGCTATTACTGCAAGAAAAACATATTTAACGAAATTATATCATACGCGTCAAGGCTTGACGGCTGCGATATTATCGAGGGTACAAATATAACAGATGATATTTCTGACCGTCCCGGATACAGGGCACTTCAGGAGCTTGGCGTTCTATCTCCGTTTCGTATTTGTAAAATTTCAAAAAGTGAAATAAGAAGCTACGCAAAGGATAATAATATTTTTTTATTTGATAAGCCTTCATATTCCTGCCTTGCAACAAGAATTTCACCGGGTACGGCAATAACCCGTGAACTGCTTGATATTACCGAAAAATCCGAAAAAGCGCTTTATGAGCTCGGATTTAAGGATTTCAGAATAAGATATATTAATTCAAATGCAAAGATTGAAATTAACGAATCCGATTTTAACAATTTTATTAATATGCGCAAAAAGATTATTGAAAGGCTTCAGCCTTATTATAATGAGATTTATCTTGATTTAAAAGGAAGGTAAATATAATGAAAAAGGTTGTAAAAATAATAGCAATTATACTTGCATTATCCTGCTTATGCTGTTGCTCGGCTACGGGCTTAAATAGTGCGTCAGTTAAAAAGCAAGCGTTAAATTATTTGTGTGAAAAGTATGATGCTGAAGAAGACGAATTTGAGCTTGTAGATTATAACAGACCTCATATATATTGGAAAGAACATTATATATTTTTTCAAAAACCGGTTTGGATTAATCCTTCATTTGAGTTTCGATATAACGGACGATTGTTTATTGTCAGTAAGATGAACAATGAATTTTATGATGATTATCAATTAGAAGATGTTGAAACATGGTGCACGGAATGGTGTCAAATTAATGTAGATGAAAGAATTATCGGTATCGATTTATCTACTAATGACATATTAAATTATCAACTTACACAAAATGATAAATATTTTTATATTATTTCCAAAAGTGATTCAAAAAAATTGTTAATTAATTATATGGATAAAACGACTTTTCCGGTATTTTGTTACAAAGATACGCAGGATTCCAATAGTCATTCTATCAATGAAGAATTAAGCAAGTCAATAAAAGAAACCTTGAATTCCCAATCGGATTGTTCTTCTGTTCAAATAGATGTTCCATTAGTAATAGAAACAGAGAAACTTGCTGAAGACAGTTGGTATAGACATACCGAATCAGAAAATAAAACAAATTAACTTTTAGTAAAATACTATGCTTTAAGGAGAAGTATCTAATGAAAAATAAAATATTCTCATCATTCATAATAGTATTAACTATTTCTTTATTGTTTTCATTTCCTCTAGAATCAGAGGCAAATAATGCTATTTATTCCTCTGAATATATTGGAACATATGATGCAGATACACCCATGGAATTTTATATTTACACCATAAACACTGTCGATAACACATTCACAGAGCATGTAAATATCAATCATCAGCTTGTAACAATAAGCAAAGATATTTCTGGAACACTGTCTTTATACGATAACTATTATACTTGTAGTTTTGGTTTCACATATTACTGGTGGATTACAAATTATGACGCGATTTTTGACATTAGTGTTGATCCATTCACCGGAATAGCCACAGGCTATGGCGGAGGTGGAATTCTTATAAGTAGTGATGATATATTTCTAACTGGCACAACAAATAGGCTTTACAACAAAGAGCTATCATATAGTGAAAACGATATGAAGATGTGTATGTCACTATCAAAAGCAATGTATTCTGCAAAGGAAGGTAAATATGACTAAAGATGAAATTAAAGCAATGCTGACAGATGTTGCCGACAGAAAGCTGTCTGTTGAAGATGCTTTGAATAAGCTTAAAATTCAGCCGTATGAGGATTTGGGCTTTGCCAAGATAGATTATCACAGAGGCATAAGACAAGGCGCGTCAGAGGTTATATTCGGCGAAGGCAAAACAAAGCAGCAGATACTAAAAATAATTCAGGCAATGCTTCAAAGCGGTGAGAAGAATGTCCTTATAACAAGAATGTGTAAGGAAACATATGACTATGTCAGTTCTGTCGTTTCACTATTTTATGATGAGCTTTCACATATTGCAGTTGCAGGCGATTTTAATAAGAATGAAAACGGCGTTGGAAAAATTGTAATCGCAACCGGCGGAACAAGTGATATACCAATTGCCGAGGAGGCTGCGTTAACTGCTGAATTTTACGGCAGTAATGTAGTCAGGCTTTATGATGTCGGCGTTGCAGGCGTTCACAGGCTGCTTGATAATGCGGATATACTTACAAGCGCACGGGTTGTTATCGCGGCAGCCGGTATGGAGGGCGCGCTTGCAAGCGTTATCGGCGGATTGGTTGACTGCCCTGTAATAGCATTGCCCACAAGTATCGGATACGGTGCAAGCTTCGGCGGGCTGTCGGCGCTTTTATCAATGCTTAATTCCTGTGCAAGCGGCGTAAGCGTCGTTAATATTGATAACGGTTTTGGAGCAGGTTATCTCGCTGATATGATTAATAAAATGTAGGTGCTTTATGAATATACTTTATCTTGAATGTAATATGGGTGCAGCAGGAGATATGCTTACCGCTGCGCTGTGGGAGCTTGTTGATAACAAAAAGCAGGCGCTTGAGGATATTAATAAAATAGGTATTCCTCATACGAAAATATCTTTTGAAGAAAAAATCAGCTGTGGCGTCAGGGGGACGCATACAAGCGTTATTATTGACGAACTGCAAGAGGGGAGTGTTCACGCTCACGATTTTCACAGAAGGGTCGATGACATATTTACAATAATAAACAGCCTTAATTTGCCTGATGATATCAAATCAGAAGCGCTTGATGTTTATAAAATAATTGCAGATGCCGAAAGCTTGGCACACAATACGAGCGTCAATATGGTGCATTTTCACGAGGTGGGTATGCTTGATGCTGTAAGCGATATTGTTATTGCAGCCTATCTGATAAGGCAGCTTAATATTGACAAAATTATATGCTCCGCAATAAATACAGGTAACGGTAATGTCAAATGCAGTCACGGCATATTGCCTGTTCCGACACCTGCAACGGCACATATTTTAAAAAATATACCCTACTATAAAAGCGATTATAACTGCGAGCTTTGCACGCCCACGGGTGCTGCACTGATAAAAAAGTTTGTTGATTATTTCGGCAGGATGCCTTTAATGGAGGTTGAAAAAATCGGCTGCGGTATCGGCACAAGAGAGCTTGGCGCCGCAAATTGTGTGAGAGCCTTTTTAGGCAGGGAGATTATTGATAATACTGTCAGCGAGCTTTTATGTAATATTGACGATATGACAGCGGAGCAGCTAAGCTTTGCAGCAGAAAAAATTAAAGAGCAGGGTGCGCTTGATGTTTCGCTTGAAGCTATCGCAATGAAAAAGAACAGGTCAGGCTATCTTTTGCGTGTGTTATGCGGTAAAAATGAAAGCGAAAAATTTATTAAGCTTATTTTCAAATATACATCTTCAATAGGTATCAGGGAATGTATATGCTCAAGATATGTTCTTGACAGGCAAATTAAATCCGTCCATACACCTTATGGCAATATTAATGTAAAATATGCATCGGGATACGGTGTAACCAAATGTAAAATTGAGTATGATGATATAAAAAGAACAGCAGATGATAATGAAATGACCTTCTGTGAAGCTGAAAAAATTTTAAAAAAATATATCTAATTATGTTATTATCGGTGTAAAAATGTGCTTATATTGTTGCAATGTTTACAAATTGTTCACAAAATACCTTGATTTATGGAAATTTTATTATTGAAATTTGCTAATCTAAATGTTATACTACTATTAGACTTATAAGGGGGTTAATGCCTTGAGTACTAAAGAGGAAAAGAAAGAAAAAAAGCTTGCAAAAAAAGAAGCAAAGCTTGAAAAGAAAAACGCTAAAGCTGAAGCAAGAGCCGCAAAATATCAGGCAAAGGCTGAAAAAAGGCATGCTAAAGATTATCAGAAATTTGTAAAAGACACAGAAAAGAAAAACAAAAAGCTTCAGGCTAAAGCCGCAAAGGACGGTAAGGAGTTTACTCCTATTGCTGTTCCCGCAATTTCGGATTTCCGGTCAAAAAAAGAGATTAAGGCTGAAAAGGCTTGTCAAAAGGCTTATGCAAAATATGTTAAAAAGCTTGAAAAGAAAAACGCAAAAACCGAAAAGAAATGTGCAAAAAAAGGTAAGCCGTTTGTACCTGCTGCCATTCCTTCATATGAAGAATTTGCAAACAGTGCTGCTGCTGAAAACAAGGCAGGTAAAATCGTTTTAACAGTTATACTTATTCTTTTGATTTGGTTACTTGTTTACTTCTTGATTATGTATATTAATTATGAGTACATACCGGCGCACGAGGAAACTACTGTATCTGAAGGAGCGGCCGGCGAATATGAATCATATTCAAATCCGCATGAAATAACAACCACCCCTGATTACAGTATCGCTGATGCAAAGCTTTATCTAAAGCAGGTTCTTGCCGATAATTGGAAGAACCTCGGTTACAGCAGTGACCCGTCAGGCAGCGCGATTTCATATAATAATCGTATTGAAACCATTAACGGTGCCGATTGCTATATGTTCACCTGCGGCGGCAAAACCTATGCTGTTGCCGTTAAGCTTTCCGCTTGCTACTACAGCAGCAACGGCGAATACAAGCCGCTCACCTTCAATAATACAAACTATTTATTTGGTGACTGAAAATTCATTTTAAAGATACATCAAAAACAAACCTGATAAAAAGACTGCAATCCTTCCCATACGGGTTGGTTGCAGTCTTAATTTTTAGTTCTGATTAAAGCTTTGAATTGAGATGAAAAGAAGTCCCTCTACAGAGCAAAAAGGCTGTAAAGAGACTTGACTTGTTTAACGCAGGAGCATCGCTATGATTTAAAAATTAAATTTATACCCCTAATCTTTTTTTACAGATGTAAGCAGGTTCAGTTTTTTAGGCTGTGCAGCGGTGCGGGAATTTTACCGCCGCGGTTGATAAACCGTGATGGTGATTTGGTGTTTACCGGCATAACAGGTCCGCTGCCGAGTAAGCCGCCGAATTCAAGCTCATCGCCTATTTTTTTGTTAATTGCAGGTATAACCCTGACTGCTGTAGTTTTTCCGTTTACCATACCTATTGCCGCTTCGTCGGCAATAATACCGCTTATAACTTCCGGTGTTGTATCGCCGGGTATTACAATCATATCCAAACCGACAGAACAAACCGCTGTCATTGCTTCAAGCTTTTCAATGGTAAGCGCTCCGCTTCTTGCCGCATCAATCATACCAGCGTCCTCAGAAACCGGGATGAATGCACCTGAAAGACCGCCGACACTTGACGATGCCATTACGCCGCCCTTTTTAACTGCGTCATTAAGCATTGCAAGGCAGGCTGTTGTGCCGGCACCTCCGCATTGCTCCAAGCCGATTTCCTCCAATATATGAGCAACCGAATCACCGACTGCAGGTGTTGGCGCGAGCGAAAGGTCAACAATACCGAACGGTACATTGAGCCTTTTTGATGCTTCAACACCTACCAGTTGCCCCATTCTCGTTACCTTGAATGCGGTTTTTTTGATTAGCTCTGCAATTTCGTTAATTGAATATTCGGGATGCTTTGATACGGCGCTTCTTACAACTCCGGGTCCGGAAACTCCGACATTTATAACGCAGTCCGGCTCTGAAATACCGTGAAATGCGCCTGCCATAAACGGATTATCTTCAGGGGCGTTGCAAAAAACGACAAGCTTTCCCGCTGCTATACAGTTTTTGTCCTTTGTAAGAACGGCAGCTTCCTTAACCTTTTGCCCCATAATTTTAACGGCGTCAAGGTTAATGCCTGCTTTTGTTGAACCGATATTTACCGATGAGCAAACGAAATCTGTATTTGCAAGAGCCTGCGGTATTGAATTTATAAGCTGCAAATCTCCTGCGGCAAAGCCCTTTTGAACGAGTGCGCTGTAGCCGCCGATGAAATTAACTCCTATTGTTTTTGCGGCCTTGTCAAGCGTAAGCGCATATTTAAGAATATCTCCGCCGCTTATGCCTGCGAGTAGTGCAATAGGGGTAACGCTTACACGCTTATTTATTATCGGTATTCCGTATTCACGCTCAATCTGTTCGCCGGTTTCAACAAGCTTTTCAGCCTTTGTGCAAATCTTGTCATATATTTTTTGACAAGCATTATCTATGCTTGAATCGGCGCAGTCAAGAAGCGAGATACCCATTGTTGTAGTTCTTATGTCAAGACATTCGTCCTGAATCATTCTGATTGTCTCAAGAATATCATTTGTATTAATCAAGAGTTGCCCTCCTATATTCTGTGCATTGAATTAAAAATTTCCTCATGCATTGCATGAATTGAAAGAGCGTTTTCTTCTCCGTATTTATTAAGCTCATCTGCAAATTTTGTAAATTCCACAGTGCTTTTTGAAATGTCAGCCATCATAATCATACAAAAGATATCTTCCATGACAGACTGTGAAACCTCTGTAATGTTGATTTCGTATTTTGCACATATGCCCGAAACCTTTGAAAGAATACCTACTGTATCTTTACCGACTACTGTAATTACAGCTCTCATTAAATTACCTCCACATAAAACTGTAAAAATTATAGCAGAGTGAAAAAGTTTTTTCAATAATGTACAGAAATATATTTAATTTTTTTTCAATATGTGCTAAAATAATTAAAAATGTTTCAGAGGTATTATTTTGAAATATAAAAATGTTTATGATATGCATACTCACAGTGTATTAAGCTTTGACGGCAATGACACCTGCTTTGAGCTTTGCGAAGCTGCGCTTTCAAACGGTGCTGCGGGTATTGCTGTAACCGACCACTGCGATATTGACGGTGTATCTTTTAATGCGCTTGTTTTTTGTAAAAGGCAGTTTGATGAGGTAAAAAAAGCGAAGGAAAAATATTTCGGCAAACTTCAGGTCTTTCAGGGGCTTGAAATAGGGCAGGGCATATACAGAAAAGAGCTTACGCAGAAGGTACTTGACACCTTTGAATATGATTTTGTTTTAGGCTCACTGCATAATCTTGAGAATATGGAAGATTTTTATTTTCTAAACTATAATGATTATGATATTAACAGCCTGTTGATGAAATATTTTGAAGGGCTTTATGAGCTTTGCCAATGGGGTGCATTTGACAGCCTCGCGCATTTAACATATCCTTTAAGGTATATTCCCGCCGCAAAGGGCACTAAGTTCAATTCGTCGCCCTTTTCCGAAATAACCGACGCAATATTTGAAAAACTTGTAAACGACGGCAAAGCGCTTGAGATTAATACATCCGGTCTTTTTATGGATATGAGGGACACATTACCGTCAAAGGATTATATAAAAAGATTTAAACAGGCAGGCGGCAAATTTATTACAATCGGTTCAGACTCGCACTATGCTTCAAAAATATGTCAGGGTATTGAAGCCGGAATGAAGCTTGCATATGAATGCGGTTTCAGGGAATTTACCGTTTTTAAAGGGCGTCAGCCTGAATTAATAACTATTGAGTGAGGTAAGTAATTATGGATAAATTATTGGCATTAATTGAGGGAAATCCGCGCTTAACCAACAAGGATATGGCAATTATGCTCGGTATAAGCGAAAGCGAGGTTGAAGAGCGTATAAGGCTTTATGAAAGCACGGGCGTTATCAGGGGGTACCGTGCAATTATTGATAAGGATAAGGCACAGGCGGAAACTGTTACGGCGCTTATTGAAATAAAGGTGCATCCTAAATTTGAACACGGTTTTAATGAGGTTGCAAAGCAGATAGCAATGCTTGAGGAGGTTGACAATGTTTACCTTATGAGCGGTGCTTATGATCTTTGCTGCTTTGTAAGCGATAAGTCGTTTCAGGAGGTTGCAATGTTTGTTGCAAACCGTTTATCTCCGCTTGACGGCGTTGTTTCAACCGCAACTCATTTTATTTTGAAAAGGTTTAAGGAACAGGGAGTATTGCTTGCCGAAAGTCCTAAAGACGATAGGGGGAACATTTCCTTTTGATTAACTATAATAATTTTATTAATGAGCGCATAATTAATATAAAACCAAGCGGTATAAGAAAATTCTTTTCAATAGCTGAGGAAATGGATAATGTCATTTCACTCGGTGTGGGCGAGCCTGATTTTCTTACTCCCTGGCATATAAGGCAAACAGGTATTGCCGCTCTTGAAAAGGGTACAACCCGTTACACAGCCAACGCAGGCTTAATTACACTGCGTCGGGAAATCGCAGGATTTTACAGTAACAAATATAATGTAAGCTATAATCCGGATGACGAGGTAATGGTAACAGTCGGCGGTTCTGAGGGTATAGATATGTGTATCCGTACTCTTGTTTCACAGGGTGATGAGGTACTTGTTGTTGAGCCGTCATTTGTCTGTTACAAGCCTATTGTTGAAATGTGCGGCGGCTCAGTCAAAATTATTGAAACAAAAAATGAAAATAATTTCCGTCTTACGGCAGAAGAGATTGAAAATGCCGTAACTGACAAAACAAAGCTTCTTATTTTACCCTATCCGAATAATCCTACCGGTGCAGTTATGCGTAAGGATGATTTGGCATCAATCGCAAAGGTAATTAAGGACAAAAATCTTTTTGTGTTGTCAGACGAAATATACAGTGAGCTTACATACGGAGATGAGCACCATATTTCCATAGCGTCTATCAGCGGTATGAGGGAAAGATGCGTTGTGATTAACGGCTTTTCAAAAACTTATTCGATGACCGGCTGGCGCCTGGGTTATGCTTTAGGGCCTGCTCCTGTTATAAAGCAGATGGTAAAGCTTCATCAGTTTGCTATTATGTCTGCGCCTACAAATTCGCAGTATGCCGCAATCGAGGCGCTTAGAAACGGCGACAGGGATATTAAAAAAATGCTTGATGATTATGATATGAGGCGCAGATATACAGTCAATGCATTTCGTGAAATCGGACTTGACTGCTTTGAGCCGGAGGGTGCGTTTTATTTGTTCCCCTGCATTAAATCAACAGGGCTTTCATCTGAAGAATTTTGTGAAAAGCTTATTATGTCAAAGCGTGTTGCAGTTGTGCCGGGTAATGCATTCGGTGACTGCGGCGAGGGCTTTATAAGAGTATCGTATTGCTATTCTATTGATAATATTAAAAAAGCAGTCAAACGAATAGGAGAATTTGTAAAAGAGCTTGGAGAACAGAATGGAAATAAAGGTTAAAGCCTACGCAAAAATTAATTTGATGCTTGATATTGTTGCGGCAAGAACCGACGGTTATCATGACCTGTTTATGATAATGCAGAGCATCGGTCTTTATGACATCGTAACAGTTACCGAAAACAAATCAAAGAAAATATCAATTACCTGTAATAT
Source organism: uncultured Bacteroides sp. (assembly GCA_964646445.1). Classification (GTDB taxonomy): domain Bacteria; phylum Bacillota; class Clostridia; order Oscillospirales; family Acutalibacteraceae; genus Eubacterium_R. Next base: position 11,384 of record CAZYDW010000005.1, read on the forward strand.
TGATGATATTCCGCTTAACGAAAGTAATATTGCCTACAAGGCAGCCACTGCGTTTTTTAAAGCGCAAGGGCTTAAAAATAAAGGTATAAATATTGATATTGTTAAAAGAATACCTCACGCGGCAGGGCTTGCGGGCGGCAGCGCCGACGGCGCAGGAGTTCTTGTTGCTTTAAATGAGCTTTTCGGAAAAGGACTTACAGATGATGAGCTTTGCGAAATCGGAGTAAAAATAGGCGCAGATGTACCGTTTTGCATTAAAGGGGGAACACTTCTTGCACAGGGAATCGGTGATGTTCTTAATAGAGTTAAGCCGCTTCGTAAATGCTTTATACTTATTGCAAAGCCCGACTGTGCAGTCAATACTGCTGCCGCATATAAGCAATTTGATATGTGCGGCAAAACGCATACGCCGGATAAGCTTGGTATGCTGTATGCAATGCAAAGCAGGGATTTAAAGCAAATATCAGTAAAAATGGAAAATGTTTTTGAGCAGTTTATTGATGTTCCGAATAAGGTCGATATAAAAGCCGTTATGCGTGAAAACGGTGCTGTCGGTGTCTGTATGAGCGGCAGCGGGCCTACCGTATTCGGTATTTTTGAAGACAGGCAGTCGGCAAAGAACGCTGCTGACGGGCTTAAATCATTAGCTAAAGATATATTTATTACTTCCCCTGTTTCAATGGGCTGTAAGGTTGTGAAATAAAATGGATTATAATAATATTAAATTTATTAATCAATTTAAAAAAACGATTTTAAACATTAACCCTCATAAGGTGCTTTTTGTGTGCAGCAATACATATGACCGATACGGCTACAGACATGCGCTTGACGAGATTAATATTAACAGCGTTTCATTCAGCGATTTTGAGCCGTGCCCTGAAATCTCGTCGGTTGATAAGGGAGTTGAAGCTTTTAAAAATGAAGCCTGTGATTTTATTATTGCAGTCGGCGGCGGCAGCGCAATTGATGTTGCAAAGGCAATTAAGTTTTTTGCGAAAGATAATGTTAAAATACTTGCTGTTGCTACAACGGCAGGTACGGGCGCCGAGGTAACTCGATTTTCGGTTTTATATAAAAACGGCGACAAATCCTCAGTAAGCAATCCGGATATTATACCTGATTTTCAGATTTTCGATTATAACACTCTTAAATCGCTGCCTTATATTCAAAAGGCGGTAACAGGGCTTGACGCTTTTTCACACGCCGTTGAAGCGTATTGGTCCGCTGAAGCGACAGATGAAAGCTGTGAATATTCAAAAAAGGCGATGCAGCTTTTTAAAAAATATTATAATCCTTTTATTGAAAATGATGAAAGCTCATATGAACCTATGATGAAATGCAGTGAGCTTGCAGGCAGGGCAATTAATATTGCCCGTACGACTGCCTGTCATGCCTTCAGCTACAAGCTGCATAAGCTTAAGGGCTTTTATCACGGCCAGGCCGTTGCAATATGCCTTGTATATATTTGGCGCTATATGCTTGAAAAAACAAACGACAAAGCCTTGCTTGAAAAAATCAGCAGTATAACCCAAATATCAGGCTATACATCGGAAAGCCTTGAAGCTCTTTTGAAAAAGCTAAATTTATTTGATGAAATAATAATGACACAAGATGAGTTTAACGAAACCGTTGCAGGCGTTGACATTAAACGCCTTTCAAATCATCCTATGTCATTTAGCCGTGAAGACATAAAGAATATATACGGTTCTTTTATTAAAGTAACAGAAATTCCGACTAAGCAAAAGTGACAGGCAGCTGTTATATATAAAATGTAATAATATATAATATAATATATTACGGGGCGGATGTTATCTGCTCCTTTTTATTGAAATATCTGTGTTGAATTTTATTTCGTAGCTAAATAATATATAAAGAGATACTGAGATTAATTATTATTCTCTGTATTTTTTTTAAAAAAACCTATTGACAAAGTAGGCAATATGGTGTATATTATATAAAAAAGAAACCTACTAAACAAGTAGGTAATGGGGGTTAAGTATGATTTATACAGTTATCATCAGGCAAAAAGATGACCGAATGTACTTTCGATGTTGCATATAGTAAAAATTTTGAACGCTGTCGGTTCTTTTTGCTCCCATTAACTCGCACCGCGAGCAGCTGCAAACGAACCCCTCAAAATTTGCTGCGGCATAATTTTGAGATGTCTTAATTTACATTATACGCCTTGTCCGGCTGCAGCAAGTCGTATAATAATTTTAATAAACTATTTGCAGTCGGAAAGGCTATGGAAATTATTATGTCAGATTATAAATATCATTTTGAAACACTTCAGCTCCATGTAGGTCAGGAAGAGGCGGACCCTGTAACAGATTCAAGAGCTGTACCGATTTATCAAACTACATCATATGTTTTTCACGATTCCGCACATGCCGCTGCACGCTTTGGTCTTACTGACGCCGGCAATATTTACGGCAGACTTACAAACTCAACTCAGGATGTTCTTGAAAAAAGAGTTGCTGCTTTGGAGGGCGGCGTTGCGGCGCTGGCACTTGCGTCAGGCGCTGCTGCTATAACCTACACAATTCAGGCATTGGCGCAGAAGGGCGATCATATTGTCGCGCAGAAAACAATTTACGGCGGCAGCTACAACCTGCTTGCACATACGCTTCCTAATTACGGTGTGGATACAACCTTTGTGGATATACATAATCTTGATGAGGTGACCGCGGCAATCCAACCGAATACAAAAGCAATTTTCATTGAGACCCTCGGTAATCCCAACAGTGACATTCCGGATATTGATGCTATTGCACAGATTGCTCATAAGCATAACATTCCGGTTGTTATTGATAACACCTTCGCAACACCGTATTTAATTCGTCCTATTGAACATGGTGCTGACATTGTGGTTCATTCCGCTACTAAGTTTCTCGGCGGACATGGCACGACACTTGGAGGCATAATTGTAGATTCCGGTAAATTTGACTGGAAAGCAAATGCCGACAGATACGCTCCGATTGCCAAAGCAAATCCAAGTTATCACGGCGTTTCTTTTGCAGATGCGGCAGGTCCTGCGGCATTTGTGACATATATTCGTGCTATCCTGCTTCGTGATACAGGTGCGACGATTTCTCCGTTCAACGCATTTCTTCTTTTGCAGGGCGTGGAAACATTATCACTGCGTCTTGATCGGCATGTGGAAAATACAAAGAAGGTCGTTGAATATTTGGCAAAGCATCCGAAGGTTGAAAAAGTCAATCACCCATCACTGCCGGAGCATCCGCAGAATGCTTTATATAACAGGTATTTTCCAAACGGAGGGGCTTCTATCTTTACATTTGACATCAAAGGCTCTCAGGAAGAAGCATGGAAATTTATTGACGCGCTGGAAATATTTTCGCTGCTTGCAAATGTTGCCGATGTAAAAAGCCTTGTAATCCATCCGGCAACTACAACTCACAGTCAGCTATCTGCGGATGAGCTTAACGACCAGGATATTCATCAAAATACAATTAGGCTGTCCATCGGAACAGAGCACATTGATGATATAATCGCTGACCTTGAGCGTGCATTTTCACAAATATAATTATTTAGTAAAATAGTGTGAAAATTCCGTTATACGCCTTGCCCGGCTGCAGCAAGTCGTATGGATAATTTTTAATAAACTATTTGCGGCCGGAAAGGTTATGGAAATTATTATGGCATTATTTAAATCAGCACTCGACCTTGTCGGTAATACACCGCTCGTTGAGGTATCAAATTTTTCAAAGGAAAACAATCTTCAGGCTAATGTGTTTGCAAAGCTTGAATACTTAAATCCGGCAGGCTCGGTTAAAGACCGAATTGCTAAGGCAATTATTGAGGATGCAGAGAATAAGGGCTTACTTAAACCCGATTCTGTTATAATTGAGCCGACAAGCGGAAATACAGGCATCGGTCTTTCGTTTGTTGCAGCTATCAAGGGATACAGAATAATTATTACAATGCCTGAAACCATGAGCGTTGAAAGACGCAATCTTATGAAGGCATATGGCGCCGAGCTTGTTTTGACCGAGGGTTCAAAGGGAATGAAGGGTGCCATTGAAAGGGCAGAGGAGCTTTCAAAGGAAATTCCCAATTCCATTATCGCAGGTCAGTTTGTTAATCCTGTAAATCCTCAAACACATAAAGAAACAACCGGTCCCGAAATCTGGAATGATACACAGGGTAATGTTGATATTTTTGTTGCCGGTGTAGGTACAGGCGGAACAGTCAGCGGAGTGGGTGAATATCTTAAATCTCAAAATCCCGATATAAAAGTTGTTGCTGTTGAGCCGGCAGCGTCACCTGTGCTTTCTAAGGGCGTAAGCGGTGCGCACAAAATTCAGGGTATCGGTGCAGGCTTTGTTCCCGATACACTTAATACAAAAATATATGATGAAGTAATTGCGGTTGAAAATGACGACGCATTTAAATATGCAAAGGCTTTTGCAAGTCAGGAGGGTGTGCTTGTCGGCATTTCAAGCGGTGCAGCACTCTATGCTGCTAAGGTGCTTGCAGACAGACCTGAAAATGCAAATAAAAATATTGTTGTTGTTTTGCCGGATACAGGTGACAGATATCTTTCAACACCTCTTTTCAGCGATTGATGCACTGAATATTATCATTATGCCCCTGATGACTATATGCCGTCAGGGGCTTCAGTCTGCTAATAAGGCGCTCACATAACTGCATTTAACGGTAATAAATGTAAAGAATGCAAAGGTAATAATAAATCATAAAAAAGCCAATATTTAAATGTATAATCAGCATAAATTTATTAAACCTATTGACAAGGTAGGAAATAAGTGATAGTATATCCTATTAGAAAGGTAGGTAATTAAAGTGACAATATATGCTGACAATGCAGCTACAACAAAATTAAGTGACAATGCGCTCAAATCAATGCTTCCTCTGTTGTCCGACGATTACGCTAATGCGTCATCGCTTCATTCGCTTGGTCAGCGTGCGAAGGAATATATTGAAAAGGCAAGGCAGGACATTGCGTTTGCAATCGGCGCTTTGCCAAGGGAAATATATTTTACATCAGGCGGCAGTGAGGCTGATAATCAGGCAATACGCTCACTTGCATATAAAGGTGCGAAAAAGGGTAAAAGGCATATTATTTCATCAAAATTTGAGCATCATGCAGTGCTTCATACTTTAAACGCACTGGAAAAGGAAGGCTTTGAGGTAACTCTTATTGATGTAAACAGTGACGGTGTAATTAAGCCTGACGATGTTGAAAAGGCAATTAATGAAAGCACCTGTCTTGTAACAATAATGACTGCAAATAATGAAATAGGAACAATACAGCCGATTGCCGAAATAGGTGAAATTTGCAAAAAAATGAATGTTGCGTTTCATACAGATGCCGTTCAGGCAGTCGGGCACATACCGGTTAATGTTAAGGATTTAAAGGTTGATATGCTTTCTGCATCGGCTCATAAATTTCACGGTCCCAAAGGAATTGGCTTTTTGTATGTCAGGTCGGGCGTGCCTGTTCAAAGTCTTATTGAGGGCGGAGCGCAGGAAAGGGGAAAGCGTGCGGGAACCGAAAATACCGCGGCTATCGTTGGCATGGCAGCTGCACTTAATGACGCTGTAAATAAGCTTGATGAGAATAATAAATATGTTACGGCTTTAAGAGATAGGCTTATCGGCGGCTTGAAGGATATTGAAAAGTCCAGAATTAACGGCAGCCTTGAGTTCCATTTACCCGGTACTCTCAATATGTGCTTTGAGGGGATTGAGGGGGAGAGCCTGTTACTGCTTCTTGACACATACGGCATTTGTGCATCAAGCGGCTCTGCCTGCACAAGCGGAAGTCTTGAGCCGTCTCATGTGCTTTTGTCAATAGGTGTGCCGGTTGAAATTGCGCACGGCTCGCTTCGTTTATCATTAAGTGAATATAATACCGAGCAGGAGATTGATTATATAGTTGAAAAGGTAATCAGTGTTGTTGATTATCTTCGCTCAATCTCTCCTGTATGGGAAAAAATCAAGTCGGAGGAAAAATAATTATGGCTTTATATTCAGAAAAAGTTATGGACCACTTTACAAATCCGAGAAATGTTGGTAAAATTGATAATGCAGACGGAATCGGTGAGGTCGGCAATGCCAGATGCGGTGATATTATGAAAATGTATATCAAAGTGTCAGATGATGGTATTATTGAAGATGTCAAGTTTAATACATTCGGCTGTGCATCTGCCATAGCATCAAGCTCAATGGCTACTGAAATGATTAAAGGTCAGCCTATTGAAAAGGCGCTTGAGCTTACAAACAAGGCAGTTGTAGAGGCGCTTGACGGTTTGCCGCCTATAAAAATTCACTGTTCCGTTCTTGCAGAAGAAGCTGTCAAAATGGCAGTTAAGGATTATTACGATAAAAACGGCATAGCCTATAACCCTGATGATTTTTGTGAGGGTAACTGCGAATGCTGTGGGGAGCACTAAATGATTAATGACATCCAGCAGGAAATTATAAGATTAAAAAAAGAAAATGACATTTGCATACTTGCGCATTGTTACCAGACGCCTGAAATTTTAGAGGTTGCGGATTTTGTCGGCGACAGCTTTGCTCTTTCGGTTGAGGCATCAAAGCTCGGCAATAAAACCGTAATTATGTGTGGCGTACGCTTTATGGCTGAAACGGTTAAAATTCTTTCGCCTGATAAAAAGGTTATTCTTTCAAATCCTGCTGCAGGATGTCCCATGGCTGAAATGTTTGACAAGCAGCTTGTTTTACAGCTTAAACAAAAATATCCGGATTATGCGGTTGTTGCATATATTAATACAACAAGCGAGCTTAAAACTGTTTGCGATGTCTGTGTTACATCATCATCCGCACTTAAAATCTGCGCCAAGCTTGACAATGACAATATTATTTTTATTCCCGACTGTAACCTCGGCAGTTGGATTGCCAAGCAGCTTCCCGATAAAAATTTTAAGCTTTTTAACGGAGGCTGCCCTACGCATGTCAAGCTTAATAAAAATGATGTTATTAAAGCTAAAAAATTACACCCTGATGCATTATTACTGGTTCATCCCGAATGCAGAAGCGAGGTTTTTGAACTTGCTGATTATGTCGGTTCAACAACGGGTATTATGAACTTTGCGAGAAAGAGTGATGCAAAGGAGTTTATCATAGGCACTGAAAACAGCATTGTCACACATTTGCAGCTTGAATGCAGCGACAAAATGTTTTATCCGCTTTCAAAGGACTGCATATGTCACAATATGAAAGCTACCACGCTTGTTGATGTTCTTAACTGCTGCAAGGGTAAATTCGGCGAAGAAATTACGCTTGATAATGATGTATATGTTGGTGCAAAAAAATGCATCGACGAAATGATTAGGTTAGGTTAATATATGAGCAAAAAAGCTATTGTCGCAATGAGCGGCGGTGTTGATTCGAGCGTTGCCGCTTTCCTTATGAAAAAAAACGGTTTTGACTGCATAGGCGCAACAATGAAGCTTTATGATAACAGTGATGTTAATATAAGCAGGGAAAAAACCTGTTGCTCGCTTAATGACATTGAGGATGCGCGTGCTGTTGCATTTCGCCTTGATATACCTTATTATGTCTTTAATTTTAAGGATGAATTTAAGCACAAGGTTATTGACAAGTTTATCCGTACCTATGAAAACGGCGGTACGCCCAACCCATGCATTGACTGTAACCGATATCTTAAATTTGAAAAGCTGTTTCAGCGTATGCGGGAGCTGAAATTTGATTATATTGTGACAGGTCATTATGCAAGGGTTGAGGAAAGGGACGGCTGGTTCTATTTAAAAAAAGGAATTGATGACGGCAAGGACCAAAGCTATGTTCTTTATTCACTTACACAGGAGCAGCTTGCGCACATAATTTTCCCTCTTGGCAATTATTCAAAACAGCAAATCAGGGGAATTGCCGAAAAGCAGGGCTTTATGAACGCACGAAAAAAAGACAGTCAGGATATCTGTTTTGTACCGGACGGCGATTATTCAGGCTTTATTGAAAAATACCTCGGCAAAACTTATCCGAAAGGAAATTTTATTGATTTAAACTCAAATGTGCTTGGTGAGCATCAGGGAATTATCAAATATACAATCGGTCAGCGCAAAGGGCTTGGTGTTGCTTTCGGAAAGCCTATGTATGTCTGCGCAAAAAATCCAAGTGAAAATACGGTAACTCTTTGCACAAATGACGAGCTTTATTCAAATGAGCTTACCGCCTTTGATTTTAACTGGCTTATACCAAATCCTGAAAAAGAATTTTCCTGCAAGGCAAGGATAAGATATAATATGAAAGAGCAAAATGCGCTCGTATCAATTCTTGATGATAAAAGGGTAAATGTTTTATTTGATGAGCCGCAAAGGGCAATAACCAAGGGGCAGGCAGTTGTGCTTTATAATGATGATACCGTTCTTGGCGGCGGTACAATTCTCTGACAGCCTAACGGATTTTTAAATAATTAACACGGCATGGAATTTCATGCCGTGTTATTGTTTATATATTACAATTTAACCTCAATAGGCTTTCCGCCGTTTTCCCTTGACTCATCAGCAAGATAAACGCTGAGATGACCTGCAACACTGTCAAAAATTGATGTGCATGCAAGACTCGGCTTTTCGCCTCTTATAAATTTAACAAAATCCTCTGCAAGCCTTTCATCACCGCCGCCGTGACCGCCGTAAGCGCCGACCATATCTCCGCTGACATTTAGGTCAACCTCCTCAACATCACATTCTCCGTTATGTGCATCGGGCGACGGATTGATTTTAAGAACTTTAAATTTTGACTCTTCAAAGTTGCCGAATATTTCACCTTTAGTTCCGATGATATGAATACTCCGTCTTGGTTCTGCGCTGCCGCCGACCATATTGTGCGTGCCTGTTGCACCGCTTGCAAAGTTTACAAGAACCGACTGATGATCAACAACATTATTGTCGCATTTATACATACATCTTGCATACGGACTGTCGCTTTTCATAAGAGCTATTTTATCCTCAATTGTAGGATTTTGTATCCCTTCAAGTGCGTCCCATACATAAAATGCCCATCTGTCAGGGTGGTCAATATAAAGCCTTTTGGTTGAAAAATTGCAGGTGTCAACATAAGGGCAGTCAAGCATACAGATATTTCCAGCGCCTTCAGGAGCGTTTTCAGGCTTAAACTGATATTTGCTTCCGTATGATGAAATTGATACGGGCTTTGTTTCACTCATAAACCACATCATTAAATCCATATCATGGCAGCACTTGGCAAGAAGCATTGTAGTATGGCATTTATCTGAATTTGCCCACTTGCCCCTAACATATGAGGTAGAAAGATGATGATATGAAACATGCTCGGTAGTTTGAATATTAATGATATTTCCGATTTCGCCGTTTACAATTCTTTGTTTAATACCATAGTAAAACGGAGTGTACCGCAATACATGACAAATCATAACCTTTGAGTTGTTTTTTCTTGCACATTCAACAAGCTCTCTCATTTCCTTTTCGTTTACGGCAAAAGGCTTTTCAAGCAGCATATCATAGCCGGCGTTTAAAAGGGGAACGGCAGTTTCTATATGCTGTTCATCCATAGTACCGTTTATTATGGTATCGGCAAGTCTTCCTTTTTTCGCAAGCTCATCTGCGTTATTAAAGCACATATCATCGCTGAATCCGAAATATTCCATACAGTGCTTTCTTCTTACAGGATTTGGGTCGGCAACTCCAACGATTTTCAAAAGCTCAGGTTTTGTTTTTGCAAGCTCACTGTAAACAAAAGCTCTGTGGCCTGCCCCCACAATTATTGCAGTAATCGGTTTTTGTTCCATATTTATGACCTCAATTAATATGTAATATAAATTATTTTTATTATATACCAACAGGCTGTAAATTTAAAGAGGTATTTTTAATTTTCATTGATAATGTTGACAGTTTTTGCTAATAATTCTATAATAGTAAAAAAGTTATAACGGAGTAGTTATTTTGAAAAAATTATTGATTTATCTCAAAGGTGATATTTTTGTGTCAATACTTGCGCCGCTTTTTAAATTGCTTGAGGCATCGTTTGAATTGATAGTTCCTCTTGTAATTGCCGCAATTATTGATAAAGGTATTTATAATAATGACATCAAATATATTATAAGCCGCTGCGGTATACTTATCTGTCTTGCTCTTATCGGTATGATTGCCGCAATATCCGCGCAATTCTTTGCGGCAAAGGCTGCAACGGGCTTTGGCAGAAGGTTAAGGCATTCATTGTTTGAAAAAATACAATCGCTCTCTTTCAGTGAGCTTGACAAGCTCGGCACATCATCTCTGATTACACGAATGACCAATGATGTCAACCAAGTGCAAAATGGTGTTAATCTTGTTTTAAGGCTTTTATTGAGATCACCGTTTATCGTTGTAGGCGCAATGCTTATGGCATTTTTAATTGATGTTAAATGTGCGCTTATATTTCTTGCATCAATTATACTTCTGTCGCTTGTTATATTTGGCATTATGGCGTATACAATACCGAGATATAAAAATATTCAGTCAAAGCTTGATGATGTTACGCTTATCAGCCGTGAAAATCTAACCGGAGCAAGAGTAATCAGGGCATTTACCCGCGAGGCTGATGAAATATCTGAATTTAAACGCAGAAATATACTTTTGTCATCGCTTCAAAAATCAGTGGGCAGAATATCTGCACTGCTTAATCCCGTTACTTATGTGATTATAAATACAGCAATTGTTATACTTGTTTACAGCGGCGCTCTTCGTGTAAACAGTGATGTTCTCACACAAGGACAGGTTGTTGCGCTTTATAATTATATGAGCCAGATTTTGGTTGAGCTTATTAAGCTTGCAAATCTTATTATAACTGTAACAAAAGCATTTGCGTCCGCCGAAAGAATTAATAATGTATTTGAAAATCAAAGCTCGCTTGAGCTTACCGGAAGCGGCAAAAAATCCGACTCTTATATTTCGTTTGACAATGTTTCACTAACCTATAAAAATTCGTCGGAGCAGACCTTAAGCTCAATCAGCTTCAATGTAAAAAAAGGCGAAACAATAGGAATAATAGGAGGTACGGGTTCAGGAAAATCAAGTCTTGTATCACTGCTTGCTCATTTTTATGATGCAACACGGGGAACTGTTTTTGTTGATTATACCGATGTTAAAGATATTGACCCGGTGCTTTTGCGTAAGCATATAGGTTATGTTCAGCAAAAAGCCGTGCTGTTTAAGGGAACTGTCCGTGATAATATGAAATGGGGGAAAAAGGACGCTTCAGACAGCGAAATCAATTTGGCGCTTGAACGGGCGCAGATACTTGATATTATCAATGAAAAGGGCGGTCTTGATTTTGAAATAGAGCAGGGCGGCTCAAACCTTTCAGGCGGTCAAAGGCAAAGGCTTTCCATTGCAAGGGCGCTCGTGAGAGAGCCTGATGTTCTTGTTTTAGATGATTCATTTTCAGCACTTGACTTTGCGACTGAGGCAAAGCTTCGCACCGAGATATATAATCTTAAGTATAATCCGACGGTCTTTATAGTTTCACAGCGAGCATCCTCGGTAATGAGTGCGGACAAAATTATTGTGCTTGAGGACGGCGTATGTGCCGGAATTGCTCCTCACAGTGAATTGCTTGAAAGCTGCGAGGTATACAGAGAAATTTATAACTCTCAGTTTTCCGCGGAGGCTGTATAAATGAAAAATAAAGGCACATTAAAAAAAGTTTTAATATATATTGGCAAATACAAATATTATTTGTTTACATCAATGCTTTTTGCACTTTTCAGTGTTGCGCTTGTTTTATACGCGCCGATACTTGTAGGCAGGGCAATTGACTGTATTATAGGTCCCGGAAATGTCGATTTTGAAAAAATAGGTCAGATACTTATAATGCTTATTGCCGTTATTCTGGTAACTGCCGTTTTGCAGTGGCTTATGAATGTGTGCAACAATAAAATTGCATATAATGTATCAAGAGATTTGAGGCAAAAGGTATTTGAAAAAATCGAAATTCTGCCTTGCTCTTATCTTGACAGTCATTCAAGCGGCGATATTGTGAGCCGTGTAATTAATGATGTTGATCAGCTTTCGGACGGTCTGCTGATGGGCTTTACTCAATTTTTCACAGGCGTTGTTACCATAATAGGAACAATCGGCTTTATGCTGTCAATTAATCTATGGATAACTCTTGTGGTTGTGCTTGTAACTCCGTTATCCTTTTTTATCGCCCGCTTTATTGCTGTAAAGACATACAGTATGTTTTCACTTCAATCAAGCACGAGAGGTGAGCAGACAGCATTCATTGATGAAATGGTTTCAAATCAGAAGGTTTGTGACGCCTATAATATGGACAGTGAAAACCTTGAAAAATTTGATAATATTAACGACAGGCTTGCATTATATTCGTTAAAAGCAACATTCTTTTCGTCAATTACAAATCCCGCAACAAGGTTTGTCAACAGCATTGTTTATGCCGCAGTTGCTCTTTTTGGCGCAATCCTTGCTGTGAACGGTGGTATAACGGTTGGAATTTTATCCTGCTTTTTGTCATATGCAAATCAATATACAAAGCCGTTCAACGAAATAAGCTCAGTTGTTACAGAGCTTCAAAATGCGCTTGCCTGTGCGCAGAGGGTTTTTGATTTGGTTGAAGAAAAATCAGTTGAGCCTGATAAAAGCACGGCTATAACTATATCTAATCCTTATGGCAACATTGAAATCAGTGATATGAGCTTTTCATATACTCCAAAAAAGCCTTTGATTAAAAATCTTAATCTGACTGTAAAGCAGGGAATGACAGTTGCAATCGTCGGACCGACCGGCTGCGGTAAAACAACTCTTATTAATTTATTAATGCGCTTTTACGACAGCGTAAGCGGTACAATTAAGCTTGATGGAATTGATATAAAAGATATAACAATGTCGTCGCTGAGGAGCAATATTGCAATGGTGCTTCAGGATACCTGGCTTAAAAGCGCAACAATAGCAGATAATATTCGTCTTGCAAAGCCGGATGCATCCGATGATGAGGTTATTGCCGCTGCAAAGGCAGCACATTCACATTCATTTATCAAGCGTCTGCCAAATGGCTATAATACATTTATAGGCGAGGACGGCGGCTCGCTTTCACAAGGGCAGAAACAGCTTTTGTGCATTACAAGGATTATGCTCTCTCCGCCGCCGATATTAATTCTTGACGAGGCTACATCCTCAATTGACACAAGAACGGAAATTAAAATACAGAAAGCTTTTAATACCTTGATGAAGGGCAGAACAACCTTTATTGTTGCTCACAGGCTGTCAACAATACAGAATGCCGATTTAATTCTTGTTATGAATGACGGCGATATCATCGAGCAGGGGACACACAGTGAATTATTCGCTGCCAAAGGATTTTATTATGATTTGTATAATTCACAGTTTCCGAAAGAATAATTAAAAATCATAACCACCCGTTTGAAGGGTGGTTATGATTTTCTCGTATAAAAGGGACAGGTCGTCGGCAAAGGATTTTATCAGAAAATTATTATACCGCCGCCATTATTAATAAGCATAAATGCACTTGAGAAAACAAGCGAAACTATGGTCATAAGCTTTATTAAGATATTTATTGACGGTCCCGAAGTGTCCTTAAAAGGGTCACCGACAGTATCACCGACAACAGCGGCCTTATGTGCTTCTGAGCCCTTTCCGCCGTCTGTTAAGCCTTCAATATATTTTTTTGCATTATCCCATGCACCGCCTGAATTAGCCATAAATATTGCCATCATAACACCGCTGACAAGCGCGCCGGCAAGCAGTCCTCCAAGGCTTTCAACGCCGAGTAAAAAGCCGACAACAATCGGCACAACGACTGCCATAATTCCCGGAAGAATCATTTCGTGCAGTGCAGCATTTGTTGAAATTGAAACGCATCTCTTGTAGTCTGGCTTTGCTTTACCCTCAAGTATTTCGGGATTGGTTTTAAACTGGCGCCTTACCTCATCAATCATTTTATTTGCAGCCTTACCTACACTGCTCATAGTAAAAGCGGAGAAAAGGTAGGGGAGCATAGCTCCGATAAAAAGACCTACAACAACCTTTGCATCAAGTATGCTCATAGCACCGTTTGTTATGCCCGTTGTTTCTGCATATGACGCAAAAAGAGCAAGAGCAGTTAATGCTGCCGAACCGATTGCAAAGCCCTTTCCGATAGCGGCAGTTGTATTTCCAACTGAATCAAGCTTGTCTGTTATATCACGAACACTGCTGTCAAGTCCGCTCATTTCTGCAATTCCGCCTGCATTATCTGCAATAGGACCGTAAGCGTCAACAGCAACTGTGATACCCGTTGTTGATAACATTCCAACTGCGGCTATTGCAATGCCGTAAAGACCGAGTGATTTATATGAAACGAGTATTCCGGCGCAAATAAATAAAATAGGTATTGCCGTCGATTTAAGCCCTACACTCATGCCGGTTATAATATTGGTTGCCGCACCTGTTTTTGATGCGTCGGCAATATCCCTGACCGGTTTATAATCGCCTGAAGTAAATATTTCCGTAAGCTTTCCGACTGACGTACCGACAATTAAGCCTGCAAGAATACACCAAAAGGCATTAAAGCTGCCGAGAATGGTTTTTGAAAATATTGCGCCGAATAAAATTACAATTACAGTTGAAATATATTCGCCTGCATTTAAGGCTTTCTGAGGATTTTTGCCGCCGAAATTATTAACAAATACAGCCGAAATAATTGAGCCTAAAATACCTATACCGCAAATAATAAGCGGAAAATATGCTTTTTCTCCGTTGTCGGTATTTGCCAGCATTGCAAGTGTTACCGCAGAAATAACAGAGCCTACATATGATTCAAACAAATCGGCTCCCATGCCGGCAACATCACCTACATTATCGCCTACATTATCAGCGATTGTGGCGGGATTCCTCGGGTCATCCTCGGGTATTCCTGCTTCAACCTTACCTACAAGGTCAGCACCCACATCAGCAGCCTTTGTGTATATTCCGCCGCCGACTCTTGCAAAAAGCGCAATCGAGGAGGCGCCGAGTGAAAAGCCCGTGAGAATATTAGTCCTATCAGGATTGTTATTTACAAATAAAAGCATTATCAGGCTTATTCCTATAATTCCGAGACCGACAACCGAAAGCCCCATAACAGCGCCGCCGCTGAAAGCGATTTTCAGTGCGCCCTTAATTCCGCTTTTACCTGCCATATTTGCAGTTCTTACATTTGCCTTTGTTGCAACGGTCATACCGAAATATCCGGCAAGCGTTGAGAACACTGCACCTATAAGGAAACATATGGCAGTGAGCCAGCCGTTTGGCAAAAGAAAGCCTATCAGCAAAAATAACGCGGCAACAAAAAATACAAGAACCTTATATTCACTGTATAGAAATGCTTTTGCGCCGCTTTCAACAGCATGCGCAATTTCCTTCATCTTATCACTTCCGGCATCTTTTTTGCTTATACTTATTGCTGTAATCAAAGCAAAAATCAATGCAATTACACCTGCAATCGGCGCAATATAAATAAGTGTATTCATAAAATCACTCCCAGAATAATTTGCATATATTTTACATCATTATTTTATTATTTGCAATACAATATTAAAAATAACTGTCGTTTTAAAACAGTAATCACCGATAATGTAAAGCTGTTTTAAATAGGCCTTTAAAACCGATACAAGTAATATTGACAAATAAAAGAAGCGGTACAGTTACCTATACCGCTTTTACATATACAAATTATTTGATTTAAATCAGGCATTGTCGCTTGCAGCTGCATCCTTGGCGCTTTGCTCTGCAAGTCTGTCAGCCCTTTTTTCAGCAAGCTCAACAATCATCTGCTGCTGAAGCTTGCCATGGATTGGATAAAGGATAAATGAAACGCCGTACAGACCTCTTGCAAGGGCAGGGAGGATACAGAAAACTGCCCAAATGCCGTTTAACATTGTCGGGTCGGTTTGAGGAATAGCGTTACCGACAGAGTCGGTAAGAGGAATATAGTTAATCCATGTAAGAACCATACCCGAAAGCCATCCTGTAACAGATGTTGCAAGCTTACCGAAATAACCCTGAACGGTAGTAACAAGGGCTTCGTTTCTCAGGCCGTGCTTCCATTCCATATAGTCAAGTGCCTCAGCAGTAACAATCTGACCGCTTACATTGAGAATTTTGTTAGGAAGACCGCATATCATCAAACCGAAGATAACCCAAATCAGATTGAATATTTTGTGATCGGAGAAGGTCTGACCGAATGGATGATAACCGATTATGAACAATGTCATATAGGCAAAGAAACCGAATAATCCCGCAACAATTGATGTTGTGCGGGCACCCCATTTTTTAACCATTTTAGCAGCAAGGGGAACCATTATGTAATTCGGAATACCTGTGAACAGTCCGCAGATAGTTTGGTGCATAAGAGAACCGGTGTTGTTAAGCCAGAAATATGATTCGGATGAACCGCCGACGGATTTAAATGAGTTAAAGAAATTAGCAAGTATAACAGCTATAAGAGGTCTGTTTGTAATAATATTTTTTAATGATTCAAATATTGAGGTTTCCTTCATTTCCTCACGGCTCATAAGAGGCACACGCTCTCTCATATTGAGGCAGCCGAAGATTGCAAAGAAAGCAGCGAGTATAAGCATAAATTTCGCAAATCCGCTGTAAATGCCCCTCATTGAAATATTGCTGTTGATTTTTGGAAGAACGGTTACAAGAACAGGCACCAGTGACGGCAGCCAAGTACCGAAAAGCTCAAAGAATTTTGTAATGGTAATAAGGTCATTTCGCTCGTCTGTATTTGGGGTAATATTATAAATCATAAGACCCCATGCGCCGAAATAACTCATACCAAGTCCGTAAATGACAATTGCAACCGCTGCCCATATAACTTTTTGCCCTGAAGATATGTCAGGCGCGGAGAACATCATAAATCCGCCGATAAACCAAAGCGGCAGGGGTATAATAAAGAACGGTCTGATTCGGCCCCATCTTGTACGGGTTCGGTCAATTATAAGACCTGAAATAGTATCATCGACCGCATCATAAATGGATGCAAACAGGTTTATGTTTGCATAAGCGGTTGTGTTGAGCTTAAGAAACTGAATCATAAAAAACTCTTTAAAAGCATCAACAAACTGGGTTAAGTTTTTCTGACCGAAATTAACCAAAACATAAGCCGCAATTTCCTTTGGGGTAAGATAGCGCTTATGAGTGTATGCGAGCTTGTCAAGCTCATCCATTTCAGATTGGGTCAACTCATCGGTAATAATTTCTTCTGCCAAAATATTCCCTCATTTCTATTAGGAATTGAAACTGTAGGTAAAATTTATAATACAGTTAAACAGCCTAATATAGAATTGTAATATATTTTTATATTATCATATCATCATTAGGAAATCAATACTTTTTTAAATGTTGGAAATTTTTATGGCTTTATGTATAAAAGATTGTCGATTTGTATTGACAACTGAATGAAATAATTATAAAATATATCAGTAGAACTGAATTTTGAAAGGGGCTTCATTATGGCAAGTACCTGTCCTAATTGCGGCAAAAAGCTGCATATTTGGAATATTAAGGCGGAATGTTCGCAATGCGGCGTTTCAATTCCGAATTACAACTGGCAAGAAAGACTTGAAGAAGATAACAAACGCGCTGAAAAGCAGTTTTCTGTTTTCTATAAGTCAATAAACCGAATTGCATATTCAATATGGGGAACCAAGCTTCGTATAGCAAGACTTGTTCTTACATTTTTGCCTGCAATCGGCTTTATTCTGCCATGGGCTTCACTTGTAAGCGATGGTGAAAGCTTTGATTTGAGCATTATTTCTTTTTCAGGCAGTAAATCGCTTATTGATTTCTTTTCAAGCTTTTTCGGCAATATAGGATTATATACCGAAAATATGGGATTTGAAAGCTATGGCGGTGCATTGACTCTTGCGGTTGCCGGATATCTGCTTTTCGTTTTAAGCGCTGCTTTTATCGTAATCGCCTTTTTCCTTAATATAATTATGTGTAAGTATCCGAAAACAAAATCAACAGTGGTTTTTGATATCCTTTCGATAGCCGCGTCTGTTGCATCGGTTGTTTGCTTTGTTACATCCGGTACATACGCTTCAAAGGTGACAGCCTTTAATTTCGGCGATTTTCCCGTAATTAACGGCAGCGCTTCAATTTCCTGGGGTTATTTTGCCGCAGTTGTTCTGCTGCTTGTTGCAACGGGGATTAATATTGCGGTTGTAAAAGCACCTGCCAAAAGCGACGAAACTCTTGAGAAGGAGCGTCTTGAGCGCAAAGCTGTTAAAGAAGAGGCGGAGCGCAAAAAGCAAATTGAACGCGAAAAGGCCCGTGCGGAAGCTGACAGGAAGGCTGCTGAGGAGCAGGCAAGAATTGTTGAAGAGGCAAAGGCAAAGCTTGCCAAAAAGAATAAAAAATAAATATATCCATATTATCAATAAGCCTGCACCTCGGTGCAGGTTTAATTTTATATATTGCTTGACCTTAAAACAGTCGTTTGATATAATGAAAAACGGAGTGATGATATGAAGCAGAAAAATAAAAAATCAAAAAAAGGTATTATTATTGCTGCGGCAGTTGCAGTTATTTTAATTATTGCGGCAACCGCAGCAGCCGTTAATTATGAAAGTATTGCCGTCAAGGTTACATATGCTTTAATGCCGAGTTCTCTTGAAACTGAGGTAAATGACAAAACAATCACTTTCTATAAAGAATTTAATAAAGATTATGATTTTGATAAAAACAGCGACCAGCCGCTGACAGCATTTAATTTTTATTATTATGACGAAAACGGCGAAAAGGTTACTCTTGACGGAATGGATAATTATGTTGACGGAGATGAAACCGTTATGCCTTCGCTTGGTTTTATCCTTAAAGCAAAAGAAAACTCAAATATTATTAAGAATGTAATATCAAAAATTATGATTGTCGCAGTTATTGTGATTATTGTGCTTTTAATATATCTTTGGTATCGCTCGTGGTCAAAGCGTGAGGACGCCAAAAAGGCAAAATATTATAAGTAAACAAATGATGTCCCCCGACGCCTAAGAGGCGGGGGACATCGGCGAATAGGTTATATTGTGAGGTACTATGGAATATAATATGCTTTTCAGTCCTATGAAAATCGGTAATGTTCAGATTAAAAACCGGGTTGTTATGTCGCCGATGTGCTTTGGATTTGGCCGGTATAACGGTTGTGCAACTGATAAAATGATGAATTATTATGAAGAAAGAGCGAAGGGCGGCGTGGGCCTTATTATTACAGAGATAACCCGGATTAATGATATAACGGGTGCTTCGTCGTACGGTCAGCTCGGCATAAGTCATGATTATCAGATTGAATCTTTAAGCGAATTAGCCGCAAGGGTGCATAAGCACGATTGTAAAATTATGGTGCAGCTTCACCACCCGGGCAGGCAGAATCTCGGTCTTATGATAGGTACTGTTCCGCTTTGTATTGCAGGCGATAAGCTTATGGGCAGTCTTTATACAAAGATACTCACTAAGGCAGTTATACCGCCGGGTAAAAAGCTTCAGGATAAGGATATCGTGCCGCGTGTTGCCGCACCGAGCAAATGTGAAAAAAGCAAGCTTAGTGAAAGTGCAAACAAGGAGCTTTCAAAAAAAGCGATAAAAAAACTTATCAGCCAGTTTGTTGACGGTGCAGTAAGAGTTAAAAAAGCTGGCTGTGACGGCGTTGAATTACATGCTGCACACGGTTATTTGATTCAGCAGTTTCTCTCCCCGAACACAAATAAACGAAATGATGAATACGGCGGTTCGCTTGAATGCAGAATGAGATTTCTGCTCGAAATTATTGACGGTATACGCGAAAGCTGCGGAAGTGATTTTCCTATTGTAGTAAGGCTTACGGTTGATGAAATGTATGAAAAAACAGGACAGCCCGGCAAAGGCTACAATCTTCGAGAAGGTGTTGAGATGGCTAAAATACTCAGCGATAAGGGTATAGATGCCATTGATGTATCATCAGCTTCATATGATACCTTTAATTATTGGCTCGAGCCTACAACCTTTGAATGCGGCTGGAGGAAAAATCTTGCTGAGGAGGTTAAGAAGGCTGTTGACATTCCCGTTATCGCAGCCAATCTGATTCGTTCTCCCAAACAGGCAGAACAGCAGCTTGAGGATGGAATTCAGGATTTCATTTCTCTCGGCAGACCGCTTGTTGCCGATCCCGGCTGGGTTAATAAGGTCAGGGAAGGCAAAGAAGTGCTTATAAAACGCTGTATGTGTTGCTTGTACTGCTTTGAAAGTATGATGAATAACGCATATAAATATTCCCACGGAAAGTGTTCTGTCAACCCTTTCCTCGGCAGAGAGGGTCAATCGCTTAACAAAAACGGCGGCGGCAGAAAGGTGGTTATTGCAGGCGCCGGGTGCGCCGGCTTAACAGCTGCGGAGCTTCTGAAGAAACGCGGCTTTGATGTTACGGTATATGAAAAAGAAAGCAGTGCAGGCGGTCAGCTTAATCTTGCTGATAAGCCCCCTCATAAGGATAAAATGAGCTGGGTGTGCGCCGACCTATATGAAAATGTTAAATATCTCGGTGTTGATGTAAAATTTGATACAAGGGTTACAAAAGAACTTTTGAATAATATTAAACCTGATATCGTTATAAACGCAACAGGCGCCGATGCTGTTTTTCCGCAGGCGTTTAAAAATAAAAATGTATGCACTGTCACTGATATACTTGACGGCAGCGTTGTACTTGAAAATAAAAATGTTGCCGTAATCGGTTCGGGAATGACGGGGCTTGAAACAAGCGAGCTTCTTGTTGAAAACAACAATAAGGTTACTGTTATTGAAATGGCAGATGAAATTGCTCCCGGAACTTGGTTTCAGCATACCGACGATGCATTGCCGAGGCTCAAAAAACACAGTGTGAAATTTCTTACATCTCATAAGCTTGTCAGCACAAACGGCGACAGCGTTACACTGCTTAATTTAAGCGAAAATAAAGAATATAAGCTAAGCTGTGATTATGTTGTTTTATCACTCGGAGCTAAGCCTGACAAATCTCTTTATAACGAAATTAAAGCTTCAACAAGCTATAAAGTATATAATATTGGCGACAGTAATCAAATCGGCAGAATTGCAAACGCTACCGAGTCAGCTTATCTTCTTGCCGAAAATCTACAGTGAGGTAACATATGTTTTCCGCAAAGGAGCATTTTAGACAAAAATTAATTCAAATTAATAATAAAATCAGCAATGAGCTTGACTTTGATTTCAGTGCGGTCAGTCATTATATAGATACATACAGTGATTTTGAAAATTTGATTTTAAACCCTTCAATAAGCGAAAAGCAGCTGTTTTACAGAGGCGAAAGAATCAACGACCCTCAAAGAAGATTGCTGCCTACAATGCTCAGAAATCCAAAAAATTCAGCTGATAAAGCCGATATGGGTATTGTACATATCACAGGTGAATATATACTTGATTACTATAAGTCCCTCGGCAGTTTTGTAGATGTTTTCAGCAAAACCATGGGCAGGGCGGATATTGACAATCTGTATGAAATATGTGCGTTTGCACAGCATTATTATGATTTTTCACCTCTGATTGATTTTTCAAAAAGCATTTATCCTGCACTTTCATTTGCCATTAAAGACAGGGATATTTTTAATGATGATATAATTTTATTTGTTCTTGAACTGAAAAATAAAAATGATTATACAAATGATATTAAAACTGCCGATAAATGGATTAAAGAGCTTGATATTTATGCCGGCTGCTTTGACGAAAATGCTGTTAAAGCAGCTGTCAGAGATGTTCTGTCAAACAAGCACAGCTTTAATATAACCGAGGATTTTGTTTGGCATCTTAACAGGCTTAATTCAACGCCAAATCCTAAGGCAAAGCTTATTGATGTTCCTACAAACACAAGAATGAAATTTCAGCAGGGGGTATTTTTACTGCTTACCGATTTTCATTTATTCAACGTAAAATATTTCACAAAGAGTATCCGTGATGATTTTATAATAACAAAATACATTATTAACAAGGATATTTGCCCGCAGATTAAAGCATTGCTTAATTCGCAAACGCCGTGGTATTCATACAGATATCTGACTGATATTGAAGGTGCATTCAAGGCTGCAATAAATAATCAAAAAAATGCAGATAACATTTAGATATCTGCATTTTTTATTTGCGCTGTTATTTGAATTTTCTTAATCTCAACGCATTCATAACAACCGTTACCGAGCTTAAACTCATACAAGCCGCTGCAATCATAGGGTTAAGCGTCCATCCGAGCAGACCGTAAAAGCAGCCTGCCGCAAGCGGTATTCCGAGGCAGTTATAAAAGAATGCCCAAAACAGATTTTCCCTGATGTTTTTAAGCGTTTTTCGTGACAGTCTTATTGCCTTGGAAACATCGCTCAACCTGTCGGAAACCAGCACAACATCCGCACTTTCTATGGCGATATCTGAGCCTGCTCCGATTGCAATTCCGACATCTGCTCTTGTAAGGGCAGGGGAATCGTTTATTCCGTCGCCTATCATTGCAACGGTTTTTCCGCTGTCAATAAGCTCCCTGATTTTTCTCTCCTTATCATCCGGCAAAGCTGAAGCAATAAATTTTTTTATCCCAAGCTGTTGAGTTATTGCATAGGCAGTCAGCTCATTGTCACCCGTAATCATTATTGTATCTGCGTTAATGCTTTCTATTGCTTCCTTTGCATCGTCCTTAATTACATCGGCTACTGCAACCGTACAGATATATTCGTCATCACATGTGAAAATTATCGGCGTTTTGCCGCTGAAGGAATATTCATTATCTGCAATACCGGTCAGCTTCTCGTTGCCCGCTTTATAGATTTTTCCGTTAATTTTTGCAGTAATTCCCTTGCCTATGATGTATTCAATTTCTTCAGTATCAATAAGCTTTGCACCGCTATTTCGGCAGTAATCACATATCGCTTTTGAAATGGGATGCTCGCTTATGTTTTCAAGTGAATAAATTATATTGATATATTCGGGATTTGTAATATCTGTTACAAACATATCGCCCTTGGTTACCGTGCCTGTTTTATCAAAGACGATTGTGTTGCATTTGCCGAGATTTTCAAGTGCAGTTGCGTCTTTAAAAAGTATTCCGTTTTCTGCACCCTTTCCCGTGCTTATCATTATTGCACAGGGCGTAGCAAGACCAAGTGCACAGGGACAGCTGATTACGAGCACTGAAATGCCGATTGAAAATGCAAACTCAAAGCCTTTGCCGATAATCATCCATACCGTAAAAGCGATTATTGCAATTATAATTACAACAGGTACGAAAATTGAGGCAATTTTATCGGCAAGTCGCTGTGCCGGAGCCTTTGAGGATGAGGCGTCCTCAACGAGTGATATAATTCTTGCCATCGTTGAATCCTCGCCGACCTGAGTAGCTCTGAAAATAAAATTACCGTTTTTGTTTACTGTTGCGCTTATTACCTTATCGCCCTTGCCTAAATCAACAGGCACGCTTTCGCCCGTGACGGCGCTTTGGTCAATGGAACCGCTGCCTTCGGTAATTATTCCGTCAACTGCAATTCGCATTCCGGGCTTAATAACAACAAGGTCATTTTTTTCGATAAGTGAACTCTCAATTTCGGTTTCAATACCATCTTTAAGAATAATGCTTTTTTCAGGCACTAAATCTATAAGAGAGTTTACGGCGTCTTTGGTTTTGCCCTTGCTCAATGTTTCCAAAAATTTACCGAGCGTTATCAGTGCAAGTATCATACCGGCGGATTCAAAATAAAGATGAGCACTTTTGAAAAATATCAATGAAATCATACTGTATATAAAAGATGCACCCGAGCCTACCGCAACAAGGCTGTCCATATTCGGGTTAAGCTTTATCAGTGCATTAAAGCCGCTTGTAAAAAATTTACGATTAATAATGATAATCGGAATTGTAAATATCATCTGACAAATACCGTTTGGTATGTGCTCACCGAGTATCCAAGGCAGGCTGTAGCCGAGCATGTGTGACATTGAAAAATACATAAGCGGTATAAGAAGAATTAAAGAAGAAATCATCCTTTTTTTCATTGAGCTGATTTCCTTTGAATCTTTTTCCTTCTTTCTGACAAAAAGCTCACAGCCGTAGCCTGCGCTTTTTACCGCGTTAATAATCTCCTGCACAGAGCAGTCAAAATCAGCAGTCATTGTTCCTGCAAGCAGATTGACACTTACTTCTTTTGAAAGCGGTGCGACAGCCTTTTCAACTCTTGCAGAGCATGCGGCACAGCTCATACCTGTTACTAAAAATTTTTGTTGCATTGCATCCTCCGTGTTACAGTATAATAAGTTTTTTTGTTATATTAGATAAATTTTCCCTGCCGTGATGGGATAAGTAAAGTAAATCTTCAATTCTTATTCCGAATTTATCGGGTATATAAATTCCGGGTTCGATTGATGTTACATTGCCGTATTCATAAACATCCTTGCTGTTAGGTGATGCATTATATCCCTCGTGTATTTCAAGCCCTACTCCGTGGCCGAGGCTGTGCTTAAAATATTTTGCCATATTCTTTTTATCAAGAACATCTTTTGCAGCCTTATAAACATCGGCGCACCTGACGCCTTCATTAAATGCGCTTATACCTGCAAGCTGTGCGTCAAGAACCAATTTATACATTTGCTGCATTTCGTCCGTCGCATATCCCACAGCTGCTGTTCTTGTCATATCGGAATGGTAACCGTGCTTTGTTGCACCGAAGTCAAATAAAACAAAATCTCCTTCCTTGATTTTTATGTCATCAGGTGTACCGTGTGGCATTGAGGTGTGAGTGCCGGTCAATAAAATTGTATCAAAGCTTACGCCGTCAGAGCCGTTTTTTGCCATTAAATAATCAAAATGAGCAGCAAGCTCCTTTTCGGTTTTCCCGACTTTTACATAATTAAGCAGCTCGATAAACGATTTTTCCGCAATCCGGTTTGCTTCTTTTATAAGCTTAATTTCATTTAAGTCCTTAATGTTTCTTATCAGCATAAGCTTATTATCAAGTCTTATAAATTCTATATCGCAAAGCTCTTTTTTATATTTCTCATATTTAGAAAATGATATTGTTTCGTTTTCAAATAAAATGCTTTTAATATTATGAATTTTGCACAGCTCTTTAATTTCTGAACAAAAGTCTTTTCTTATTTCAATTACTTTTAAGCCTGTATGGCGGGAATGATTGATTGCCGTTTCTGTATATCGGCTGTCAACAATATGATAACCTATATGATTGCTTGTCATAAAAACAGCACCCTCGCTCGGCGAAAAACCGCATACATAATGCATATTGCTTTCGTTAAATAATAGCAATGCATCTGCATTATTTTCCTTAATCATATTATATACATTTTCAGCGTGCATATCTTTGTACCTAATTCCTATCAAAATTATAGGAATATTATATCAATGTTATAAATAAATGTCAACACTATTATAAGTAGTTTATTGACTTTTATTTTGTCTTGTGTTAATGTAAACTTAATGATTTTGTTTGCTGTGCGCAAACACGGGCATATTGCTTTATGCCGGGTATTTTCAAGTATTTTAACGAAGGAAGCAGGCAAATATTACACTGAAGTCTTTTTTCGGATTATTTGCCGGTGTTTGATTATGGAAAAGTATCTTATCAACCCCAATCAAAAAATCAGCAAAATAAACAAGGATATTTACGGCCATTTTGCCGAGCACTTAGGCAGATGTATATACGAGGGGATTTTTGTCGGAAAAGATTCAAAAATACCTAATATTAACGGTATGAGATGCGATGTTGTAAACGCGCTTAAAGAAATAAAAGTACCCGTATTAAGGTGGCCCGGCGGCTGTTTTGCAGATGAATATAACTGGAAAGACGGTATAGGTCCTCTCAAGGACAGGAAAAAAATGATTAACACTCATTGGGGCGGTGTTGTTGAAGATAACTCATTCGCAACGCACGAGTATTTTGAGCTTTGCAGGCAGCTCGGCTGTGACACATATATAAACGGTAATGTCGGCTCGGGTACTGTTTCTCAAATGAATGAATGGGTTGAATATATGACCTTCGGCGGCGTTTCGCCAATGGCTGAGCTGCGCCGTAAAAACGGTCAGGATAAGCCGTGGAAAATTAAATATTTCGGTGTAGGCAATGAATCATGGGGCTGCGGCGGAAATATGGACCCCGAATATTACGGCTGCCTTTACAAAAGATATAATACATATGTCAGAAACTATGACTCAAATAATAAAATTACAAGAATTGCATGCGGACCGAATGCCGATGACTATCGCTGGACCCGTGAGGTTATGGATAAGGTTAAGCATCAGGCACAGGGAATATCGCTTCACTACTATACCTTGCCAAACGACAGTTGGGAAAACAAAGGCTCTGCAACGGATTTTTCGGTTAAGGATTACTACAGAACAATTATAAAAGCCTATAAGATTGATGAACTGATTAATAATCACCTTGCCGTTATGGATTGCGTTAATCCTCAAAAAAGCGTTAAGCTTGTTATTGATGAATGGGGTACTTGGTATGATGTTGAGCCCGGCACAAACCCCGGATTTTTATATCAGCAAAACACAATGCGTGACGCTGTTGTTGCCGCACTTACACTCAACATTTTCAATAAGCACAGCGACAGAATAATGATGGCAAATATTGCGCAAACAGTAAATGTGCTTCAGGCAATGGTTTTAACCGATGCCGAAAAAATGGTGCTCACACCTACATATTATGTTTTTAAAATGTTTAAGGAGCATCAGAATAATACACTGCTCGGTTCATTTATAACAACCGATACCGTTGAAGACAGCGATATTAAACGCACCTGCCCTCAGCTTATCGAATCTGCGTCTGTTGATGAGAACGGAGTTATTTATTCCACGATTGTAAATGTTTCGGCAAAAAAGGCAAAAAAGGTTAAATGCCAAATTGCCGACACTAAGGTTAAAGAAATTAAAGCACAAATACTTAACGGTGAAATACACGATAAAAATGATTTTGACTGCGACGATAAAGTGAAAATTCGCGAGTTTGCCAATTTCAAAAAGCACAGTGACGGTTTTACGGCTGATATCCCACCGTGCAGTGTTGTAAAATTTGTAATAGAATAATGAATCATATGTGCAGAAAATGCCTTTTGCTTGAGGCGGGAGAAAGAAAATCTTATAATACAATATCGGATTTTCTTGAAACTGTTGATGATAAATTAAAGGTATGCGATAAAATATTTTTCCAACGAATTGAAAAGTGCAGAGAATGTGATAATCTTATTTCCGGTATGTGCCTGAAATGCGGATGCTATGTTGAATTGAGGGCACGCCTTAAAAATAAAAGCTGTGCCGATTATGACAATATAAAATGGTAAGGATGTGAAATCTTGAAGCAATTAAGCCGTGAGGGTCACCGTGAAAGAATGAGAAAAATTTATATTGAAAATCAGATGGAAAATATGTCTGACCACAACCTGCTTGAATTATTTGTCAGCTGTGTCATTCCGAGAAAAGATGTCAAGCAGATTTCATATGATCTTATAAATCAATATGATAATCTTGAGAATGTTGTCAATGCTCCCGTATCGGAGCTTATGAAAATAAACGGTATCGGCGAGGTTGCCGCTGTTGAGCTTAGCCTCATCGGTACAATTAATAAGCGTATTCAGATAAATAAAAACAAAAATGTAAGATATATCAAAACAATCGAAGACGCACTCGTCTTTTGCAAAAACAGATTATCACTTGAAAAAGTTGAAAAGATAATGCTTATAACACTTGATAATAACGGCAAGCTTTTAGGCGACTATATTATCAGTCAGGGAACGGTAAACGAAAGCGTTGTCAGCAAAAGAGATGCGCTCGCAGCTGCTTTGAAGGATAATGCAAGCAATGTAATTTTATCTCATAATCATCCTAACAGCGTATCAACACCGTCTGCTGCCGATATTAATATGACAATCAATCTCAAAAAAACTTTCAGGGAAGTGGGTATTACGCTTCTTGACCATATAATTGTCGGCACTGACGGCGCAAATCCTATTATGAACATGAAAATTTTCAACGATAAAAACTGATTTTTTGTATTTATACAATAATTTCTGCGCATAATTATTGTATGAAAATATATGAAAAATTTAACAAAATTGAAACAGCATTATTAATACCTTTTATTTTTGGAGGTATTCTTCTCGCTGCCGGAGAGCTGCTTTTGCTTGTTAGTGATAAATCAGCCGGCAGTGCAAGCTTAATTATTTATAAATTCAGTGAGCTTATGTTCACTCTTATACCGTTTGTTTTTTGCTATTATTTTTCAGCAAAGATAAACAGAGGTAAAAGGTGGATGAACGGCTCATGGGCGGTTTTCTGCCTTGCACTTTTTATTACTGCTGTTTGTTCTGTTTATGAAACCGGCATTGCATATTTTGCCGGTATTTTTGTGTCGATGTATTTATACTGCGCACTGAAATATATTGACAATAAGCCGCTTGCAATGGCTGTTGCGGCAGTTTTTTCAGTGCTTACGGGTTTGCTTATCGGATATTTGCTTGATTATCTTGATAACCTTTATATGCATATAGCGCAGCTTGTATCGGGTAAGGGCGTTATATCGTCAGCTTTGTTTGCGGTTATTAATTGCTTTTTTTCCGTATTTGGCTTTTCCGGCTTTTCCGATGCGTTTTTTTATAAAAGCTACGGAGGCTCAATGCTTATTAACAATGAAATAATAACGGGCATTAAGGATTTGTTTTCAGCGGGATTTGACGGAAAGCTTGTTTCTGCATATCTTTCGGGTCATTATTATTTTATTTTTGCACTTGTCGGTATATCCGCTGCTTTATTAAGCGATATAAAGGGCTCGCATAAAACAACACTCATTGTCCTGATTATCACAACTGTTATATCGGGCAATTATTCACTTATACTGCTGTTTTTGCTGCTGCAGTGTCCTATGCTTGTTTTTTCGGCTTTTTTGATTTGCGCCCTTGCATATTCAAGCGCATATATAATTGATTTGGGCGCCGGCTATATCAATAACGGCGGTATTGCCGAAATGATTATTTATTGCGGCAAGCCTGTCTACCTTGCTGCGGGAGGAGTGGTGTTTATTGCAATAGGTTATTTCGTTTATAAATACTGCTATGAAAAATACGGCGTCAGCGACTGCTTTAATATATATATTCCCACAAGGCTTAACGGCATTGTTTCGGCTCTTGGCGGAGTCGGAAATATAATAAGATTTAAAAATAATTTTGTTGAGGTCAGAAATCCAAAGCTCGTCAATCAGATAAGCCTTAAATGTGAAATTGATGAAAATATTGTTAAAAGCAGTGATATGAGGATAATTGAACTTAAGGAGTATTACAATGACAATTCGTGATGAGCTTTTTAATAACCGCGATTTGGAATATCAGGAGTTTCACAGCAGTCTTATACCTAATGTTGACAAGGATAAAATAATCGGCGTCAGAATACCCGTTATCAGAAAAATTGCAAAAAAGGCTGCCAAGGACAAAACCGATATCGACCCGTATTATTATGAGGAGCTTATGATTAAGGGTATGATTATAGGCTACAGCAAGCTTTCAATAAACGAATATATCAATATGCTTGATGATTTTGTACCGTTAATTGATAACTGGGCTGTGTGTGACTGCTGTGTGTCAACATATAAATTCACTGTAAAATACAAAAAACAAATGTTTGAGTATATTAAAAAATATCTGTCAAAAGGCGAATATGAGGTTCGCTTTGCGATTGTAATGATTTTAGATTATTTTATTGATGACGATTATATTGATGAAGCACTCAACATTTTAAAAAGCATAAAAAGCGACTTGTATTATGTAAATACGGCAGTTGCCTGGGCACTTTGCGTTGCTGCGGTAAAGTATTATGATAAGATTGAAAGCATAATTAAAAGCAATGTGTTAAGTGTGTGGGTACATAATAAAACAATACAGAAGTGCTGTGAATCATACAGAATCAGCAACGATACAAAAAAATATCTGAAGTCCCTTAAAAGACAGCATTATTAGTTTTTACTTATACGCTGTCTTTTTTAATTGTAAAAAAAATATTAATATTGTAAACAAAATATTAACAAAATATTGACCTTATATATTTATGCAGTTATAATAAATCTATATCTGAAAGGAGGAACAGTTATGGTTAAGTCGATGACGGGATTTGGCAGGTCTGTTAAAGAGATTGACGGTTATGTCATAACAGTCGAGCTTAAATCAGTCAATCACAGATATTTTGATTTCAGCTTACACTGTCCGAGACAGTACGGATTTATTGATGAAAAAATAAAGTCATATGTCAACTCAAAGGTCGCAAGGGGTAAGGTTGAATGTTACATAGGCATTGAAGCTCTTAATTCGGAAGCTTGCGATGTTGCCGTTAATAATTCGCTTGCAAGCGCATATGTTAATGCGATTAACGAAATTGCGAATAATTATTCGTTAAACAGTGATTTAAGCGCTTCTGTTTTAAGCCGCTTTACCGATGTGCTTGTTGTTAAAAAAGCAGATGAGGATGAGGAAAAAATCTGGAATATGGTTAAATCCGTTGCAGATGAAGCGCTTAAAAAATTTACCGATATGCGTCTTTGCGAAGGCAGAAAAATGTATGATGATGTTTATTCAAGGACTGATTTGATTCTTGACTGCGTTGCTTTTATTGAGGAGCGTTCTCCGCACACTGTTAAGGAATATAATGATAAGTTAATTGAAAGAGTTCACGAGATTATAGGCGATGTTTCGCTTGACGAGGGCAGGATAATTCAGGAGGTTGCAATCTATGCGGACAAGGTTGCCGTAGCCGAGGAAACTGTGCGCCTTCGTTCGCATATTGAACAGCTTCGTACATTTCTTGACTGTGAAACGGAAATCGGCAGGAAGATGGATTTTCTTGTACAGGAAATAAATCGTGAAACCAATACAATCGGTTCAAAGTGCAGTGATGTTGAGATTGCACGCAAGGTTGTTGATATGAAAGCCGAAACAGAAAAAATCAGAGAACAAATACAGAATATTGAGTAGCATTATGGAATTAGTTAATATTGGATTTGGCAATCTTGTTAATGCCGACAGAGTTATTTCAATTGTGTCGCCCGAATCGGCGCCGATAAAAAAAATCGTTCGTGAAAGCAAAAAAAGCGGTACTCTTATTGATGCTACCCACGGCAGGAAAACAATGAGCGTAATTATTACCGACAGTGATAATATCATCTTATCTTATCTCGAATTAAAACGAATTGCCCAAAAATTCGGCACGGAGGTGGATGATGATGAATAATAAAGGCTTGCTTGTTATTCTTTCGGCACCGAGCGGCTGCGGCAAGGATACTGTTTTTAAAGAGCTGTGCAAAATAAGAGATGATGTTGTTGAATCCGTGTCGGCAACGACAAGAAAAGCCCGTGAGGGCGAGATTGACGGCGTTAATTATCATTTTATTTCCACTGCCCAGTTTGAAAAGCTTATCAGTGAAAACGGTTTACTTGAATATGCAACCTACGGCGGCAACTATTACGGTACGCCTGTCAACAGTGTTGAAAAAGCAATAAATGACGGTAAGGTGTGTTTTCTGATTATTGAGGTTCAGGGTGCGCAAAAGATTATGAGTCTTTATCCCGACTGCGTTTCGATTTTCCTTCTTCCGCCCGATATAAAGGTGCTTGAAAAGCGCTTGAGGGGCAGAGAGTCAGATAATGAGGATATTATCCGTCAAAGGCTTGACATTGCAAAGGTCGAATTGTCATATAAGGATAAATATACATATCAGGTTATTAATGATGACCTTGATGAATGTGTCAACAAAATAAATAAAATTATTTGCAGCGAGCTTAAAAGCCGCAATGCATAATCATAATTAAGATAGGAGAAAAATTATGTTTAATCCCGATTTAAAAGAATTATTAAAGAATTGCAACAGCCGGTACAGCCTTGTTGTCGCAACTGCAAAAAGAGCAAGGGAAATCAGAGATGAAGCAATCGAACGCGAGGAGCACATTGATGTAAAAACCGTTTCAACTGCAATTAATGAAATAGTTGACGGAAAGTATGTTGTTGAAGAACCTGATAAGCTTAAATCAAAATAATGAACAGATTAATTGCAACAGTTGCCGTCGAAAAAACATTTTTCAGTTATGACAGCGATTATGATTATTATGTTCCGCCGGAGCTTGAAAAGAAAATCAAACTCGGTATGCTTGTCAGGGTTCCGTTCGGCAATGGCAATAAAATTCGTGAGGGCATTGTTGTAAAGCTTTATTACGCAATTAATTCACGGCTAAAGGATATTTCAGGCATTATTGAAAAAACACCTGTTTTAAGTGAAGAAATGGTTATGCTTGCACTGTGGCTTAAAAAACGCTGCTTTTGCACAACCTATGACTGTTTAAGGCAAATGCTGCCGCGCGGACTCGGCAAAGTCGGCGACGCAACATCAAATGTTGCAAGTCTTGTTATTGACCGCGAGGAAGATTTGCCTAAGCTGACAGCTAAACAAAAAAGCGTTGTTAATCTGCTGTTTGATATCGGAAGTGCGCGTGTTGATGAAATATGCGAGTTTTGTTCAGTCGGCAGTGCTGTTTTAAAAAATCTTGAAAAGTACGGCGTTATTTCAATTAACAAGGTTCAGAAATATCGTATGCCTTACAGGCAGCCTGCACAGCCGGACACAAAGAAAATAATTCTCACACCGCAGCAGCAAAAAGCATATGAAAAATACGAAAAAATGCTTGAGTCAGGCGGCGGAGGCGGTCTGCTTTTCGGTGTAACGGGCAGCGGCAAAACAAGTGTTTATATGAAGCTCATTGATAAAACGCTCCAAATGGGCAGGGATGTTATTGTTATGATACCGGAGATTGGTTTGACATCACAGGCATTGTCGCTTTTTTACAGCCGTTACGGCAGCAAGGTGGCGGTATTTCACAGCGGTTTGTCACTTGGCGAGCGCAATGATGAGTATAAGCGCGCCGACAGAGGGGAGGCAAAAATCGCTGTCGGTACAAGAAGCGCGGTTTTTGCGCCACTTCATAATCTCGGCCTTGTTATTATGGATGAGGAACAGGAAAATACTTTTAAAAGTGAAAGAACACCTCGGTACGATGCGCACGACGCAGCATATTTCAGATGCAAATATAATAAAGCGTTATTTCTTATGACATCTGCTACTCCGAGTATTGAACGCTATTCGGCAGCAGTCAGCGGCAAATATGAGCTTTGTGAAATCAGTGAGCGCTTCGGCGATGCGGTTTTACCTGAGGTAATAACCGTTGATATGAGGAATGAGCTGAAGGCGGGGAATAAAACACCCATATCACGCAGGCTCAGAGCGCTGATTGAACAGACACTTGAAAACGATAAACAGGTAATACTCCTTATTAACAGGCGCGGCTACAATACATTTATTGCCTGCTGTGACTGCGGTAATGTAATTACCTGCCCAAACTGTTCAATTTCATTAACTTACCACAGCCGCAATAACAAGCTGATATGTCATTACTGCGGTTATACCAAAGGTCTTGAGGTTGTGTGCAGTGAGTGCGGCAGCGATAATATTAAATATTCGGGCTTCGGTACTCAAAGAATTGAGGATGAGCTTAATGCTCTTTTCCCGAATGCAAGAGTTCTTCGTATGGATGCCGATACAACTACGGCAAAATTCAGCCACGACAAAATGTTTTCCGCATTTAATAATCATAAATATGATATTTTAATCGGTACACAAATGATTGCAAAAGGTCTTGATTTTCCTGATGTTACGCTTGTCGGTGTTGTTAATGCCGATAATTCGCTTTATGATGAAAATTATAACAGCGCCGAGCGTGCCTTTGATTTAATTATGCAGGTTATCGGCAGAAGCGGCAGGCGCGATAATACCGGCAAAGCTGTTATTCAAACAATCAATCCATATAATTCAACTGTTGAATATGCTGCCAATCAGGATTATAAAGCATTTTTCAATACTGAAATAGAGCTTAGAAAGGCTTTGATTTATCCGCCGTATTGCGATATAATTTCCGTATCGTTTTGCAGTAAAAACGAAAATAAGGCGGCTCTTTGTTCCGAAGAATTTTTATCGCTGCTTAAATTACTTAACGCCGATAACGAGCATAAGCTCATAGTTCTCGGCCCGAGTCCTGCCAAAATATCAAAAATAAACAGTGAATACAGATACAGATTATCGGTTAAATGCAGGTTCTCAAAAAAAATTTATTTATTATTTACGCAAATATTGAAAAGAATAAGCAAAAACAGAGATTATAAGGATGTTACGGTCAGCGCTGATCTTAATCCGTATAATCTGAATTAGGAGAATATAAATGGCTTTAAGAAATGTTGTTAAGCTCGGTGATCCGATACTTAACAAAACAAGCCGTGTTGTTGAAAAGTTTGATGACCGGCTTTCGACTTTAATTGACGATATGAAAGAAACCATGTACCACGCTGACGGTGTGGGACTTGCCGCAGTTCAGGTCGGAATACTGAAAAGAGTTGTTGTTATTGATATAGGCGATGGGTTTATTGAGCTTGTAAACCCGGAAATAACCTTGCAGGACGGCGAACAAAGAGAGCAGGAGGGCTGTTTATCTCTGCCCGGCAAGAACGGTGTTACACTTCGTCCTATGAAGGTTCAGGTTAAAGCTCAGGACCGAACAGGCAAATGGCACTGCTATACGGGCGAGGGACTTAAAGCAAGAGCTTTTTGCCACGAAATAGACCATCTTGACGGTATTTTATTTACATCAAGAATTGTAAGCACTCCTGTAATTTCAGATTAACGGTGATAAAATGAAAATTATTTTTATGGGAACACCCGACTTTGCTGTTGCGAGTCTTCAGGCACTTATAGACAGCGATAATGATGTTTTTGCTGTTTTTACACAGCCCGATAAGCCACTCGGCAGAAAGCAGATTATCACGCCTTCACCCGTTAAAATTTGTGCCGAAAAAAATAATATAACCGTTTATCAGCCGGACAGCTTGAAGGGAGCTTTCGCTAAAGAAAAAATCCGCTTGATTAATCCCGACCTGATAGTTGTAGCTGCTTACGGCAAAATATTACCGGTTGAAATTCTTAAAATGCCAAGATACGGCTGTATTAATGTTCATGCGTCTCTTTTGCCGAAATACCGCGGTGCTGCGCCTATTCAGCGGGCAATACTAAACGGTGACAGTCAGACAGGCGTTACCATTATGCAAATGGATGAGGGGCTTGATACAGGCGCAATGCTTCTTGCGAAAAAAACCGATATTGATATTAACGAAACCGCCCGGGACCTGTTTGACAGGCTTTCACATATCGGAGCAAGCGCTTTGCTTGATGCCGTAAACAGAATATCAAATAATTCTGCCAAACCCGTTGAGCAGGACGAAAGCAAGGCAAGCTACGCTTCAAAAATCACTAAAGCGCTTTGCCCGATTGACTGGTCAAGGAGCGCACTTGAAATTCATAATCAGGTAAGGGGATTACAGAGCTGGCCCTGCGCCTCGACTGTAATTAACGGTAAAAATGTTAAAATTCATAAAACAGAGCTTACTGATTTAACCTCTGATAAGGCAGGTATGGTAACGCAAAGCAAAGAGGTTTTGACTGTATGCTGCGGTGACGGAAAATGTATAAATATTTTAGAGCTTCAGGCAGAAGGTAAAAAAAGGATGACTGCAAAGGCGTTCTTGCAGGGCAATACTATTAGTAAATATACCGTACTGGGGGAATAAAAATGGGCGCTTATTTTTCATATTACCTTACAGGTATAATTATGATACCGATATTTTTGTTTGCACTTTTTTGTCAGGCAAAGGTAAAAAACGCTTTCAACAGATATTCAAAAATAAAAAACCGAAGGGGTATGACCGGTGCTGACGCTGCATATAAGCTTTTGCTGATTAACGGAATTACCGATGTTAAAATCAAAAAAGTCTCGGGAACACTCACGGATTATTATGACCCTAAGAGAAAAGAAATCTGCCTTTCTCAGTCGGTTTACGCGTCAGCAAGCGTTGCTGCAATCGGCGTTGCCTGTCACGAGGCGGGTCACGCCTGTCAGCATGCGTTCGGCTATTCGCCGCTTAAAATAAGAAATGCCATTATTCCGGTAACGCAGATTGGCTCTTATCTCGGAATACCGCTTGCACTTATAGGTATGCTTATTTACAGTGAGCCTCTTATTTATGCGGGTATCATACTCTACAGTGCCGTTGCGCTTTTTCAGCTTATTACATTGCCTGTTGAATTTAACGCATCTAAGCGTGCTCTTGAAACTATTGAGAGTAACGGCTTTCTTGACGGCGATGAATACACAGGTGCAAAAAAGGTGCTTAATGCCGCAGCACTGACTTATGTTGCCGCACTTGCGTCAGCAGTCGCAACAATTTTTCGCCTGCTCTTGACATTTTCCTTGAGAAATAACAGAAGAAATTAGTGCGAAAATCACACTAATCTGCCGCAACGGCTATGGAAATTATTATGTTTATTCAGGATTAAAGTTGTTTATGAAAGTTAAAAATCCGAGGCTTATTGCCTTTGAAATTTTGCATAAAATATTTACCGAAAAAGCTTATTCAAATATTACGCTTGAATATGCTTTAAGGGATATTAACAATGATAAAGCGTTTATCTCTGCTCTTGTTTACGGTACGGTTGAAAGAAAAATCACACTTGAATATTATATTGACAAATATGTTGATAAAAAGCCGAAAGCAAAGGTGCTGACGCTCCTTTATCTCGGCGCATACCAGATTAAATTTATGGATAAGGTACCGTCAAGCGCTGCGATTAATGAAACCGTTAAGCTTTCGAAGGAGCTTAAGCTTGATTATTATTCTGCGTTGATTAACGCAGTGTTACATAAAATTGACAGCGACAAAACAGAAAGTAATGACATTTATATTAAATATTCCGTACCTGAAAATCTTCTTAATATGTGGATTAAACAGTACGGCAGGAATCAGGTGCTTTCTTTTTTGCCGTATATAAACGGCAGACCTCCCGTTTATGCAGTTGCAAACAGAATTTATCTTGACGCCAATGAGCTTCAGTATGAGCTTTCAAACGAGAATATAGACTGCGAGGCTGTTGATGATGTTGTTAAAATAAATTCATCGTTTTCGCTTAACAGCTTGAAAGCTTTTAAAAACGGCTTGTTCCATATTGAGGATTTGTCAAGCTATAAATGTGCGCTGTCACTTTCCCCGTCCAATGAAGAAACGGTTTTTGATATGTGTTCTGCACCCGGCGGAAAGGCATTTACTATTGCTGAAAAAATGAACAATACAGGCAGAGTTTTTGCTTTTGACCTTTATGAGCACAGAGTTAAAAAAATAAATGAAGGCGCAGCCAGACTTGGTCTTGACAATATTATCGGCGCCGTTAATGACGCAACCGTATTTAACAGTAAATTACCGCCGGCAGATAAGGTGTTGTGCGATGTGCCGTGTTCAGGCTTCGGCATTATAAGGCGCAAGCCGGAAATAAGATATAAAGAGCTTGACAGTATAAATGGGCTGCCGGCAATTCAGCTTAAAATACTTGAAATATCGTCAATGTATCTGAAAAAAGGCGGCAGGCTTGTTTATTCAACCTGCACGCTTAATAAAAAGGAAAATGAGCAGGTTGTTGAAAAATTTATTTTCACTCACAGAAATTTCAAACTGATTGAACAGGAAACTGAATTTCCCGACATAAACGGCGGAGACGGCTTTTTCAAAGCCGTAATGGTTAAAAATGAAAACTGATATTAAAACATTAACATATGATGAGCTTGAAAAGGTTATTTCAGATCTTGCTTTGCCTAAATTCAGAGCAAAGCAAATTTACACCTGGCTTCATATGCAGGGTGTAAAATCCTTTGATGAAATGACTGATATTAGCAAAGCTTTAAGAAATGACCTTGAAAAAAGGTTTTATATATCCTTTTGTGAAATTGAAGAAAAATATGTCTCAAGGCTTGATAATACTGTTAAATATCTTTTCAGGCTTTATGACGGCGAATATATTGAAAGCGTTGTTATGAAATACAGATACGGTTATACTATTTGCGTATCGTCACAGGTCGGCTGTAAGATGGGGTGTACTTTTTGTGCCTCAACGCTTGCGGGCTTTAAAAGAAATCTTACCGCCGGAGAGATTGAAAGTCAGCTTCACAGCGCACAAAGTGACCTTGGCATAAGAATATCACATATTGTTATGATGGGCATAGGTGAGCCGCTTGATAATTTTGATAATATAACGGCATTTATCAAAAATGTCAATTCTCCCGAAGGTCTTAATATATCAATGAGAAATATCACTGTTTCAACCTGCGGCCTTGTTGACAGAATTTATCAGCTAATGGATTTGGACTTGCAGCTGACTCTTACTGTTTCGCTTCATGCGCCTAATGACGAAATCCGCTTAAAGACAATGCCTATCGGCAAAAAATATTCAATTGATGAAATTTTGCAGGCTTGTCGTACATATTCGCTTAAAACCGGCAGGCGCGTGAGCTTTGAATATACACTGATTAAAGGCGTGAATGACAGGGAGTGTGACGCAGAAGAGCTTTGTGAAAGACTTAAAGGTATGCTTTGTCATATTAATCTTATTCCGGTTAATGATGTTGCAGAGCGTAACAATATCAAGGTAAGCAGGCAAAGCGTTGAAAAATTCCGTAACATATTGAAAAACAAGGGAATTAATGCTACAATAAGAAGAACGCTCGGTGCAGACATAAATGCATCCTGCGGACAGCTTCGGTATAACCGCAGCCTATCTGACAGCCGTTGACGCAAAGCTATATATTATAACCTATTCGCCGATGTCCCTCCGCATCTTAGGCGGCGGGGTCCATTTCAGAATTTCAGCGGGTGTGATAATCTCCCATTAAAATTCTGAGGAGCTAACGCTCCCTGCGCACTTTGCAATCGTTTGCAAGCCCCATTTCAAGCGAGCTTTATGGAGCGCTCTACGATTTAAATAATTTTTAGGCTCAGAATAATCCGCGCTGAAAGAAAGTAAAACACGCCGTTATAAGGCGGTGGCAGTTTTTCAAATATTTATAAAACGAGGTGATGTTAATGAAAATTGTTGCTAAAACGGATAAAGGAATAATTCGTGATAATAATCAAGACGCATATGCCGTAGGCGAATTTTCAGATGAGGTTGTATGGTCTGTTGTATGCGACGGAATGGGCGGTGCAGCCGGCGGGAATATTGCATCGGCGCTTGCCGTTAAAGCAATAAGTGACAAAATCAATGCATCATATCGTGAAAAAATGCGTGATATGTCAATTCGCAATATGCTTGATTCTGCATTGACTGCTGCTAATATTGAGGTATATGATTTTGCAGAGGCAAGACCGGAGCTTCACGGTATGGGTACAACAGTTGTCTGTGCCATTGTCAGGGATAATCAGGCGTATATTGCACATGCGGGTGACAGCCGTGCATATGTTATAAACAACGGCAGCATCAGGCAGATAACCACCGATCACAGTATGGTACAGGATTTGCTTTCAAAGGGCAAAATCACAAGCGAGCAGGCAGAGCATCATCCCAACAAAAATATTATTACCCGTGCTGTCGGTGTTGATAAAAGCATTGACATTGACTTTGAGCAGATTGATTTGAATGATGACGATGTGCTCCTTCTTTGCACAGACGGTCTTTCAAACTATGTCACCAATGATGAAATACTTGAGATTATGAGCGACGGAAAGCAGTATGCTTTTGCAGACCGTCTTGTTACTAAAGCTAATGATAACGGCGGCGGAGATAACATAACCGTTGTAATTATATCAAAATAGGTTGGAGATAATATATGGATAATTATGTTGGCAAGCGTCTTGACGGCAGATATGAAATTCAGGAGATTATCGGCGTTGGCGGAATGTCTGTGGTTTATAAGGCATATGACAATGTTGATGACAGAATAGTTGCCGTTAAAATTCTGAAAGATGAATTTCTCACTAATGATGAGTTTGTAAGGCGATTTAAAAATGAGAGCAAGGCAATCGCTCTTTTATCGCATCCCAATATAGTAAAGGTTTATGATGTCAGCTTCGGCGAAAAGCTTCAGTATATCGTTATGGAATATGTTGACGGCATAACACTTAAAGAATATATACAAAAGCAAAACGCAATTACCTGGAATGATGCTCTCTTTTTTACCACACAGATACTTAAAGCATTGCAGCATGCACATGATAAGGGAATAGTTCACAGGGACATTAAGCCGCAGAACATTATTCTCCTTTCAAACGGAAACATTAAAGTTGCGGATTTCGGTATTGCAAGATTTTCAAGAAGTGATACAAGAACACTTACGGACACCGCCATAGGTTCAGTTCATTATATCAGCCCGGAGCAGGCTAAGGGAGAGCTGACTGATGAGCGCGCCGACATATATTCTGTCGGTGTTGTTCTTTATGAAATGCTTGCGGGTAAGGTTCCGTTTGATGCTGACAGTGCCGTTTCGGTTGCACTTATGCAGCTTCAGCAGGATGCTGAAAGATTGACTGAAATCAATCCCGATATACCGCTCGGTCTTGAACAAATATGTGTTCACGCTATGCAGAAAAATCCTGATGACAGGTATCAGACCGCTACGGAAATGCTCCTTGATGTTGAGGAAATTATCAGAAATCCAAATACAACATTTGATTATTCATATTTCGTTGACAGCCAGCCTACAAGGTATGCTATCAACACTGTTGATAAAACTGCCGCCGCTAATGACGAAGCCGCAGAATATGATGATGAAGAAGAATATTATGATCCGGGGCATAAAAAAAAGGTGGTAACCGCTGTTATAATCGGAGTGCTCGTATTAATTGCAGCAATCGTTCTTTTGGTTATGAGCATTACCGGCACATCATTTAAAAGCACTCACAGTCTTGAAAGCTTTATCGGAATGTCATATGATGAGCTTCAAAGCTCAAACGAATATGATTATGAATTTATAATGCAGCAGGAAAAAACCAATGATGATGCTTCGGGTACGGTAATCAACCAGTCACCCGAACCGGGCACAAAGGTGCTTGACGGCAGTCAGGTAACGCTTGTTGTTGCAATATCAGCCGATGATATAACTGTGCCTAATGTTTATAATCTTGATGTTGAAAAGGCAAAAAAAGCTCTTTCCAATGAAGGACTGAATAATTATACCGTTACCTCGGTAGGCAGTGATACAGTTGAAGAGGGAATGGTTGTTTATACAAATCCGAAAGCGGGAAATGTTGTTTCTTCGGATGCACAGATAATAATTTATGTAAGTTCAGGTCCCACAACAACTGCCGTACAGGAGATAGTTGTCCCTGATGTTGTAGGATTATCACAGGAGGGTGCCCGCGCATTTTTGGAAAAACTCGGCTTTACGAACATTAATTTTGTTACACAGGACAGCTCCGTTAAAAAAGGCATAGTTCTCGGTCAGTCGCCTGCATCAGGCTCCAAGCTTCTTGCAGACGGAAAAATCAAAATTACCATATCATCAGGTGTTACAACCACAACAACCAAGGCACAGGTTGTCGTTGATGTATCGGTTACGCTGCCGCAGTGCATTGACGAAAACGGTAAAATCATTTACGATACCCTTGTCGTTGAGCTTGACGGTGAAAAGTATATGAGCAAAAAAATTGCGCTTGACGGTAAGGTTCAGAACTTAAGCATCACCCTTAAAGATGCACAAAGTGTTAATGTTAAAATTTCACTTTCGGAAACGAATGCCGTTGATACCAAAACAATAAACGCAAGCAAAAATCAAAAGGTTACAATAGATTTTTCTGATTTTGACAGTGACGCGTCTGTAACAGAGGAGATTCAGGAATAGAGGTAGTTTATGCTTGAAGGAAGGCTGATTAAAGGAATAGGCGGTTTCTACTATGTAGAAGCCGCTGATACTATATATGAATGCAAGGCAAGGGGTATATTCAGAAAAAAAGGTATTGTACCCCTCGTAGGCGACTTT
Organism: uncultured Bacteroides sp.; assembly: GCA_964646445.1. GTDB lineage: Bacteria > Bacillota > Clostridia > Oscillospirales > Acutalibacteraceae > Eubacterium_R. The sequence goes on from CAZYDW010000005.1 coordinate 53,326, forward strand.
GTAAGCATAACAGTTAATGAAAATTCGGAAAATACCATTGATGAAATAAAGAATAGAAATAATTCTCTAATCAGACCTCCTCTTGCAAATATTGATTTGCTTTTTATCGTATCGTCTGTTGTTGACCCGGCAGTTAATACCTGTGTGCTTGACAGACTGATTGCCGTTTCCGAATATAAAGGCATTGAACCGATAATTGTATTTACTAAGGCGGATTTGTCCGATGCTTATAAAGAATATTCCGCTGTTTACAAAAATGCGGGCTTTGATGTTGTTATTTGTGATAATAAGGGCAGGGGAATTGATGAAATTAAATCAATGCTCAGCGGTAAAACATGCGCTTTTACCGGAAATTCAGGTGTAGGCAAATCGACACTGCTGAATAATATTTCGCTTTGTCTTTCGCTTCCTGTCGGTCAGACAAGCAAAAAGCTCGGCAGGGGCAGGCACACGACACGCCACTGTGAGCTTTTTAAAGTGTGTGATGGATATGTTGCTGATACTCCCGGCTTTTCTGCGGTCGATTTTGAAAGGTGCGAAAAAATATATAAAGAAGATTTACCGCATTGCTTCAGAGAATTTGAGCCGTATTTGGAAAAATGCAGATTTCTTACTAATTGTTCGCACACCTGTGATAAAGGCTGTGCTGTTTTAGAGGCCGTAAAAGACGGTAAAATCTCAAAGGAAAGGCATAACAGCTATATTCAGCTTTATAACGAGGTTAAGGATATAAAGGAATGGGAAAAGAAATAAAACGCTGTGTTATTATATCGGGAGCGCCGGAAAGCGATACTGCATATTATGATGACTATTTAAATGATAGCTTCATAATATGTGCCGACAGCGGATATTTAAAATGTCTTGCCGCAAATAAAATACCTGATATTATTGCAGGTGATTTTGACTCATCCGAAATACCCGATATTAACTGTGAGATAATAAAGCTTAATGTAAGAAAGGATGACAGCGATACCTTTTATTGCGTCAAGCTTGCCTGCACCAGGGGCTTTGATGATATAACAATTCTCGGCGGTACCGGCACACGCATTGACCATACTTATTCAAATATTCTTTCACTTAATTATTGCCGTGAGCATGGAGTTACCGCAAAACTTGTCAGCAACAGCAGCAAGGTGTTTATTGCAGACAAGCCCTTTTCACTGACCGATGAAAACAAATACAGCTTTTTTTCACTGTTTGCTCTTTTTACAGATGTTGAAAATCTTACAATAAGCGGCGCGCAGTTTACCCTTGACAATTATACGCTTAAGCCGTCTGAACAAATAACGCAAAGCAATGCTTTCGGTGATGACAAGGTTAGTATTTCATTTGACTGCGGAAAATTAATTGTAATTATGTGTAACGATTAATTTACTTTTTCATAGTATGTAGTAAATACGGCAAGTGAGGTGTTACACTATGAAAAAGATGTGCAGGCGGGATTATCTTTGGATTGCCTTTGGTATCGGCTGTGTGGTGGCGTGCTGCTGCCCTACGGTATGGATAACAAGAATTCTTGCGATAGTGGTAATTATACTCGGTATTATTTGCTGTAAAAAATAAGAGGGGATTCATTTGAAAGTTGTATTGATTAAAAGTCCAAAATTTCTTGCTCCTGTTTTAAGAACACTGTTTAAAATACAAAAGGTTAAAAATGAAACATAAGTAAAATGCTCCGATAATCGTCGGGGCATTTTCTTTTTCTGTAATATTGTGGTTTATACAAGCATAGTTATTTGTAGAAACAGAAAAGGAGCTTAACTATGGATTTGTGTAAAGAATTTAAAACTATGGGCATAAACGAGAGCTGTGAAAAAATATGTGAGGGAGTTGACCTTGATTTTCAGGAAAATCTGCCGCAGTATCTTGACGATATTGAAAAAATAATAAGATGTACGGCAAAGGCTGTAATAACCGATTATCAGCTTGATGCAGGCAAAATAACAATACATGGCAGGGTCCTGATTTCAATTACATATTTAAGCAGCTGTAATGCGGTTTTATCTAATGTTTTTGAAGAGGACTTTACAAAGCAGATTAACACAAGTCCTCAATCTCAATTTACAAGTGCAAGTATCTGCATTAATAATAAATACTGTAATTTCAGATTGATTAATCAAAGAAGAATAGATATTCATTCTGCCTTTAATACGGAAATACGGGCCTATATAAAAAATGGCGGTTCATATATCAGTGAATGTGAAAATGTTTTTATGAAAAGATATAATTCGTCGATTTTAAACTGTAAATGCTGCGGAGTGTCAAGTGCCGATTTTGATGAAAGCTTTCCGATTGCAAGCACTGCTTCACAGATTAAAAATATAATTAATTCATTTGTATCGTGTTATGTTGACGATAAAAAAATTATTAAGGATAAAATGCTTGTAAAGCTTAAAATAGAGTTTTCCGTACTTTTCACCAATGACAGTGACAATATTGAAAAATGCGAATATTCGTTTTCATTAAGCAAAATAATCGAAACGCCGGAATGTGACGAAATGTGCACCTCATTTGTAAATGCAGATGTTTCAGGTATTTATGTAAAATCAAAGGCAAATTCATCAGATATTCTTTGCGAAATAGAGGCAGCAGGTAATGTTACGATTGATTACAGGATTTTTGAATGCAGTGAAATTTCACTTGTAACAGACGGCTATATGTCAAAATTTACAACTGATATGCAAAAAAGCAGAATGCTTCTCAAAAGCAATCCGGTATATTATTATGATGACAGGTCGGATGAAGTAATTTTTGATTGTGATAAGAACATCATTGAAATTATTGATTTGAATGTTGAGCTTGCGGCAGCACGAATTACAGAAGCCTCGCTTAATATTGATGTTAAGCTGTCCTTTATTTACTATGACGATTCAAATGAAATGCACTATTACGAAATGGTAAAAACAGTAAAATATAAGCTTTGCGACGCATCACTTGACGGAGAGGGAACAGCAAATTTACTGACATATGATTATGTAATTAAAGGTACTGATAAAATTTCGGTAAGAATAAGCTATATATACAGCGCATATCTTTATAAGCAGGAATATGTTGATTTTATAACCGATATTGACGCAAGCGATGAAAAGAATAATCTCAATATGCCGCAGCTTACGCTTTATTTTGCAGATGTTAATGAAAATATATGGGATATTGCAAAAAAATTTTCAACGGATATGAGGTTGATTATGCAGGAAAATAATTTAACTTCACAGGTTATTCAAAATAAAACGGTACTTCTTGTACCCGGAATGTGAGGCATATTATGAATAATAATATATACAATGATATTTCAAAGCGAACTAACGGTGATATTTATATCGGCGTTGTAGGACCTGTCAGGTCAGGTAAATCAACCTTTATTAAAAGATTTATGGATTCGCTTGTAATCCCTAATATATCTGATGAATATGTAAGAGAGCGCGCTCTTGATGAATTGCCGCAGTCTGCGGCAGGCAGAACAATAATGACAACAGAGCCTAAATTTATACCGGAGGATGCTGTTGAACTGAATATGGCTGAAGGGCTTTCAATGAAGGTAAGGCTCATTGACTGTGTAGGCTATATTGTGCCAAGCTCGGTCGGATACATTGAGGAAAATCAGCCGCGAATGGTTATGACCCCATGGTTTGACGAGGAAATACCGTTTAATATGGCTGCTGAAATAGGCACAAAAAAGGTAATTACCGAACATTCGACAATCGGTCTTGTTGTAACAACCGACGGCTCAATAGGCACAATTCCAAGGGAGGAGTTCAAGGAAGCGGAGGAAAGGGTGATTGACGAGCTTAAAGCGCTTGATAAACCTTTTGTTGTTATAATGAACTGTGTTGAACCGACCGCTCAGGCAGTGATGAAAATGTGCAGCGATTTATCAAAGGAATACGGTGTGCCGGTAATACCGGTAAATTGTCTTGAGCTGACAGAAAAAGAAATCAACGATATATTATCGGATATTTTATATGAATTTCCCGTAAGCAATATTGCCGTCAACTATCCCTCATGGCTAAACGGTCTTGAAAGTGACAATTATTTAAGAGCATCAATCTATGAAAGCATAAAAGCAAATGTTTCAATGATAAGTACAATACGAAGCATAGGTGCATTTGCAGACAGTATTAAAGAAAATGAGTATATTGAAAATGTGAGCATAAGCTCGCTTGACTTATCAAGCGGCAAAGTTTCAATGAAATTTTATGTTGATAACAGTTATTTTTATCAAATTTTATCAGAGCGCTGTTCAATCAGCATCAGTGACGAAAAAGAATTAATGGATAATTTTATAAGTCTTATTTCAATGAAAAAGGAATATGAACGCTTTGCAAAAGCGCTTGATGATGTTGAGCAAACAGGTTATGGAATCGTTATGCCGGACATCAGCGAGCTTTCACTCGGCGATCCGGAAATTATGAAGCAGGGCGGAAGATACGGCGTAAGGCTTAAAGCGCAGGCACCGTCAATTCATATGATTAAATGCAATACATATACCGAAGTTGCGCCCATTGTCGGCAGTGAAAGTCAAAGCCGGGAGCTTGTTATGTATCTGTTAAAAGAGTTTGAAGAAAACCCGGCAGATATATGGAACACAAATCTGTTTGGAAAATCACTTCACGAAATTGTCAACGAGGGGCTTAACAATAAGCTTTACAGAATGCCTGTCGATGCACGCAATAAATTCAGAGAAACCATTGAGCGTGTTATTAACGAGGGCTGCAACGGCTTAATATGTATTATACTTTAAAAATAAGACCGCATTGAGAATTGCTCAAGCTGCGGTCTTATAAATTATGAATATTAACAATACTGTGTGTATAAATATAATTATCGGCAATCCAACCGTAAATTTGATATGTTTTGTTTTGTGACGAATAATTTTCATCGTGAGGTATTCACATACTGCCCCGCCGATAAAGGCAATAAAAATCAAGCTGTTTTCGGAAACGCGCCACTTGTTTTTAACTGCCTTTCGTTTATCCGAAACGGTAAGGATAACTGCAATAATATTAACAATTATCAGATAAGTAAAAGCGTATATTACGAAGCTGTTCAAGCCTTGTATTCCTCTAACGGCTTTAATAAATCAGGGCTAAGTACAGCTTTATCATTCTTTCTGAATTTATCGCCTATTTCCCGGTCAACTGTGTAAATTGCAGAACACTGCGGGCAAATAAGAAAATATACCGTATTACAGTCAACAAGCGGCATTTTTGCGATAAGCCTTCTTTCATAATTTGAAAAAACGCCGAAATTTGTTTTTTTATTGCAGTGGGGGCAGACTAATTCAAAGGACTCGCCCCTTGATTTAATTATTTTTGAGTTACCAAGCTTATATTCCATTTTAATCACCGATTTTATTTTACTATAAAATAAGGATGTGTTCAAGTGTATAAAAAAATTATTTTGTCGTTTTTGCTGATATTATCTGTATTGGTTACTTTTTTCGGATGCAGTATCCTAAATTATGATGATAAAAGCAATGAAGAGGAATATGTAAAAGCAGTATGGATAACATATTACGAGCTGTCTGAATTTACGATGGACAGCGATGAAAGCACATTTAAAAAAGCAATAAGCCAAGCCTTTAAAGAGCTTGAAATCAATGGCTTTAACAGGGTAACGGTTCAGATAAGACCTTATGCCGATGCATTTTACAGGTCATCATATTTCCCGACAAGCGCATATTGCTTCGGTGAACAGGGGAGCGAATTAATTTATGATCCGCTTGAAATTATGATAAGTGCTGCTCATAAATATAATCTATTTTTTGAAGCCTGGATTAACCCTTACAGAATAAGCACAACAAATGATTTTACAAATCTGTCAAACAGCAGCAAGGCTCTTGAATGGAAGGATACGGATAATCTTATTGTCTGCGACAGCGGAATATATTTTAATCCCGCAAGCGCCGAGGCTGAAGAGCTTATAATAAACGGGGTCAAGGAAATTGCCGAAAATTATCAGGTTGACGGAATTTGCTTTGATGATTATTTTTATCCGTCTTCAGATAATAACATTGACAAATCAAGCTATGATGCATATGTAAAAAATAACGGTGAGCTTTCACTTGATGATTTCAGGCGTGATAATGTAAGTCGATTGATAAAGTCGGTTTATTCCGCCGTTAAGTCTATAAATGAAAACATCACTTTCGGCGTGAGCCCTGCTTCGGATATTGAAAATGACTATTCTGCGCTTTATGCAGATGTCGAGCTTTGGGCAACGAATGAAGGCTATGTTGATTATCTTTGCCCACAAATATATTTCGGCTTTTTGAATGAAAATCAGCCGTTTATGAAAACCGCAAAGCTGTGGGAATCAACGGCTGATTGCAAGCTCTATATAGGTCTGCCACTTTACAAATCGGGTCAGCAGGATGAATTTGCGGGTGACAGCGGGACTAATGAATTTGTCGAAAATAATAATATAATCGCAAGACAAATTACATATATTTCAAAGCTTGAAAAAATCGGTGGATTTTATTTGTTTTCATACAGCTCTCTTAAGGATAATGACGAATGCAATAATCTTTATTCCGCTATGCAGACATCATTGTCATAAGAAATAATTCTTACAGTTAAAATTTTGCCGATTAGGTTTTCACGGCTTTTATATCTGACAGGAATATAACTCTTAGTATAACCCTGATAGGTGTCATCACCGGTTTTACTTTCAAACAAAACCTCTGCACAGGTACCGATAAGCGCTTCAATTTTATTCTTCCTGATTTTTTCACATTCTTCAATCATTAATCTGCTTCTGCGTTCTTTTTCTTTCTTAGGTACATTGTCGCCTTTTTCAGACGCGGCAGTTCCTTCCCTTTCACTGTAGGGGAAAATATGTACCTTTTCAAACGCAATATCCTTTACAAATTCAAGACTTTCGTTAAAATCCTCAGTGCTTTCATCATTGAAGCCTACCATAACATCCGTTGTGAGTGATGAGCCTTCGAATCCGGCGCGAAGCTTATTGCAAAGAGTTTTATATTCGTCAGCGGTATAATGACGATTCATTGATTTTAATGTTTTAGTACATCCGCTTTGAAGTGATATGTGAAACTGCGGACAGAATTTATCATATTCGGAAAGTCCGTAAATTATTTCATCAGTAATATGGTCCGGCTCAAGAGAACCGAGTCTTACGCGTTCAATGCCTTTTTGCTCACAGCAAACTTTTACGGCGTCAACGATATTGTAATCTTGGTTTTTTCCGTATGCGGAAAGATTAATTCCGACAAGTACAATTTCCTTAATTCCGTTTTCGGCAAGGCATTTAACCTCGCTTTTAAGCTCTTGAATCGGTTTTGAGCGTACCCTGCCCCTTGATTTGGGAATAATGCAGTATGAGCAGAAACGGTCGCAGCCATCCTCGATTTTAACGAAAGCCCTTATTCTTTTACTGAAATCCGTTATTGAACAAGGCGAAAATTCATCGCCGTTTTTATGCTCCTCAATGCAGATAACACGGCTTTTTTGTGAATTGAATTTATTTATGAGCGACAATATATCACCGTCGTTTTTATTTGAAAAAATTATATCTGCTTCAGTCAGCATAGCTGCCTCATCGGGGAAAGCCTGCGGCATACATCCCGTAAGAATAACCGTTGAATCAGGGTGCTTTCTTTTGAATTTCCTGACATTCTGTCTCGTTTTTTGATCAGCAGTCGCGGTTACGGTGCAGGAGTTTATGATATAGTAATCAGCGTTTTCCTGCGGCGATACTATTTCAAACCCGGCATTTTTCATAAGCTCGCTCATATATTCTGTTTCATATTGATTAACCTTGCACCCGAGAGTATAAAATGCAGCTTTCATATTGCACCTCCGATTATTATATGAATTATAACAAATTTTTGTTATTTGGGCAATATGGAAATAATAATATTTAGTGGTGATATTTATGAAAAAGGCAATTATATTTGTTTTATCCTTTGCGGTATTTATGCTGACACCCGTCACGGCATTTGCTCAGGATGATGAAATAAGTGTAAAATCAAGTATTTTAATGTGTATTGATACGGGTCAGGTCCTGCTTGAAGAAAATGCTTATGAGCATTTATCGCCTGCTTCTGTAACAAAAATTATGAGTATTCTGCTTTTTCTTGAAGCATTGGACTGCGGTCAGATTGCGCTTGATGATATGGTTACGGCAAGTGAAAATGCTGTGTCAAAGGGAGGGTCGCAGATTTGGCTTGAGGTTGGTGAGCAGATGAGCGTAAACGATTTGTTAAAAGCGGTTATTATATCTTCAGCTAATGATGCCTGTACACTTCTCGGCGAATATGTTGCGGGAAGCTCGTCGGGTTTTGTGGATATGATGAATGAAAGAGCTTCGCAGCTCGGTCTTAAAGACAGTCATTTTGAAAACTGTACCGGCCTTGATGATGAAACGACAAATCACTACTCCTGCGCCTATGATTTGGCGGTTATTGCAAAGGAGGTTATGAAATACGATATCGTTACCGAATACTCGACAGTATGGCTTGACAGCTTGAGAAACGGCGAAACAGAGCTTAATAACACCAATAAGCTTGTTAATACTTACAACGGCATTACAGGGCTTAAAACCGGCACAACCTCCAATGCCGGCTTTTGCCTTTGCGCAACGGCAACCAGAGATAATATGAGTCTTGTTTCGGTTGTACTCGGCGCCTCAACAAGCGATGACAGATTTCAAAAGTCAACAGAGCTTCTTGACTACGGCTTCGCAAATTACAGACTTGAGAAAATTAAAATTGATGAAAGCCGGCTGACGGATGTTAAGGTAAAGCTCGGTACTGAAAAAAGAATAACGCCTTATTTCAGCGGCGAGCAGTCAGTGCTTATAGGCAAAAATGTCACTGATTTAACATATGAATATAAAATTAAGGATGAGGTACAGGCGCCTGTTAAAAAAGGAGATGCTCTTGCAAATGTAATAATTTGCAGTGACGGTGAGCAAATAGCGTCAATAACTCTGACGGCAGAAAGGGATATTGATAAAATAAGTTTGGGATATGTATTTAACAAATTGGTAAAATTTTTATAAAAGTATTGAATATTTTGTCAAAATAGTGTACTATAATTCACTAATGAATAATATTTTATTATCAGTCAGTTAATAATATTAAAATGAATTAAAAACGAGGCGATTATTTTGGCAATAAAATTTATTTCAAATCACTGTGAAGGCTTTGTCAGCGCAGACGATATTAAAGCTCTTGAAGGCAAGGCTGTGTCGGCAATGGATATGCTGCAAAACGCAACCGGCGAGGGTAATGATTTTCTCGGCTGGCTTACTCTGCCGACCGATTACGATAAGGGCGAATTTAATCGTATAAAAAAAGCAAGCGAATATATCAGGGAAAATGCCGATGTGTTAATCGTTATCGGTATCGGCGGCTCATATCTTGGCGCAAGGGCTGTTATCGAGGCGCTTACATCTCCAAACTATAATTCAATAAAAAAGGATACTCCCGATATATATTTTATCGGCAATTCCATAAGCCCTTCAATGCTTAACGAACTTGTTTCAATTTGTGAGGGCAAGGATATTTGCGTTAATGTAATCAGCAAAAGCGGAACCACCACGGAGCCTGCAATTGCTTTCAGAGTATTTCGTGAGCTTATTTATAATAAGTACAGCCCTGACGAAGCTTCCAAAAGAATTTTTGCCACCACCGACAAGGCAAAGGGTACGCTTAAAGAGCTTGCCGATTCAAAAGGCTACGAAACATTTGTTGTGCCTGATGATGTCGGCGGCAGATTTTCGGTTCTTACAGCTGTCGGCCTTTTGCCGATTGCAGTTGCAGGTATTGATATTGATGAACTTATGGCAGGTGCAAGGGAAGCACAAAATTCACTTAACGGTAAAACCGTTGACGAAAATGATGCTCTTAAATATGCCGCTGTAAGAAACGCATTTTACAATAAAGGAAAAAAGCTTGAATGCTTTGTTTCATATGAGCCGTGTATGGCGATGTTTAATGAATGGCTTAAGCAGCTCTTTGCCGAGAGCGAAGGCAAAAACGGCAAAGGACTTTTCCCTGTATCCTGTATTTTTTCAACAGATCTTCATTCGGTCGGCCAGTTTATCCAGGAAAGCGGCGCAAAGCTTATGTTTGAAACCGTTGTAAAGTTTAATAATCCGAAAGATGATTTTATTATTACAGAACAGGACGGCAACATTGACGGCCTTAATTTCCTTGCGGGCAAATCAATGAGCTATGTCAATGAAAAGGCACGACAGGGTACTCTGCTTGCACATACGGACGGCGGGGTCGGCAATCTTGTTATTGAATGTGACAGGCTGTCCGCGAAGGAAATAGGTTATCTTATATATTTCTTTGAAAAATCTTGTGCGATTTCGGGCTATATACTCGGCGTTAATCCGTTTAATCAGCCGGGTGTTGAAAGCTATAAGAAAAATATGTTTGCGCTTCTTGGCAAGCCCGGCTATGAAAACGAAAAAAATAGTCTTGAAAAACGCCTTGGCATATGTTAATATGTAAGTGAACTAAATACCTTGGAGGATTTAAAATATGATTAAACTTATCATTGGCAATAAAGGTTCGGGCAAAACAAAAAAATTAATTGAGCTTGTTGATTCCTGCATTGAAGCGTCTGACGGAAATGTTGTATGCATTGAAAAGGAGCCGAAGCTTACATATGATGTATCATCCAAAGCAAGACTTCTTGAGACGGAAACATATCTCATTAACGGTCATAAGGCTTTTTACGGCTTTCTTGCAGGTATATGCGCAGGCAACTATGATGTTACAGATATTCTTGTTGACGCAACATTTAAAATCGTCGGCAGGGAATATGCAAAGCTGCCTCAGTTTTTTGAAATGCTTTCGCAGCTTTCCGAAGCATCTGATGTGAATTTCTATTTCACAATCAGTTGTGATAAAGAAGATTTGCCCGTTGAAATCTTTGATTACTGTGAAGAAATTTAACTTTTTTTAAATTTTAAATGCCTCCGTAATGGGGGCATTTTCCATTATTAAATTGAACTGTTTTTTAAAATTTTCTATTGACAAAGGGCAACCTAATATATATAATACTATAAGTGCCGATGCAGTTGGCGCAATGAGGTGCTATTATGAATATTGACCTTAACAGCTTATTTAATAATTCTGACAGCGAAATCAAAATAAATCACTGCTTTGATTTCAGTGACTTTGTTTACAGTGTATATAATCCCATTAAAGACGGTGTGGCTGTTAAGGGCAGAATTTATTCAAAGGCTGATGTTATATACCTTGATATTAATTTGACCTTCGTTTTTTACGGCCTTTGTGACAGATGTGCCGAGGAAGTTAAAAAAACATTTTCTTTTGATGTAAAAAAAATTATTGTCGATGAGCTTCAAAATGAAAATGACGATGATAATTACATTATAGTAACTAACAGGATACTTGATTTGGGTGCTCTTGTCAGTGAAGAGGTTTCACTTTCAATCCCCTCAAAAATACTTTGCAAGGACGACTGCAAGGGCTTGTGCCATAAATGCGGCACAAATCTTAATGTCAATAAATGCAACTGCAAAAAGGATGTTGATTCCCGTATGGAAGCCTTATTGCAGCTGCTTGATGAATAAATACAATGCTTTTAATATAAGGAGGCTATTAAAATGGCAGTACCAGCAAGAAAAACATCAAAGGCAAGAAAGAATAAGAGGCGTTCAAGTGTTTGGAAGATGGATGCTCCAACACTTGTAAAATGCTCTAATTGCGGCGGCTATACAGTTTCACATAAGGTTTGTAAAAACTGTGGTTACTATAACGGTAAAGAAGTTATCGCAAAAGAAGCTTAATTTTACATTTATGAGGACGGACAAGCTTTGTCCGTCTTTCTTGTTATGGGGGTGTCTTTATGGGAAAGCCCGTTGTTGCGGTTGTCGGCAGACCTAATGTCGGCAAATCAACATTGTTTAATAAGTTAATAGGCACAAGATTATCTATTGTAGATAACAGACCCGGCGTCACAAGGGACAGGATTTACGGCGATTGTGAATGGCTTAATCATAAATTCCTTCTTGTAGATACAGGCGGTATTGAGCCTGACAGCAGAGATATCATATTAAGTCAGATGCGCGCTCAGGCACAAATTGCCATTTCTGCCGCTGATGTAATAATTCTTGTCACTGATGTTCGCGACGGCGTTGTTGCAAGTGATTATGAGGTTGCGTCAATGCTTCAGAAAAGCGGTAAGCCTATTATCCTTTGCGTCAATAAGTGTGACAGTATTGGTACTCCCGAACCTGAATTTTATGAATTTTATAATCTCGGAATAGGCGATCCTATAGCGGTATCGGCAACCCACGGTCACGGCACCGGCGATTTGCTTGATGAGGTGCTTAAGTATCTTCCTGATGAAAAGCAGGAGGAAGCTGACGATGAAGTAATTCAAGTGGCAATTATCGGCAAGCCTAATGTCGGCAAGTCATCGCTTGTTAATAAAATAAGCGGCGAAAATCGAGCGATTGTTTCTGACATTGCAGGCACAACAAGAGATACTACCGATACCTATGTTGAAAACAGCTTTGGAAGATTTAATCTTATTGACACTGCCGGCTTAAGACGCAAAAGCAAAGTTGATGACGCTATTGAAAAATACAGTATAATTCGTGCAAGGTTGGCTGTTGAAAGGGCAAATGTCTGCGTCATAATGATTGACGCTCTTGAAGGATTTACCGAACAGGATTCAAAGATTGCCGGCATTGCGCTTGACCGCGGCAAAGGCTGTATAATTGCAGTTAATAAATGGGACAGCGTTGAAAAGGACGGCAATACTATGAATGAATACAGGCGCAAGCTTGAAAATGATTTTTCATTTATGAGCTTTGCACCCATTATGTTTATATCTGCAAAAACAGGGCAAAGGCTTGACCGCCTCTTTGAAATGATTGCTTTTGTTCATTCGCAAAATTCAATGCGTATTTCTACAGGGAAGCTTAATGAGCTTCTTGCTGATGCATCTGCCAGGGTTCAGCCGCCTACAGATAAGGGAAAAAGACTTAAAATTTATTATATGACCCAAGCCTCTACAAGACCGCCGACATTTGTATTTTTCGTTAATAACGCACAGCTTTTTCATTTTTCATATCAGCGTTACCTCGAAAATCAGATTAGGAAAACCTTCGGCCTTGACGGCACACCTGTCAGATTTATTATAAGAGAAAGAAATGAGGGCAAAAAATAATGCCGTTTTATTATTACATTATTGTTGCTGTAATTTCTTATTTGCTCGGCAGCCTTAATTTCGGTGTAATACTGTCAAGAAGGCTTGCAAGGGATGATGTCAGAAATCACGGCAGCGGCAACGCCGGTACCACAAATATGCTGCGAAACTACGGTAAAAAATTTGCCGTACTGACTATGCTCGGCGATATGATTAAGGTTTTTGCCGCAATCGCCGCAGCTTTTGTCATATTCAAAAATATTCCTGTGACTGATATCAGCACTGTTAATATCGATATAAGTATTCTCATCAAATCCTATGCGGGCTTTTTCTGCGTGCTCGGTCATATATTCCCATGCTACTTCGGCTTTAAAGGCGGCAAGGGGGTTGCGACTGCCGGGGGTATGGTCTTTGCAGTTGACTGGCGCATAGCCTTGATTTTACTTGCCGTTTTTGCTGTTGTGTTATTAATAACAAACTATGTTTCTCTCGGCAGCATTATAATGGCGATACTTTATCCTGTTTTGATTTTTCTGTTTTACGGAAGCATTGCCCTGACGATGATTTCAGTTGTGTTCACAGTCATTGTTATTATTGCGCACAGGGGAAATATTAAAAAACTTATTAATCATACAGAAAACAAAATAAGCTTTAAAAAGAAATAAAAAAAATAAGCACTGCATTGAAGCAGTGCTGTTTTATTGCGCGAAACAATTATGCTCTTTCAACCTTACCTGAACGAAGACATCTTGTGCACACATAAACTCTTTTAGGAGAGCCGTTTACAATAGCCTTAACTTTTTTAATGTTGGGTTTCCAAGTCCTGTTTGATCTTCTGTGTGAGTGAGAAACCTTGATACCGAAAGATACATCTTTTCCGCAGTATTCACATTTTGCCATTTGCGAACACCTCCTTAAATATTCAGAACAGTTGGTATAATAGCATATGTTTTATAAAATTGCAAGCATTTTTTGACCTTTTTTTGAAAAAGTCCTAATTTTAGTATTACTATTGATTTTAAATACAAGATATTGTATAATAATAAAAAGATTTTTTTGGAGGATATAAAATGGCATCAGATAAAAAATCGGCGCTTGAAGCCGCTATGAAGCAAATTGAAAAGAAATACGGTGCAGGTGCCGTTATGCGCCTTGGCGAAAACTCAAAGCTGAAGGTAGATGCAATATCAACCGGCTCTCTTACGCTTGATATTGCCACCGGCATAGGTGGTCTTCCAAGAGGCAGAATTGTTGAAATTTACGGTCCGGAGTCAAGCGGAAAAACAACTCTTGCGCTTCACTGTATTGCCGAAGCTCAAAAAGCAGGCGGCGAGGCCGCATTCGTTGATGCGGAGCATGCGCTTGACCCAATATATGCCGCAAACCTCGGCGTCGATGTTGACTCTTTATTAGTGTCCCAGCCCGATTACGGCGAGCAGGCGCTTGAGATTACGGAGCAGCTTGTAAGCAGCGGCGCCGTTGATATAATTGTTGTTGATTCAGTTGCCGCACTTGTTCCGAAAAGCGAAATTGAGGGCGATATGGGTGACAGCCATGTCGGTCAGCATGCAAGGCTTATGTCGCAGGCGCTGCGCAAGCTTGCAGGCACTGTAAACAAAACAAACTGTATTATTATTTTCATCAATCAGCTTCGTGAAAAAATCGGCGTAATATACGGTAATCCCGAGGTCACAACCGGCGGAAGAGCTCTTAAATTCTATGCTTCAATTCGCATTGATGTAAGAAAGGCAGAGCAGATTAAAAACGGAACAGAGGTTATCGGCTCACATACCAAGGCAAAGATTGTTAAGAATAAGGTTGCGCCACCGTTTAAGTCGGCTGAATTTGATATTATGTACGGCACGGGCATAAGCAAGGAAGGCGAAATACTTGATATGGCTGTTGAGTTTGACATTATCCATAAGGGCGGTTCCTGGTTTTCATATAACGAACAAAGGCTCGGTCAGGGCAGAGATAATGTTAAGGCAATGATTAAAAATGACCCTGAATTTGCAGCTGACCTTGAAGCCCGGATTAAAGAAAAGCTTGCCGAAATACAGTCGCAGTCAGGTCAGAAATACAGAGCAAAGGCTGCTTCACCGGCAACAACGGATGAGTCAGACGATAATGCGCCAAAGCGTTCTGTTGCAAGGGCACAGGCCAGAGCAAAGCTTGACATTGCTGTTGAGGATGACGAGGATTAATGATTATTAAACACCAACGGGGCAGGGGCAATAAGGTACATCTGTTCCTTGATGATGAATACGCTGTTACAACTGATATTAATTTCTGGCTCGACAATTACATAGCTGACGAAACGGATATTACCGAAGATGAATGGCAGGAGCTTCTTGACGGCATTAATTATAAAAAAGCACTGAATAAATGTGCAAATTTGCTGTCAAGGCGTGATTATTCTGTGAAGGAGCTTAAACAGAAGCTTTTAAGAACTGTTGATGAAGACTCTGCTCAAAAAGCTGTTGACCGTTATTTACAGGCAGGCTATCTTGATGACGGCCGTTTTTGCAGAATTCTTGTTGATTATCTTTATAGCAATAAGCACTATTCACTTAATCATATTAAACAGGAGTGTTACAAGCGGGGCGTTTCAAATGATATAATCCGTGATGTTTTAAGTGAATATGAAATTGATAATATTTCAACAATAATCCAGCTGATTGAAAATAAATATTCATCAAAGCTTGAGCAGGAAAACGGTAAAGAAAAAGTAATTGCGGCGCTTGCACGCAGGGGCTTTTCCTACAGTGATATTAAAACAGCATTTTACAGGTTGGAAGAAAATGAAATTTAAAGTTGGTATGATATCGCTTGGCTGTCCGAAAAATCAGGTTGACGGTGAAATAATGCTCGAAAAGCTCAGCAGTAACGGTTTTACCGTTTCCGACAAAATTGAAGACAGCGATATTGTTATTATAAATACCTGCGGATTTATTGATGACGCAAAGCGTGAAGCTATTGACACAATTCTTGAGGTTGCCGAATATAAAGCGGCAGGTCTTGTTTTTGCAATAATTGTTACAGGCTGCCTTGCCGAAAGATATCAGGATGAAATTTTACAGGAAATGCCTGAGGTTGACGCGGTTATCGGCATTGGCGCAGACAGGGATATTGTCAAGGTTTGCCAAAAAGCCGCTATGGGCATTTCAACGAGCTTTTTTCCTAAAAAGGATTATCTTTTGCTTGAGGGCGGCAGAATGCTTTCCACGCCCGCTCATTGGGCTTATTTAAAAATAAGCGACGGCTGTGATAATAAATGCTCATATTGTGCAATTCCCGGTATTCGGGGCGGTTATATTGAACGCCCGATTGAAAGTATTGTCAGCGAGGCGAAAGAGCTTTCACAGCGTGGTGTTAAGGAGCTTATTCTGATTGCACAGGATACAACTAAATACGGCTTTAAGCTTTACGGCGAATACAAGCTTGCCGCTCTTTTAAAAGAACTTGTTAAAGTTGACGGCATTAAGTGGATTAGACTTTATTATTGCTACCCCGACAGGATAACCGATGAGCTGTTGGATGTTATTGCAGCTCAGGAAAAGATTTGTCCATACATAGATTTACCGCTTCAGCACTGCAACAAGGATATATTAAAATCAATGAACCGCAAGGGTTCATATAATGAGCTTAAGGCACTTATTGAAAAAATGAGAAGCAAAATACCGAATCTTGCGCTTCGCACAACTTTTATGGTTGGTTTTCCCTCCGAAAGCAACGAACAGTTTGAAGAATTGTGCCGTTTTATAAAAGAAATAAAGTTTGACAAGCTCGGTTGTTTTGCTTTTTCCCCTGAGGAGGATACACCTGCCTGTAACTTTGAAAATCAAATTGACGATAAAGTAAAATCACGCAGGGCAGAGGTTTTAATGGATATTCAGTACGGTATTACCGAAGCTCTCAACAAAGAAAAGATAGGCTCTGTGTATCAGGTAATTGTTGATGAAATAAATGACGGCAGCTATGTTTCAAGGGCATATTTTGATTCGCCGGAAATTGACAGTTCAATAATATTTACATCTGATAAAAAACATATGACGGGCGACTTTGCAAGTATTAAAATTACAGGTTTTGACGGTTATGATTTAATAGGAGAAGAAATATGAATTTACCAAATAAAATAACAGTTTTCAGATTTTGTTGTATTCCTTTTTTAATGGCGTTTGCTTTTATTGACTTTCCGTACCACTGGGTTGCAGCATTAATTGTTTATTTTATTGCCTGTATGAGCGATAAGGTTGACGGTATTATTGCAAGAAAAAGCGGGCTTGTCACGGATTTCGGCAAGCTTATGGACCCTCTTTCCGATAAGAGCCTTGTTTTTGCCGCATATATTATTTTAATAAATATGGGCTGGCATACCGATATTTGCATAATGCTTATGCTTGCAAGGGAATTTCTTGTTGCCGGTATCAGAATGGCTGCTGCTACAACGGGAGAGGTAATTGCTGCCAATGCTTTCGGTAAAGCAAAAACCTTTTTGCAAATGGCAACAACCGGTATGACATTTCTTTTGCTTGCAATAGGCGAGGGCAGTGCCGATATTGATATGTCAACACCATGGCTTAATGTTTACTGCACTGCTGCTTTTTGGATTGTTTCTGTTGTCACTGTTTTAAGCGGAATTATTTATGCAAAAGACGGTTGGCATCTTATTAAAACAAAATAACAGTTGCAAATTTTTATAAAAATATATATAATGATATTGATAGACAAAAACTATGACGAAGAGAAGTAAGCGCTAAGCTTTTATCAAGAGAGTAAATCATATGCTGGAAGATTTATATAAAAGCTCCGCCCAAATGCACTTTTGAGTTGCTTGAAGGAAATTAAGTATTTCAAGTCGTTTAGCCTCGTTATCGGCTGTGACTGTCTATGACAGTCAAGTATAAAGAAGAGTGGAACCGCAGTTATTACATTGCCTCTGTCAATTTGACGGAGGCTTTTTATTTTTGGAGGGAACCATAATTATGTTTGACACATTTAAAGAGGATGTTAAAAGCTTTATGGAGCATGACCCTGCCGCGCGAAGCCCGATTGAAATAATTTTACTTTATCCGGGTTTTAAGGCTTTGAGGAGCCATAAAAAAGCGAACTGGTTTTTGCGTCATAATATGCCTTTTATCGCAAGATATATAAGTCAGCGCACGGCGCATAAAACGGGCATTGAAATTCATCCGGCCGCGACAATCGGCAGGCGTGTGTGCATTGACCACGGCAACGGGATTGTCATCGGCGAAACCACCAAAATCGGCGATGATGTTATGATATATCAAGGCGTTACACTCGGTGGCACCGGCAAGGATGTCGGGAAACGCCATCCGACGATTGAAAACGGTGTAATGATTGGTTCGGGTGCAAAGGTTCTCGGACCGATTACTATCGGCAGAAATGCAAAGGTTGCCGCCGGTGCTGTTGTTGTTAAGGATGTTGAGCCTAACTGCACGGTTGTGGGTGTGCCGGGTGAGGTTGTCAGAATTGACGGTGAGCGCGTTGATGATCTTGACCAAATCAATATACCCGATCCGCTAATGAACGCAATTCAAAATAATCAGAAAAAAATTGCAGAGCTTGAAAAGGAAATAAAAATCTTAAAGGAGCAGTTAAAATGAAAATTTACAACACAATGTCCAGACAAAAAGAGGATTTTGTGCCTGTTGATGAAAATGAGGTAAAAATTTATGCCTGCGGTCCTACCGTTTATAATTATATTCACATCGGTAATGCAAGACCGCTGTGTGTTTTTGATGTATTAAGAAGATATCTTGAATATCGAGGATATAATGTTAAATTCGTACAAAATTTTACTGATGTTGATGATAAAATCATAAAGCGTGCAAATGAAGAAGGCATTGCCTTCGAGGATGTTTCTAAAAAATACATTAAGGAATTTTGGACCGATGCGCACGGTCTTAATTTCAAGGATGCAACAATCCATCCGAAAGCGACCGAAAATATTGACGAAATTATCAGTATTATTAAAGAACTTGAGGATAAAGGATTTGCTTATGCAGTTGACGGCGATGTTTATTTCAGAACGCTTAAATTCAGCGATTACGGCAAATTAAGCCATCAGCCGATAGAGGATTTGCAATCGGGTGCAAGAATTGCCGTAGGAGAAAAAAAAGAAAACCCTCTTGATTTTGCTCTGTGGAAAACAGCAAAAGAGGGTGAGCCGTTTTGGGAAAGCCCATGGGGAAATGGCAGACCGGGATGGCATATCGAATGTTCGGCTATGAACAGGAGGTATTTAGGCAATACCATTGATATCCACTGCGGCGGTCAGGATCTTATATTTCCTCATCATGAAAATGAGATTGCTCAAAGCGAGTGTGCAAACGGCTGCACATTTTCAAAATACTGGATGCATAACGGCTACATTAATGTCGATAATGTTAAGATGAGCAAATCACTCGGTAATTTCAAAACTGTAAGGGAAATTGCAGATGTTTACGGATATGAGGTTATCAGGTACTTTCTTATATCATCTCATTACCGTTCACCGATTAATTATAATCTTGAAATAATCGAGCAGTGCAAATCCGCGCTTGAAAGGCTTTATACCTGCCGTGAAAGCCTTGATTTTGCTTTAAAAAACGCTGCCGGTGATACTGATGATGAGGAGCTTATAAAACTCTTTAACAGCCGCAGGGAACAGTTTATTGCCGCTATGGATGACGACCTTAATACAGCCGACGGTATTGCCGCAGTATTTGAGCTTGTTAAGGATATTAACACAAAGGTTCTTGATAAGTCTGTTTCAAAATCTGTCTGCCGGGCCGCCTGCGATGTTTTTGACGAGCTTTGCGATGTTCTCGGTATTCTTTATAACCGAAAATCAAATAACCTTGACAGCGAGGTTGAAGCGCTTATTGAAAAAAGGCAGCAGGCAAGAGCGAATAAAGACTGGGCAACGGCCGATAAAATCCGTGACGATTTAAAGGCAATGGGTATTATTCTTAAAGATACTCCTCAGGGTGTTACCTGGTCAAAGGAGTAATATATGATTGATAAAAGGAAATTCGGTGACGCTCAAATTTCACTCTTGGGTCTTGGCACAATGCGCCTTCCCTGTAAAACCGCAATCAAAAGGGAAGCTAATCCGCTGATTGATTATGCACAGGGTCAAAGGCTTGTTGATTACGCCTATCAAAACGGCGTTAATTATTTTGATACTGCGTATATGTATCATGTGGGCAAAAGTGAAAAGTTTATAGGTACTGCTCTTAAAAAATATCCGAGAGAGAGCTATTATCTTGCGGATAAGCTTCCTATATGGATGTGCCCTAAAAAGAACGATATGCAAAAGGTGTTTTCAAAACAGCTTGAAAGAACCGGTGCAGGTTATTTTGATTTTTACCTTTTGCATTCGCTCAATAAAGAAAATTTTGATAAGTGCGAAAAATTCGGTGCATATGAATTTATTCAGAAGAAAAGGGAAGAAGGCAAAATCAAAAATATAGGATTTTCTTTTCACGGGACAATTGATGATTTGAAAAGAATTGTTGCGTCGCATAAATGGGATTTTGCACAAATTCAGATGAATTATTATGATTGGAAAAATCAGGACGCAAAAACACAATATCAAATATTAACCGACGCAGGTATTCCTGTTATTGTTATGGAGCCTGTACGGGGCGGCAGGCTTGCGCAAGTGTCTGATGAAATTGCACAAATGTTTAAAAAGGCAAAGCCCGATGCAAGCATTGCATCTTGGGCAATATCTTTTGCGGCAAGTCATAAAAATGTATTAACAGTATTGAGCGGTATGAACAGCCTTGAACAGCTTGAGGATAATATTGCCTCCTTAACTGATTTTAAAGAATTTACAGAAAGTGAGTATAAGATTTGTGAAAATGCCTGTTCAATGCTCAATAAAAATGATGTTATAGCCTGTACTGGCTGTGATTACTGTGCTGACTGCCCAAAAGGAATAAAAATCAGTTCAGTTTTTTCAGTATATAATAAAGTTAAAACAAATGAGCTTACACCGCAGCAGGGGAGAGAGGAATACGCAAAAATCGATACAGCAGCCGATGCCTGCGTTAAATGCAAAAAATGTATGCAGCACTGCCCGCAGTCAATAAAAATTCCCGATATGCTTGAAAAAATTAATAATATATTAAATCATTGAGAGCTTAATAAAGTATTGTTTTTATTTGTATTTTATTTAAGCGTGTATGACAGGAAAAAACGGACAGTTAACGCTGTCCGTCTTTTCCATTTATTAAGTGCATTTTTACCTCTACAATAGTAGAAATTAATAAGGATTATTAAATATACAATCCATTCGAAGATGGTTTTATATCTACAATAGTAGAAATTAATAAGGATTATTAAATCGTAAGGGTAAGCGTAAGCACTATGTTATCTACAATAGTAGAAATTAATAAGGATTATTAAATGGACTTGTGTTGCATTGTGGAATATGCAATCTACAATAGTGGAAATTAATAAGGATTATTAAATGACTCCGACCACGCCGACTGGTGATTGTATCTACAATAGTAGAAATTAATAAGGATTATTAAATGGGAAAAGGTAAAGTATAACGCTCTTTAATCTACAATAGTAGAAATTAATAAGGATTATTAAATATCTTTTGTAACTTATCTTGATAATATAATCTACAATAGTAGAAATTAATAAGGATTATTAAATTCTGACAGCGCTTCCCAATACCGACAGTATCTACAATAGTAGAAATTAATAAGGATTATTAAATAATTCAAAGTTCACATCATTAAATTTAATCTACAATAGTAGAAATTAATAAGGATTATTAAATAATCAACAAGTGAGATTAATGTGGTTGTACATCTACAATAGTAGAAATTAATAAGGATTATTAAATATGATTAAAACTCATATTCTGCCGTACTTATCTACAATAGTAGAAATTAATAAGGATTATTAAATTTATAGCATTGGACCAATCCATTCCTGATCTACAATAGTAGAAATTAATAAGGATTATTAAATTTGAGAGGAGGACTAGAACGGCCGATTATAATCTACAATAGTAGAAATTAATAAGGATTATTAAATATCCTTACC
>CAZYDW010000006.1:0-58664 GCA_964646445.1 uncultured Bacteroides sp.
ATAACGGCAAAAATGAAATTCTTGTTTTAAATCATAAATGGTGCAACGGTACATATCTTGAATGTCAGGATATGTTCAGGTGCAACGGCATATTCCGTGATGTTCTGCTTTATAAAACCGACAATAATTCGGTTTATGATTTTAAAGCGGAAACTTCTGCTTTCAGCAATAACGGTGAATACACCTTGACAATAAAGCCTTCGCTTAAAATAACTGATGAATGCGAGCTTTCTGCTTTTCTTTATGATGACGGCAGGCTTGTTGCATCACATTCGGTCAATCAAGAGCCTGAAAATATTAAGGCTCTTGATATGGGAAAGCTTAAGGTTTGCGAGTGGTCGGCAGAATGTCCGTATCTCTATGACCTTGTGATTGTTCTGTCAAAGGGAGGAAAGGCCGTCGAGCTCATCAGAAAATCCATAGGCTTTAAAAATATTGAAATTCAGGGAAATGTATTTTTATTCAATAAAAAGCCTGTTAAGCTGCTCGGCGTTAATCATCACGATACCAACCCGAAAACAGGATATGCTATGAGCGTTGCTGATATGGAAAGGGATATAAGCCTTATAAAGCAGTATAATGCTAACTGTATCCGCACCTCGCACTATCCGCCTGATCCGACATTTCTTGATTTGTGTGACGAATACGGTATTTATGTGGTTGACGAGGCGGATATAGAAACTCACGGCTGCCAGACAGAGCTTAAAAAGCCCGGCGCCTGCTCGCATAATCCGAAGTGGAAGGAGCATTATTGGGACAGAGTGTACCGTATGTTCGAGCGTGATAAAAACCACCCGTCGGTTACAATGTGGTCGCTTGGAAACGAGGCGCATGGTTATAGAAATCAGGATTACTGTTATGATAATCTTAAGAAGCTTACGGATATACCGATTCATTACGAGGGCGTTTGCCGCACAAGACGATGGGCATATGATGTGATTTCACAGATGTACCCGTGGCCGCGCAGAGTTGAAAAAATCGCAAATGGACACGGACTTACCAAAAAGTATTATACCAAGCCCTATTTTATGTGTGAGTTTGCACATGCTATGGGTGTCGGCGCAGGCGAGCTTGAGCGATATGTAAAAGCAATTTACAGCGCTGATAATATTATGGGCGGCTGTATATGGGAGTTCGCCGACCACGCGGTTTATCACGAAAACGGCAAGTATGAATACACCTACGGCGGCGACCACGGCGAATTAAAGCACGACGGCAATTTTTGCGTTGACGGGCTTTTCTTCCCTGACAGAACACCTCATTCGGGTGCAAAGCAGATGAAGGCTTGCTTTCGTCCGATAAGAGCAGAGCTTGTTGATAAAAATACTTATGCGTTTAAAAATTACAGGTATTTTAAAGCTGCAAAATATACTGTTAAATATACCGTCTTGAAAAACGGAGTTAATGTCAAAATCGGCAGCTTTGATATAGATATTCCTCCACAGGAAGTCAGGACGGTTAAAATAGACGCCCCCGAAATTAATTTTGATTCAGTGCTTAGGCTTGAATACTTTGACGGCGATTTTTCTGTCGGATATGAGGAAATGAATTTTGACGAGTTGAGCTTTTGCATTAAAACAGACGGTAAGCCTCCGAAGCTTCAGAAAAGCGAAAAA
Organism: uncultured Bacteroides sp.; assembly: GCA_964646445.1. GTDB lineage: Bacteria > Bacillota > Clostridia > Oscillospirales > Acutalibacteraceae > Eubacterium_R. Next base: position 1,617 of record CAZYDW010000006.1, read on the forward strand.
AGACTTTTTATTGAATTTGACAACGGCTCAATGATTTTTGACACAAAGACCGGCTTTATCGACAGCTATGTTATAGGCGGCAAGGAGCTTATGAACCCGGTGCCATATACGGATTTTAAAGGTATCGGCGTGCAGCTTTACCGGGCTGCGCTTGATAATGATATGTATATAAATATACTGTGGAAAAAGCAAAGGCTTGCGTCTGCATCAAGCTTTGTAAAAAATGTTAAATATGAGCTTAACGAAAACGGTCTTGATATAAGCTATATAACAACCGTTAAAACGCCTAATAAATTTAGGGCTGCGGTTGTAAAAACAAATCTCATAATCTTTTCAAACGGCGAAATAGCAGTTAATTTAAGAGCTTTGTCAGGCTCAGCGGTAAGGCTGATACCGCGCTTTGGCGTTCAGCTTGAGCTTGATAGGAAATTTAAAAATGTCAAATATTTTGCATTGGGACCTGATGTTAATCTGCCTGATTTTGAGGAGCACTCGCTCACGGGTATATATGAAACCACCATATTTGATATGTATGAAAATTACATTAAGCCGCAGGAAAGCGCAACAAGATGCGATTGCCGTTTTGCCGAAATAACGGATGATGACGGCACAGGCATACGCATTGAGGGCGCGCCACTGTTTGTTTTCAGCGCAAGACCGTTTACACCGCAGCAGTGCGCAAAAGCATCCCACAGGGAGGAGCTTTGCGAAACAACAAGCTGTATAAATGTTGACGCCGAGGTTATGGGCGCAGGCTCAAATTCCTGCGGGCCTATACCGTCAAGGCAGTACCGTCTCGGCTCACTGAAGGGCAAATCACTTTCATTCCTCATAAAACCGATTGGAGACTGAATGTATAAAATAGGAACTGATATTGTGAAAATATCAAGAATCGAAAAAAGCATAAAAAGCGATTCCTTTTTAAAAAAGGTTTTTACTGAAAATGAGCGTGATTACTGTAAAAGAACTGAAAGCCTTGCAGGGATTTTTGCCGCTAAAGAAGCTTATTTCAAGGCGCTCGGCACTGGTATAAATATGCCTCTGTGCCGGCTTGAGGTGCTGCACAGTGACCTTGGAAAGCCTTATTTTAACGGTATTGAAAACTGCGATTTATCAATTTCGCACGATGGCGAATATGCCGCGGCAACTGTAATAATATGGTAACGGACAGTGATATTATGAGAATTTTAACAGCAAAGGAAATTAAGGCCGTAGAGGAAAATGCTTTCAATACTTATACAACCGAGGGCGAGCTTATGCTCAAAGCAGGCACGGCATGCTTTGAAAGAGCGGTCAAAATACTCGGTGATGATATTAGTTCAAAAAGCATTGCGATTTTTTGCGGAAACGGAAAAAACGCGGGCGATGGCTTTGTTATGGCAGAATGCTTTAATAATATGGGTGTAAGCACATCTATTGTGCTTGTCGATAAAAAGCCTGAAATCAATGAGCCTAAAATGTATTTCGACAGGGCAGTGAAATGCGGTGTGCCTGTTTACGGGATTAACAGCTATGATTTCAATGCCGATGTTATTATTGACTGTATATTCGGTATAGGCTTTCACGGCGTGCCTAAAGCGCCGTTTGACAAAGCTTTTGAGCTGATTAATAAAAGCAGCGCAGTTGTTATAAGCATTGATACACCAAGCGGTACAGACGCCACTACAGGCGAGGTAATCAGTGCGGTTAAAGCTGATTACACAATTGCGGTTTCAACCCTCAAATATGCACATGTTCTGCCGCCTGCAAATGAATACTGCGGCAAGGTTTATACTGTCAGCATAGGTATTCCCGATGAATGTTATAAGCAAAATTATGCCGCTGCAATTACAAAAACGGAGGTAAAATCATATTTCAAGTCGCTTAGTGTTAATTCACATAAGGGCACAATGGGTCATCTGCTTAATATATGCGGTTCATACCTTATGCCGGGAGCTGCCGTGATTTCGGCAAAAGCAGCGCTTAAATGCGGCGTCGGGCTTTTGAAATGCGTATTTCCAAAATCCATATACGGTGTCTTGACCGGTCATTTATGCCAGTGCATTTTTAAGCCTGTGTGTGAAAACGAAAGCAAAACGCTTTCAATGGGCAGCGTTAATGATATTGTGCAGGAGCTTGAGTGGGCAGACAGTGTGGTTATTGGCTGCGGAATCGGAAATAATGATGACACACAGGTTATAGCAGGTCAGGTTATAAAAACAAGCGAAGTACCTATTGTTTTGGATGCCGACGGCATAAATTCAATACTGCCTTTCATAAATATTATAAAGGATAAAAAAGCACCTGTTATTTTAACTCCGCATCCCGGTGAAATGGCACGCCTTGCAGGTAAAAGCGTCAATGAGGTTCAGGCTGACAGAATAGGCACGGCAAAAGCCTTTGCAAAGGAATATGATGTTATAGTTGTGCTGAAGGGTGCAAATACCATTGTTACAAACGGTAAAGCCGTGTTTGTAAATACCACAGGTAATCCCGGTATGGCAATGGGCGCAGCAGGCGATATGCTTTCGGGAATGATAGGCGCATTTGCAGCTCAGGGTATTGAGCCCTTTGATGCCGCAAGGGCAGGCGTGTATATTCACGGCCTTTGCGGCGATATAACCGCAAAGGAGCTTTCAATGCGAGGTATGACGGTTGAGGATATGCTGTCGCTTTTAGGTGCTTTGATGTCCGAATTTGAGTAGGGACTGATATGCTTGAAAAGGATTATTCCTCTTTTTATTATAATAGCCTTTGCCTTTACAGGCTGTGAGGTAAAAAATTATACCCCCGAAATGCCCCTGACCTTCAGCGAGAAGGCGAGGGTTACTTCGGGGGATTTTTCATATGAGTGCAAAATCAGCCGTCTTGAGTCGAAAGCGGTAAGCGTTGATATTACATCAACTAATGCAAAAGGGCTTAATATGAACTATGACGGCAGGGAGCTTTATTTTGAATATGCCGATTATTCACATACGGTAAATGCCGATTATTTTGAAAAGAAAAATGCGGCAATGGTAATATATGATGTTTTTGATGAGATAGAAAGTATGCAAAGCGTCACTGCACGCAAAACGGATATAGGCTGCAAATATGACGGCAGAATTTCGCTCGGGGATTTCACCTTGATACTTAATAACGATAATACTTTAAACTCAATAACAATAAAAACGGCAGATTTAACAATAGAGTTTATTTAGATGTTATCTCATCTATCCTTTTAAGCTCTTCTTTTGAAAGAGGCTCAAGCTCAATAGCCTTGAGATTTTCAAGCAGCTGTTCTTTTGAATGAACTCCTATAAGCACGGATGTAATAGCCTTATCGTTAATCAGCCACTGAACAGCCATTTGCGACAATGTTTCCCCGCGCTCGTGCGCCATTTCATAAAGCTCTTTTATCTGTGCCGGTCTTCTGCCCTCATAGCCGACATGCTTTTGAAGCTCCTCTTTTTTATAAAGCCTTGAGCCCTGCGGAATACCGTTTGCGTATTTATCGCTTAGCTGACCCTGGGCAAGAGGAGAAAACGCTATTATGCCCTTGCCGCTTGACGAGGCTTCTTTTTTTAAATCATTTTTTTCAATAGTGCGGTCAAAAATCGAGTATCTGTTTTGGTTGATAATGAAAGGCACATTGTAGGCGTCGCAGCTTTGCTTCATATTGAGCATTGCTTTTCCGTCATAATTGCTCATACCTGCATAAAGGGCTTTGCCCTGACGAATTATATCAGATATGCAAAGAGCTGTTTCCTCAAGCGGTGTTTCGGGCGCAAGACAGTGATGATAAAATATATCAACATAATCAAGTCCCATTCGTTTAAGGCTCCGGTCAAGCGAGGCTGTAAGATATTTCCTGCTGCCGCCCTTGCCGCCGTATGGGCCGTCCCACATCTCGTAGCCGGCCTTTGTGCTGATAATAAGCTCATCTCGGTACGGCATAAGGCTTTCCTTTAATATTCTGCCGAAATTTATTTCAGCCCTGCCCGGTTCCGGGCCGTAGTTGTTGGCAAGGTCAAAATGCGTAACACCGTTATCAAATGCGGTAAGGATAATATCCTTCATAGTGTCATAATCATCATTAACGCCGAAATTCTGCCAAAGCCCTACTGATATTACGGGAAGCTGCAGCCCGCTTGTACCGCAGTATTTATATACTGCTTTATCGTATCTGTTTTTATTTGCATTATACATAAACAAAGACTCCCTCAAATAAAAAAGCAATTAACCGCATAAAACCGGCTAATTGCTTTTTCTTACTGCTTTAAAGCTCTTTCAAGCCAGACAGCGCCCAAATCAAGCGCGTTGAAAAGCCCGCTTTTTTCGCTCTTTTTAACTATTTTTTCCTTTGGAGATACATCAGGGTCGGTACTTAAAAGCTGAACAACAACCTTGCCTGAAAGCTTAATATCATCAAGCTCTTTGCTGTCGAGAATATTAAGACAAATTACATATGCATCATTCATATTGCCATAGTAAATTGTGTTTTTGCATCTTACCAAAGGCTTACCCTTGTACTCAAGAAATTTTGCGTCTGCCAAAGATAACCCTCCTTTACCTGCAGCATATCAGTCGAGATAGGACTTTACCATAGCTGCCATCAGCTCGTCACGGTCAATCCTGCGAATCAGACTCCTTGCATTGTTGTGAGTGGTAATATATGTCGGGTCCTCTGAAAGAATATATCCGACAATCTGGTTAATGGGATTATAGCCCTTTTCCTGCAGGGCGTCAAAAACCTCTGTCAGTGTTTCCTTCATAATATCCTCTTTTTCGTCGCCGATTCTGAATGTAACTGTCTTATCTGTCACGGTAAAGTCACCTCCCTGTAAAATACTACATAGTAATTATATACACATTTTGCCAAAATTACAATACCTTTTTTACAATTAAATAATTAAAATGCTTGACTTATTAAGGTTTTATGGTTTATAATCTTCTATAATATATAAAAGCCGTGAACAGGTGTAAGTAGTTTTTACTTCGTTATTTCAGAGAGTGTGCGGCTGCTGTGAGCACACAAAAAAGTGATTACGAATTTCAGCCTCGGAGCTTCCCTGCGAGAAAGTAAGCAGGGCGTATGACTGCGTTAAGGTTTTTTAAAGCGGCAGGTAATTGACCTGCAATTTGAGTGGTACCACGGAACATTAGTCCGCCTCAATACGGGGCGGGCTTTTATTTTATTCAGGAGGTTTGTATGGAAAACAGTATTGTCAGCCTTAAAGAAAAATTTGAGGCAGAGCTTGACAAAATCGAGAATATGGCTGACCTTGAAAATATGCGCGTCGCTTATCTCGGTAAAAAAGGCTCGGTAACCGATTTGCTAAAGGGTATGCGTGAGCTTTCAAATGATGAAAAAAAAGAATTCGGTGCAAAGGTAAATCAGCTTAAAAGCGCAGTTGCCGATAGGATTGCAGATAAAACAAAGGAGCTAAGGGAAAAGGAAATACAGGCGGAAATTAACCTTATGCCTGAATTTGACCTTTCAATGCCGCATTCAATCGACAGGGGCTCATATCATCCGATAACTCTTGTTCAGCGTGAATGTGAAAGGATTTTTAAATCAATGGGCTTCACTGTTGAAGATTACAGCGAGGTTGTAAGTGACTATGAATGCTTTGAGTCGCTCAATATACCAAAGCATCACCCTGCCCGCGATATGCAGGATACCTATTATCTTGAAAACGGTCAGCTTCTGAAAAGCCAGACCTCCGCTGCACAAAATGCAATCTATAAAAAATACAGGGACGCCCTTGTAAACGACGGCGTTCCCATTAAAGCAATATTCCCCGGAAGATGCTTCAGAAATGAGGCGACCGACGCTTGCCACGAAAACACCTTTTTTCAAATGGAAGGCGTAATGGTTGACAGGAACATTTCAATATCAAATCTTATTTATTTTATGAAAACAATGCTTTCAGAGGTCTTTCAAAAGGATATCAAGGTAAGGCTTCGTCCGGGATTTTTCCCATTCGTTGAGCCGGGCTTTGAGCTTGATATAAGCTGTCTTATATGCGGCGGCGATGGCTGTCCGAGCTGTAAGCACAGCGGCTGGCTTGAGCTTTGCCCCTGCGGAATGATTCATCCCGAGGTGCTCAAGGCAGGCGGTATTGACCCTGATGAATATACAGGCTTTGCATTCGGCCTTGGCTTAACAAGGCTTGTTATGATGAAATACGGTATTAAGGATATTCGTGATTTAAACAGCGGCAGCCTGAAAAGTCTGTCACAGTTTACCGATGACGAATAAGCAAGGGGGGTCGTTATTATGTTTCTTTCAATGAATTGGATTAGTGATTTTGTAGATTTCACGGGTCTTGACAGGGTTGAGCTTATACATCGTTTTTCACTTTCAACAGCAGAGGTTGAAAATGAAATTTTCTTTAAAGGCAGTGACATCAGCGGTATTGTCGTTGCACAAATAAAATCGGTCGAAAATCATCCTGATTCAAAAAAGCTTCATCTTTTAAAGGTTGACGCAGGCGATGGTGTGCTTACAGATGTTGTATGCGGCGCGCCTAATGTAAAGGTCGGTATGAAAACCGCCTTTGCAAAAGCAGGTGCGCAGATAGGCGATATTACCATTGCTGCGCGCAGTCTTGCCGGTTTTACATCAAACGGTATGTGCTGCAGCGAAAAGGAGATAGGTATCAGCGATGACAATTCCGGGATTATGGAGATTACCGATGATTTGCCTAACGGAACAGATCTGAAAGACGCATATCAGATAGATGATATTATATTTGAGGTTGACAACAAATCTCTTACAAACCGCCCTGACCTATGGGGGCATTACGGCATAGCCCGTGAATTTGCCTCCCTTGCAGGCAGAGAGCTTAAACCTCTCGAAACAGTTGATTTGACAAAGTACAACAATCTGCACAAGGTTGATATGAAGATAGAGGATAAGCTTTGCCAGCGCTATTCCTGCCTGCAGGTCGAAAACATCAACACAAGCGTAAGTCCCGTTAATATGCGCATACGCCTTTACTACTGCGGTATGCGCGCAATCAATTTTCTTGCTGACCTTACAAACTATCTTATGCTTGAAATGGGTCAGCCAATGCACGCGTTCGACAGCCGCAAGGTTGAAAAAATCAGAATTAAAAGATTTGATACGCCGTTTGTTTTTCAGACGCTTGACGGTGTAGAAAGAAATATTGATGAAAACACGCTTATGATTTGTAACGGCGATACGCCTGTTGCTATTGCAGGCATTATGGGCGGCCTTGACAGTGAAATTGTTGACGACACAACAACACTTACTCTTGAATCCGCTACCTTTGATGCCGTTTCAATCCGCAAGTCAACGGTTCGACTTGCTCACAGAACGGACGCGTCTATGCGCTATGAAAAGTGCCTTGACCCCGAAATGACTGTTACCGCCATTGCAAGATTTGTGAAGCTTATGAGCGATGTTGACAGTGATGTTAAGGTGGTTTCATCACTTACAGACGAGTATGCATTTAAATATGATGATGTTAAGCTTGATTTTGATAAGGCTTTTGTTGACAGATACACCGGTATTGAAATAGATAATGACGATATTGTTGACACGCTTTCGTCACTCGGCTTTAAGGTTTCGCTTGAAAATGATAATTTCAGCGTTGATGTTCCAAGCTGGAGAGCAACAAAGGATGTGACGATTAAAGCCGATATCATTGAGGAAATAACCCGTATATACGGCTATGATAATTTTGATGTTCATACCGCCTGCGCTCCGCTTTATCCCGTAAGAGCAGATGAGGAAAAAACCGTTGAGGATAAAATCAAGGATATTCTTGTAAAGCGTTTTTCGCTTCACGAGCTTCATTCGTATGTGTGGGCTTATTATGATGAATACAGAGCGCTTGGAATAGAGGTTGAGGATAATATCAAGCTTGTCAATGCAACAAACCCGAATATTGAAACCATCAGAAAATCAATTATTCCCACGCAGCTTTGTCAGGTTAAATCAAACACCTCTTATTCAGATAATTTCGGTATATTTGAAATAGGCAGAACGGTTGACGGCGTGAATTTTGAAAACCTTTGCAATGAGTATAAAATGCTTGCGGTAACTCTGTTCAGCAAAACAAAATCTGTTGAGTCTTTGTATTTTGAGCTTCGTGATATGCTTGCAACTCTTGCGGATGATATCAAGCATAAGCCATTGAGCTATAAGATTTGCGCGAGCACTCATTCATATGAGCATCCGAGAAATCTGAACACAATCATTTGTGACGGTGTCGAAATCGGAAAAATAGGAATAGTGCATCCTGTTGTTTCAAAGAAAATAGATAAAAAAGCTTCAGTTGTATTTGCGGAGATTGATGTGAAGAAATTTGCCGAAATTAAAAATGCATCAATAGCTTACGAGGAGCCTTCAAGATTTCCGGCTATTGAAATTGACCTTTCATTTATCAGCGATAAATTTGAGCCAATCGGCACGGCAATAAAAAACGCGCAAAGCTCACTTATCAAAAAGGTATCGGTGGTTGATACCTATGTGGATAAAGGCGTAAAATCAATTACCGCAAGAATAACCTTCGCGCATCCTGAAAAAACTCTTAAAAGAGAAGAGGTTATGGGCATAGTTGACGGTGTGATTAACGCTCTTGAAGCAAAGGGAATAGCACTTAAGAAATAGCTTAGGCAAGATGTCCGCCGCCTCCACAGGAGTCAGGCTTCACCCGTTGACAAATGTTGATGTTCGCACGCTGCCGTCAATTAAAATTGCACAATATTTGCAATAATATGCTGTGTGTGATACAATAATCAGGCGATTTAAATCGCAGAGCGCTCCGGCAAGCTCGCTTGAAATGGGGCTTGAAAACGATTGCAATGTGCGCAGGGAGCGTTAGCTTTTCAGATTTTCAGTGGGAGATTAAAAGGCTGACCGGTCGGCGCATGATGCTTCTTAAATGGCGGGGCAAATCTCTTTATTGAATACAAATAATTTTTGAGGTGTTTTTATGGCAAGGCTATACAAGGATATGACTAAGGATGAGCTTATTGCACAAGGCAGAGTCCTTAAAGAAAAATATGATGCTTTTAAGGCGAAAAATCTTAATCTTGATATGAGCAGGGGTAAGCCCGGAAAGGATCAGCTTGAGCTGTCCTCAGGAATTAACGATATTAAAGATTATGTAAGCGATGGCGTTGATGTCAGAAATTACGGGATGCTCGACGGCATACCGAGCTGCAAAAGGCTTTTTGCACAGCTTATGGGCGTTAAGCCAGAAAATGTTATTGTCGGTCCGAGCGCAAGCCTTAATCTTATGTTTGATTATATAGGTCAGTGCTTTATAACAGGTGCCGGTGACAAACCGTGGTCGCAGCTTGACGAGGTTAAGTTTCTTTGTCCTGTTCCGGGTTATGACAGGCATTTTACGATATGTGAGTATTACGGAATTAAAATGATTAACATACCTATGAATAATGACGGTCCTGATATGGATATGATTGAAGATTATATCAAGGATGAAAGCGTTAAGGGTATGTTTTGCGTGCCTAAATATTCAAATCCTACGGGTATTACTTTCAGCGATGAGGTCGTTGAACGCATTGCCAAAATGAAGCCTGCGGCAAAGGATTTCAGAATTATATGGGACAATGCATACTGTGTACATGATATTGTGCCTGACGGTGACAAGCTGTTAAATATATTTGACCTGCTTTGGAAATATGATAACGAGGATATGGTAATTGAGGTTTGCTCAACATCAAAAATCACATTCCCCGGCGCGGGTGTTTCGGCGCTTATAGCGAGTGATAATAATATAGCTGCAATAAAGAAAAGGCTTAACGCCGAGGTAATAAGCTATGATAAAATGAATCAGCAAAGGCATGTTGAATTTTTTAAGAATGCCGATGGTGTGTATGAGCATATGAAAAAGCATGCTGCAATCCTGAAGCCGAAATTTGATATTATTTTAATGCATTTTGAAAATGAGCTCGGCGGAAAGGGCATAGCAAGCTGGTTTAACCCCAAGGGCGGATATTTCATCAGCCTTGATGTTATGAACGGCTGTGCCAAAAGAGTGGGCGAGCTTTGCAAGGAGGCGGGTGTTACGCTTACTACGGTAGGCGCAACATATCCTTACGGCATTGACCCAAACGACAGCAATATTCGCATTGCACCGTCATTTCCGTCAGTCGGGGAGCTTGACCTCGCTGCTGAGCTGCTTTGCATATGCGTTCAGCTTGCCGCTGTTGAAAAGCTGGCAGGCAGATGAGATTAGGCGCGTCAACAGCCTGCTTTTATCCGCTTGAAACAGAGCAGGCGTTAAAAGAAATATGTTCACTCGGCTTTGAAAAGGCCGAGGTGTTTATGAATGCTCCGTGTGAGCTTGAGCCTTGTTTTGCAAAAAAGCTTAAAGAAATTTCCGACTCGTCAGATACCGAAATTATATCTGTTCATCCGTTTTCAAGCTTTCTTGAATCGTCGTGCATTTTCGGCGATTATAAAAGGCGATATGATGATTTCATAGGTATTTATCGCAAAACCTGCCATGCAGCGGCATTGCTCGGCGCAAAATATGTTGTTATACACGGTGCTGTGGCAGCACCTAAAATACCAATACCCGACGAAAGATATTTTGAACGCTTTAACACGCTTATTGAAATGGGTCTGTCAGAGGGTGTGACTGTTTGTCAGGAAAATGTAAATAGGTTTAAAAGCGAGTCTGTCGAATTTTGCAGGAAAATGCGAAATGCCCTTGGCGACAGGTTTAATATGGTTTTTGATATTAAACAAACCGTAAGGGCAGGAGAGGATACATTTTTATTTTTAGAGGAATTTAAAAACCAAATCCGCCATATTCATATAAGCGATAACGGCGCTTTGGGTGATTGCCTTCCGCCGTCAAAGGGCAGTTTTGATTTTGAAAAATTCAAGAAGGTGCTTGACAGCGCGGGTTATAAGGGCGATTGTGTTATAGAAATATATTCATCTGATTTTGATGTAAAAAAAGAATTAACTGAAAGTAAGGTATATCTTGAAAGGCTATGGCGACTGTAAATAAAAGAACAAAGGGAATAATTTGTATTCTGTTTTCTGCGCTGTGCTTCAGCGGTATGAGCAGCTTTATCAACCTTTCGGGTGATGTGCCCGTTGCACAAAAAGTGTTTTTCAGAAATCTGGTTGCTCTTTTTATTGCATCAATAATGCTCTTAAAACACAGGGAACCGTTTCATTGGAAAAAGGGCTGCTTTAAATATCATTTTATCCGTTGCACCGTAGGGCTTCTCGGTGTATTCGGCAACTTTTATGCTACAACGAAAATGGCGTCAACCGCCGACGCTGCGATACTGAATAAAATGAGCCCTTTCTTCACGCTTATTTTTTCGGCAATTTTTTTAAAAGAAAGGGTAAAGCCAAAACAGGCTGCTGCAATAGGTATAGCGTTTATCGGTGTGCTTTTTGTAATTAAGCCCACAATGTCAAATGTTGAAATATTGCCGTCAATATGCGGCTTTGCCGGCGGAATGGCGGCAGGCTGCGCATATACTTGTGTAAGGCATATGGGCAATAAGGGCGAAAACGGAAGATTTACCGTGTTTTTCTTTTCGCTTTTTTCCTGCATTGTAACGGCGCCGTATCTTATATTTAATTTTCATCCTATGACAAGGCAGCAGTGGATATATCTTATTATGGTCGGTGTTTGTGCTGCCGGCGGTCAGTTCGGCATTACGGCGGCATATACCTTTGCCCCAAGCAGGGAAATTTCAATATATGATTATTCAAATGTTATTTTTACGGCAATAAGCGGTTATTTCTTTTTGGGCGGTCAGGTTCCGGATACATTGTCAATTGTGGGGTATTTTATTATTTGCGCAATGGCGGTTTGGATGTTTATATACAACAACAGGGAATATAACCTGAAAAATAATGCTTAATATCAATATATTGTTGTAAAGTGAAAATACTTGCATTTTTCTATATATTGTGTTATAATGCTTCTATCATCAATGATTAGGCAATAGGCTTTGATTTTTGCCTGCCTAAACAAACCGGGAGGTTGTTTATCAATGAAATGTCCTTTTTGCGGATTTGAAGAAAGCAAGGTTATTGATTCTCGCCCCACTGACGAAAATGAGCGTATCCGCCGCCGTCGTGAGTGCCTTCAGTGCAGCAAGCGTTTCACTACCTATGAAACCATCGAGGATGTACCGATTATCGTTATTAAAAAGGACAAGAGCCGTGAGGTTTTTGACCGCAATAAAATACTTAAAGGTATGCTTCGTGCCTGCGAAAAAAGGTCTGTTACCGTTTCAGAGCTTGAATCGGCTATCAGTGAAATTGAAACTACCCTTCAGTCTGCGATTGACAGAGAGGTTACCTCTGCACGAATCGGCGAGCTTATTATGGAAAAGCTCAAGCTTATTGATGAGGTTGCATATGTGCGCTTTGCATCCGTTTATAAGGAATTTGACAGCGCTGAGTCATTCAGAGAGGAAATAGCAAAATTATAACCTATTCGCCGATATCCCCGCCTCTTAGGCGGCGGTTTTCATAAAGGGGAAACGGGGTTTATAGTGTGCTCCTCAAACGGATTAAATCTGCTTAATCCCTTATCGCGCAGTGCGCTTGCTTTTTGAATACAGAAATTTCCATATCGGTTTTTGAGCTTATCAACTGTATTTTCAAGGCGTTCAAGCTTTTCACGGCGAAGAGCGGTTCCGTTTAAATCAAACTGTACAACATTGTCATAATCAAAATCAGAGGCCGATATACCAATACTCCTTACAGGCTTACTCCAGTCATAATTTGCAGCAAAAAGCTTCATGGCATAATGCAAAAGCTCTGTACTTATATTAGTCGGCGCAGCCATTTTGCATTGTCTTGTAAAGCTTTCAAGCTCATTGTTTCTTACATATATGCAAAGGGCGGTCGCCTTTAGATTATGCTCTCTCATACGCCTTGAAACACTTTCGGCAAGAACGGTGAAAACAATTTTGATATCTTCATTATTAATCAAATCTCTTGGTGCGGTGGTTGAATTGCCAATGCTTTTTATATCCCGTGAAAGCTCCATATGCAAAACAGCCGAATTATCCTCGCCGCGTGCGTAGCGGCGCAGCATAAGTCCGTTTTTGCCGAGTATGCTTTTTATAAAATTTTCATCTGTGTTTGCAACATCGCCTATGGTATAAACACCATAGGCATTTAATTTTTTTGCAGTGGCTTTTCCAATCATTAAAAGGTCACTGCACGCAAGCGGCCACACGATATCCTTATAATTATTTTTAGTGATGATTGTTACGGCATCAGGTTTTTTATAATCGGAACCGAGCTTTGCAAAAATTTTGTTGAAGCTGACACCTATGCTGACGGTTATGCCGATTTCATTTTTTATGCGCTGTCTTATTTCTTCGGCAATTTCAATGCCTGTTTTAGACCAATCACCCGTTACATCAATCCAGCTTTCGTCAATACCAAACGGCTCTATCAAATCGGTATATTCCTCAAGTATTTTTCTTATTCTTTGCGAAAATTCCATGTAAACGGGGAAATTAGGTGCGACAATTATTAAATCGGGGCATTTCTGCCTTGCTTTCCATAGCGGTTCTCCCACAGCAACGCCGTATTTTGACGCTTCTTCATTTTTTGTAAGTATAATGCCGTGCCGTGATTTTTCACTGCCGCCCACGGCAACAGGCTTATTCTTCAATTCGGGATGTAAACAGCATTCAACGCTTGCATAAAATTTATTGCAGTCAATGTGTAAAATTTGTTTTTCCAAATAAATCCCACCTATCGAAAGTATGTTCTAATAATAGAACAAAAATTCGATTTTGTCAATATGTAAATTTTGTTTGTATCGGTTTGACATTTCAACTGATTTATTTTAGAATAAAAATATAACTAAATGAAAGATGTCCTCCGCCGCCTAAGAGGCGGGGGACATCGGCGAATAGGCTATACTAATTAAAAAGCGTGAGGGGTAAACCAATGGCTATCTGTGATATCGCGGGATTAAAGGTCAACATTTTAAACGAAAAGGGCAGAACCGCTAAGCAAATGCAGCCCTATTTAGCTGATAATCAAAGCGAAGAGCAGCATATTGATATAACAATAAATGTTACGCCGGAAAGGATTTTGCACTACCGGCAGGAGCATCCGCAGCTTAATCAGGACGACTGGGAGTATATGCTCACAGGAACCGATTTTTACAACGCGCTTATAGGCTTTGACGGTATATTGCTTCATTCCTCCTGTATAGTGCTTGACGGCGAGGCGTATGCTTTTTCCGCTGATTCTGGCACGGGCAAATCAACACACACACAGCTTTGGCTGAAACATTTCGGCGACAGGGTATACATGCTTAATGATGATAAACCCGCAATAAGAATTATTGATGATAATGTGTATGCCTGCGGCACACCGTGGAGCGGAAAATATGATTATTCAACACCCGCTGTTGTACCGCTTTCAGGCATATGCTTCATTGAGCGCAGCGAGGATAACTGGATAAGAGAGGCCGAAACGGGCAAGGCGGTTTTTAATATATTTTCGCAGACCTTGCGAAGGCTTGACAAGGCTGATATGGATAAGCTTTTTAATGTGCTTGAAAAGATTTTTTCAAAGGTTAAGCTTTATGAAATGGGCTGTAATATAAGCGATGAAGCCGTAATCACGGCATATAACAAAATGAAAAACCCCATGGCTTGAAGTCATGGGATTTCTTATTTTTCATCAACTGATTTTGATTTCTTTTTTTGCTGCATATATGAAAGTGTAAACGCGGTGCGCCAAAGCGTATGCTTAATGCAGACGCACATTATTTTTTGTTTAAACGGCAAGAGTGAATAATCATATTCTTTTATAACCTCTTGCAAAATCTCGTCATTTAAAATTTTTATGATTTCGGCTTTTCGGTTCTTCTTTTTGTTTTTAACCATATAGTAGCTTTTTTGCTTCAGCGCTACTCTGGCATTTGTTATGAACATTGACTGTATTCTTTCAAGATATTTGCCGTAATCATCAAATTGCTTAATCGCATCAAGCTCATACAGGTACAGATTTTTAGCCCTTTCAAATTTATCGTCAATATATATGTGCGAGGTTGATTTCGGATTTGTGCAGTAGTGATATTTGACCCTTGTGTTATAAACCGCCCTGCTTGCCCTGCTGTAAAAGCTTATGTCAAATATTGTGTCCTCGCTTAAAAAGTTGCGTTCGCTTAAATATCTTATGTTATGCTTTTGCAAAAGCTCACGCCTGAAAAGACATTTGCAGTTTGATATACCGATAAAATTATTGCCTTTTTTATCATAGCCGAGCATTGCCGGCAAAAGCCTGCTGATAATATCGTTTCGCTCATAAACCCTTATAGTGCCTTCCCTTGATTTATTGTCGTCAGCAACCATACCGCCTACCGCAACATCAGCATCATAAAGCCTTATAAGCCTGCAAAGCTCCTCATAAAAATCAGAGTCAATATAATCATCGCTGTCAACAAAGCCTATATAATCGCCAAGCGCGGCGTTAATACCGCAGTTTCTTGCGGGTCCTGCTCCCTCGTTAGCCTTGTGTATTACCTTTATTTTTTCATATGAATTTGCGTATTCATCACAAAGGCTCGGGCTGCTGTCGTCAGAGCCGTCGTCAACAAGTATTATTTCAATGTCATTAAGTGTTTGATTAAGCAGTGACCAAACGCATCTGTCAAGATATTTTTCACTGTTATAAACAGGTACTATTACGCTTATCAACATTATATTTTATCCTTCTTAATAAGTTTGTATATAAACGCCGAGAAAACATATATCACCGCACCGATTAAGCCGCCGAGTGTGTTGAAAAACAAATCTGAAAGCTGTAATGTGCCCACTCTTAAAAAGAGCTGTAAAAATTCAATGGAAAGCGAAAAGGCAAAGGTCACTGCCGTTGCTTTAAATATAAGGCATATGCTGTGATTAAATTTGAATTTATTTTTAAATGTAAAAATTAAAAGAAAGGTAAACGGAATGAAAATCATCATATTTTCAATAATCTCGGTTGTCAGCTGCCCTTCAGAGTCATATAGTCCCCAAACGCCGATAACATTAATGAGCGGATTTTCCCAGATATTACGGTTAAGCAGAGTGCGAAATAAAATAAGAACAGTATAAAAGCTGAAAAATAAGAGCCTGCGAAAATGTGGACTGTGCCTGAAATTGCCGACCCATTCTTTAATAAATGCCTTGACGCCCTTTTGCTTTGCCGAGATATAAAAAAACATTATCAGCACAGCCATAAGCACGGAAAACCAGAACGGCTGATACAATGCCATAAGTGCATGGCGAATAATATTGCTTACCGTATTTATCATAACACACACCTTGCTTTCACGGTTAATCCTTCAAAATTCCCAATTTAAACAAAATCCGCTTAATAAAATTCTTAAACCTTATCAGTCCGAAAAATCTTATTCTTGCATAGCGGTATTTTTTATTAATAATGCATTTGTATTGCTCGCTATTAAGCGAGCGTTTATATATAAGACTGTTTTTTCCCCTGCTGTCTTCCATATAATCGGGGAAATTGCTGTTCATATAGCTTTGAAGAATATTTATGTAATCCCACCTGATTTTGCCCTTGAGCTTAAGAAGCCGTGATACACCGCAATACAATATATGCCCGACTGCCATATATTCAAGCTCATAATAATATTTTTCAAATTCTCCTTTTTGTTTAAAACAGTCGAGGACCGTATCAACGCAGTCAATAATCCGGACAATACTGTCAGGGGTAAGGTTATGCATAATGCTTGTTTTTCGCTGTAAATAATAATATAAACAATCATTGATTGAAGCAACCCTTTCGGCATAAATTGCAAGCTTCGGTATGGTTGCCAAATCCTCATGCGGCATATGCTCGGGAAAGCTGACGCCTGTTTCGGTAAACAGAGACTTTTTATAAATCTTATCACAGGCGCTGATTCCGCCTGTGATTAAAATTCTGTTGTCAACAAAGCGAAATTTTTCTTCACTGTTAAAGAAATTACCTATTATTTTGCCGTTCTCCAAAATCATATGTGCGTTAAAAATAAGTATGTCAAGGTCGTTTTTGTTAAGCTCCTCATCAAGGCGAGTAAGAAAATTATCGGCTACCCAATCGTCACTGTCAATGAAGCAAAGGTATTCTCCCTTTGCCTTGTCAATGCCCGTGTTTCTCGCTCCGCCGAGTCCCTTGTTTTTTTGATGAATAACGCTAATGAGGCTCGAATATTTCTCCGCGTAAGCGTCCGCGATTTTGCCGCTGCCGTCGGGGGAGCCGTCATCAACAATAATTATTTCATAATCCGAAAAATTCTGATTAATCAGCGAATCAAGGCATTTAGGAAGATATTTTTCAACATTATAAACAGGTACGATTATTGAATATTTCACTTCCATTGCTCCTTCATAACTCCCATTTTAAACAAAATCCGCTTAATAAAATTCTTAAACCTTATCAGGGCGAAAAATCTTATTCTTGCATAGCGGTATTTTTTATTGACAATGCAGGCAAAACGCTTTTTTTCTGCCGCAGGTATATATTTAATGAGATTTTTTTCTTTGATATCTTCCATATAATCGGGGAAATTGCTGTTCATATAGCTTTGAAGAATATTTATGTAATCCCACCTGATTTTGCCCTTGAACATAAGAAGCTTTATTACTGGACCGTACATTATATGACAAACCGTTTTATATTCAAGCTCATAATAATATTCTTCAAATTTGCCCGTTTCCTTAAAATAGTCAAGGATAATATTCATACAATCAATGGTTTTAATAAATTTATCAGGGGTAAGGTTATGCATAATGCTTGTTTTTCGCTGTAAATAATAATATAAGCAATCATTGATTGAAGCAACCCTTTGGGCATAAATTGCAAGCTTCGGTATGGTTGCCAAATCCTCATGCAGCATATGCTCGGGGAATCTGACGCCTGTTTCGGTAAACAGAGACTTTTTATAAATCTTATTCCAGACAGTCGGCTGATCGGTAATTAAAATTCTGTTGTCAACAAAGCGAAATTTTTCCTCACTGTTAAAGAGATTACCTATTATTTTGCCGTTCTCCAAAATCATATGTGCGTTAAAAATAAGTATGTCAAGGTCGTTTTTGTTAAGCTCCTCATCAAGGCGAGTAAGAAAATTATCGGCTACCCAATCGTCACTGTCAATGAAGCAAAGGTATTCTCCCTTTGCCTTGTCAATGCCCGTGTTTCTCGCTATGGCGGGTCCACTGTTTTTTTGATGAATAACGCTAATGAGGCTCGAACATTTCTCCGCGTAAGCGTCCGCGATTTTGCCGCTGCCGTCGGTGGAGCCGTCATCAACAATGATTATTTCATAATCCGAAAAATTCTGATTAATCAGCGAATCAAGGCATTTAGGCAGATATTTTTCAACATTATAAACAGGTACGATTATTGAGTATTTCACTGTCAATGCTCCTTAAAATTCTGTTTGTTATCGTTTAAATAATTGTCAAGATAAGCCTTTGACTGATTTATAAATTCATAAAGCTTATTATTTATACTTTCATAATCAATGTCGTTTTGCAAAGTAAAACCTGAAGCATTATGAGCGATGATTCTGTTTGTCAGGTCAAGCTTTTTCAAAAGGTTATTTGCTCTTGAATTGGTAGAGCTGTTTGACGAGCGAGGAAATCTCTCAAAGGTATAAAACTGTTTCTCCATAATAACGGAAAAGGAAGTACCGTGAAACGAATCGGTAAAAACATACGAGGCAAAATTTATGTAATTTACAAAATCGGCAGGGGAAGCGTCAATCTTTTTTTCACCGCCGTAAAGGTAAAACTGCCTGCCGACTACCGGTATTCCCACAATTTTCAGCTTTTTCGATTTCGCAAATTTCTTTAATGCAGCCATATGATTTCTGTTATATGACAAAAAATAGTAAAAAACATATTCTCCCTCAATAAGCGGCTTTTTGCAGTACAGCTCCTGCCATTGGTTTTTGGAAAGCAAAAACACCGGGTCACAAGCGTTAATAACCTTTTTATGAACAATGCCCTCAAGCTGCTTTGCCGTTTCAGCCTCTCTTACCGACAAGCCGTCAAAATCCTCTAACCATTTGCGATACTGCTTGTGAAACTGCTGCGGCAATTTTGATACTCCGAGGCTTGGGGCATATGCGATTTTTGTTTTGCCTTTCTCAACAAAATCCAAAAAATAATGCGGCTCAATCCAATACGGATTCCAAATCTGGTCACTGCCGCAAATATACATATCAAATTCCCTGCCGATATTTTTAAAGTCCTCATCCGTTAATACGCCGCGGGTTAAATTGCACTTGCTGTCTACAGAGTCAAAAAAGCTTTTTTTCTTTTTTTCAAACAAATCAGGGTTGTTTTTTAAAAATTTATTTGTGCAAATATAATCGATTTTTCTGTTTAAACGCTGAAAAATTGTAAGCTTGTTTTCTATTGTTAAATCCCTTTTCGGGATATTGTTGATTATATATGGATTATGCCCCTTATGCTTCAGGTAACACTGCAGCGCCAATGCCTGTAATACAGTGCCGTAATTTATATCTCGAAACCAAGTCGCAACGGCTATATTCATAGGAAAATACCTCGTTATTGTTTTTTGATTTTTTTAATTGCGAAACGGACGGTGTCTTTAAAGCCGAGCTTTTTGAATTTGTGGTAAACACGGTCCGGAAAGCTTACAAACATAATTATTTTTTTAGCCTTGTCCCTGCCGGCTTTTCTTGTTATTTTTTGTTCAAGAGAATGCCATTTCTTAATATTATCATCAACCCATGACATATTGTAATGATGAATACTGAAGGTGTTTTCGGTCTGATTAAATATACCCGTGCCGTAATTCAAAGGGCAAAAATATTCAGAGGGATAAAGCTTTATACCGAGGACCTCCTGCATTTGATTATTCATAACAGCGCCGTTTGCGACTAATTGAGCCGAATTTATAATGGGGCTCGGAGTTAAATCAAGGCTGCCGTCAGGCCTTACAAATTCGAGTTTTTCATATGCATCAAGCATTTGTTTAATCCCCGAATGTCCCTTTTCTGCTCCAAAGCCGAGTCCCGGTGCTACATAATATACGCTTTCAAATCCCATAAAGGCTTCATTTTCAAGCAGCTCGTCAAGGCTTTTGACTAACTCAACATCGGTATCAAGGTAAATTCCGCCGTTGTTATATATGATATCAAGCCTTGCATAGTCAGGCACAAAGCCCCACTTCTCCGCCTTGTAGGCGTCATACATATATTTGTTCTTTTTAATGTCATAGTTATTTTCGTCCCACTGCTTTATTTCATAGTCGGGGCAAAATTTTCTCCAGCTTTCTATGCATTTCAAATCCTTTTCGGGGATGGGATTATTACCGAACCAGCAGTAGTGAATTATTTTAGGTATCATTTAGTCAGCCTCTTTTGTGCTTTTTTGAATATTGCCGCGGATTTTTTGCTTTTGCAAAGGCTTTGCCCCGCTTTCGGCAGCTTTTATGTTATCAGCGCTTTTAAACTCTTTGATATAGATAAACAAAATTGATATTACAAAGAAAGTGAGATATGAAATCTCTCTTCTCAATGTGCTGTTGTACCAGATTAACAGAATTGTAATGACTGAAAAAATCTGAACAGCAGACGGAATATAAGCGTAACCGTTATTTTTTAAGAGCTTTTTATATTTTGACGCTGTAAAAATAATTATAACAAAAAGCAAAACCACCAGCACAACTCCGAATATGCCGACCTCAAGATAGAGCATTGAACTTGATAAATTCCTGTATTGAAGAAAGCTGTAATTATCCGCAAACGAGCTGTTAAACCATGCGAAGGTTTGTGAATCCTCGCAGGCGCCGAAACCGTATCCGAATATCCGAAGCCATATATTATTGCCGAAAAAGTATTCGTTAATCTGTGAAAAAGGCGTCAACCTTGAAATTCTTATATCACCGCTTCCGTAGTCTGTTCTTGAGCTGTAGTTGATTATAGAATTAAAGCTTGACAAATAACTCATGGATTCGGAATTTACAACTGCTAAAAGCTGTATGCTTGTAAACAGGAGCACGGCAATAATAAGCAGCAAAAAAATCGATTTTAAATTTGCGCGGTTTATTGAGCCGCGGTTAAGCAATATGGTTAAAACAAGAATTATGATAAGCTCAATATAGTATATTTTAAGCTCGCTTATGGTTGCAAGCACGGCAGAGCTGCCTAAAATCCAAAACACTTTTTGAAATGTGCATTTTTTGTTGATATAAAGGCAGATTACATAAATCGATATAACGCAAATATAAACATTCAAATATCCGTTACAGCCGCTTTCAATGCCGAACATACCGCCTAAATTATCGTTTTTCTTATGAAGCACAAAGAATTCATATATTGCGCAAATAACATTAAAAACCTGCAGCGAAACAACATTTTTCATTATTTTGTCAACATCGTCTGTTGTCAATAAAGCCACGCATATCACTAAAAAGAAAAAGAAAAAGAAATTATTTCTGACAGCCCATAGAATCTGACCTATCGCGACACTTTGGGCAAAAGCGTCTATTACAAACAATATCAAAACACCGAAAATATAATAAGTAATGTTAATTGAAGCGGAATTGAATTTTATTTTTTTAATATTCGGAATAACGGCGATATAAATAATAATCATATTTATATCAAGAATGTACCGTATTACCTCAGGCATATGAAGAAGGTCTATAAGCGCTTCTACAACCAATACGAAATATATTTGAAATATTACTAAGCTTTTCAGTTTGATTTTCATTAATTATTCCTTCATTTGTTTTTTCGCTCTTATATAGCATTTTAATTTTGTTAAATCATTTCTTAAACGAAATTCAAGTTCCTCTGCGCGTGTTGGGCTTTTCCATATTTCGTCTTTTTTCGCTTTAAGAAAATTATAAGCGTTGTCGATATCATCCTTGTAGGGATAAAAATAAAGCTCGCTTACACGCCTTAATATTTTTTTATCCTTATCAAACCGTTCTTTTTCAAGAAGATTGAGGTTTTCGCAGGGATCCCATTTTAAATCATAAAGCTCTTCGGATTTATCCCTTTTGTTATATATGTATTTGAATCTTTCGGTAATCACGGCTAATTTTCTGTCGGGCTGGGCATAGTATTGCGAATCAACATAAACATAGTCGCGTAAAGTGATTTCCCTGTTTAAAATAATGTTCATCAAATCAACATGCGATGTTATTTTTTCAACCCTGTCAAGATTGTCGATTTTAGGTGTAATAAGCGGTACGCGGCATATGGGCTCATAAACATGAAATCCATAGCCGGGAATATTCTTTTGAAAATTCATATGGCCGTGATCTGCCGTAACAAATATGTTTTCGTCTGAAAACCTTTTGCGGATAAATCCGAGTATTTCATCAAAAACATCAATATCGTCGCCATAGCTCTCCCGACCTTTTAAAACATGGGGCAGGTGCAGCCATATAAAAACATTCCCGCTTGAAATATCAATGCCGTTTAATTCGTTATAAATATTTTGTTTTGTTTTTTCAAGCAGCTTGTCATTCCTTTTGAGCGTTTCGTTTTTGGGTCTGTGAATGCCTGCGACTTGATGCATTTCTACAATATGTATTTTTGTTTTATTCTCATCGCCGAACTCCCTGACATAAGGATATGCTCCCGTCATATAATCCTTTGACCACAGAATATGACAATCATATCCTCTTTTCTGCAATATGGAAAAAATACTTTCCTTTTCGTTTGGTTCGACAAATGTATATCTTTTTCTTTTTTCAAACTGATACGGGTACTTGCCTGTAAGCATACTGCTGAATACCATAGAGGTTGAGGCGGCTGATGTGTAATGATTCATAAAGACCGTGCCCTTGGCTGCAAGTGCGTCTAAATTAGGGGTTTTCCAGTATTTGTTTGAATAGACGGGCAAATTATCTTTGGGCAGTGCGTCTTTTGAATACAAAAAAATGATTGACATTACTTAATCCTCCAAGTTGCTTAAATCGCAGCAATCTCTCCGGCTGAGCTTGATTAAAGCAGAGCCCGGCTTGCAGCCGCCCGTACAAACAGGACCATACGCGTTTAGATTAAATTGTTAAGCTTTGTCAAAAAATATGCAAAAAAAATAAAATTATGCTTTAACAGTTTAACAAAAATCCTTTGCTTTATCGGTAATTTGTTAATAGGGTAGCTTAAAAGAATTTGGTTTAATTCTTCATAAAGTGTTATTTTTTTAATTTCTTTTTTTGCTTGCCTGCCGTAGAATTTGTAATGCTTTTCAATTTGACTTATTGCAACTCTTGCCCTTGCAAGCAAAAATCGGTCAAGGTAAAGCTTGCTTTCGCCGGGAAATCCAAAGCTTTTAAATTGAGAAAGCATATAGTTATATAATTTTATATTTTGTTCAAACCTCTTACTGTTATATGCTTTTGTAAGCGATATATCGTTTTCACAGTAGTAGTAATAAATATCGGGAATAATAACTACATTATCCGTATGCCTGAACAAATCAAAATGAAACACCAGATCCTCGGATATAAACTCCTTTTCACAATGAAAGCGGATGTTATAGTCGTTAAGTGTTTTAAGCTTGTAGATACCCTTGCAGGCTGACATTTCATAAACATAGTCTTTTTTACAGGACGGCAGAGAGCCGGTCATTTCGAGTATCAGCTTTCGGTTAAGCTCATTTGAATTGAAAAATTTAATTTCATCGGTTTCTCTGTTTACAACAGTTGCCCCGTTATTGTATTTATTTATAAAGCCGCCTGAAATAACAGCCTGAGAATTTGAGCTTACAGCCTGTTTGTATAAGCCTTCAAACATATTTGGGTCAACATAATCGTCAGAGTCAACAAATGCCGCAAAGTCGCCCGTTGCTTTTTCGATACCGCTGTTCCTTGCAAATCCGAGCCCTTGGTTTTTTTTATGTATTACCTTTATCCTGCCGTCTTTACGCGAAAGCTCATCGCATATTTCCCCGCAGCTGTCAGGGGAACCGTCGTCAACAAGTATAATTTCGATATTATCAAGAGTTTGATTTATCAGCGAATTAACACACCTGCGCAAATATTTTTCGACATTGTAAACCGGTACTATTATACTAACGGCAGGCTTCATTGCGCAAGGCTCTCCTTTCTGCCAGGTCGCTGAAACTGCCTATTTTTCTGGCGGGAGCACCCCCCCATATTTCGCCGTTTGGCACATCCTTTGTGACAACACTGCCGGCAGCTATTATTGTATCGGAGCCTATGGTTGTGTTATAAAGTATCGTAGAGTTAGCTCCTATAACGCAGTTTTGCTTTATTTCTATTTTCCCCTTATAAAATTCCCACGGCGCCTTGTCCATATAATCGGGATGCTTGTTAAGCATATCGCATATAACATCGTGGGTGATAAATGTAACATTTGAACAAATATGAACATTATCGTTTATTTTTACAAGCTCAGGCTCCGAGGGCAGCTTAATTGAATGCCATGCACAGTTATCGCCGAATTTTTCAAATAAATTTGAGCTTTTCAGATATTCCGCTTTTTTGAATGGATTTCGCATAAAAAGCAAGTGAAGCATTGCTTTATATCTCTTTTTTTGATTTGTATTCATTTACACAACCTCTTTAGTAAATTTTGAAGCTTTTGTGTCATTAAAGCTTTTACTCGCTTGTGTTTTTAAGCAGCTCCTTGGATTTTTCGGATAATCCGTCGTTGACAACAGCGCACATATCACAGGTCGAAAGTCTGTCAAGCTCCTGCTTTGTTACCTTGCCGTCACGAAGGTCACGGCATATTTTGTTTTCATAAAAAGAATATTTGCTGTCCTTAAAGAAACGCAAAAATTTATGCTTTATCACCCAAGCGGCGGGCTTGTAAATATACTTATGCATAGCGGGGGATACTGAGCCTATCATCCAGCATTGCCTGTCACAGTGGCGCACCTTATTCCTGACGCTGTCAGCCTTCTCGCTGTTCCAGAGCGTATCCCAGTCGGTATCATTAAGGTTGCCCATTACCTCTTTATCCTTTGTGCCGTTGCAGGGCATAACATCGCCGTACGGGTCGATAAAGAAGGTGTCGAACGCCATATCACAGGGGAGCAGCCTTTTTTGACCGTATATGTAATTAATTAAGCCGTGGTTAAAATATGCCCGAAACCACTTTTTCGGGGAGTTTGATTTAAGCAGCTCGTTTATAAGCCTTTCAAATTCGCCGGCAACCATGGGTCTGTCTTTAATGATATTTTCAGCTTCTACAAAGTAGAATGAATTATGCAGTGATGCCGTCGCAAATTCCATATCCATTTCATCGCTTAATTTATACAAATCAACTAAATCCTTAGCATTGGCGTCCTGAACGGTCATACCGAAGCCGACATCCTTCATACCCATATCAACAAGCTTTTTAAGGGTTGTTAAGCCTCTGTTAAAGCCGTCGTCAAGCCCGCGGATTTTATTGTTCGTTTCCTCAAGACCTTCAATCGAAATCCTTATACCTATATTCGGAAATTCCCTGCAAAGGTCAATTATTCTGTCTGTAAAAAAACCGTTTGTTGAAATAACGATTCTGTCGCTCTTTTTATAAAGCTCCCTTACAATATCTTTTAAATCCTCACGAATAAAAGGCTCGCCGCCCGTTATGTTTGTAAAGTACATACGCGGGAGTTTTTTTATTGTTTCAACTGTTATTTCCTCATCGGGCTGTGACGGCTTTTTATACCTGTTGCACATATTGCACCTTGCGTTGCAGCGGTATGTAACAATAACCGTTCCGTTAAGCTTTTTTGACATTACCTTGTTGACCTCAATTCAGTTATTATATATTTCCGTTATTTTATCATAGTATTCATCAATAGCGGTAAAGCGGCATTGTTTGCAGGCAGCACTCATTTTTTCGGCTTTTTCACGGTCATACAATATTGATTTTACGGCGTCGCCAAGCTGCTTGATGTTGCCCGCTTCAACAAGTATCCCTGTTTCGCCGTCGTTTACCAATTCGCCGATACCGCCGATATTGCTTGCAACAACGGGAGTCGAAAGCATTATGCTTTCCATTACGGAAAGAGGGCAGTTTTCATACCAAATGCTCGGATATACGGTAAGCCTTGCTTGCGAAATAAGCTTTGCAAGCTCTTTTCCCTTTTTAAAGCCGACATTTTTAATATGCTGTGCCTTATTTATTTCTTCCTCCATAGGTCCGCTTCCGGCAAAAACAAAGCTGATATCCTTAAGCTCGAGCAGAGCTTCAATCCCTTTTTCCCTGCTGTATCTTCCGAAATATAAAACATAATCTTTTTTATGAGGCTCAATGTATTCGGGTTTATCCGCGAAGTTATGCATAACCGTGGTTTTTTCTGCAAAAACGGGATTACTGTCAAGCTTTGATTTTATAAATTCACTGCAGCATATTATGCTGTCAAGCCTGCTGTATATGTTTTTTTTGTTCCAATATTCAGCCTCAAGTGCCGCGACAGAGGATTTCATCAATGACGAGTGTACGCATCTGCCTTTGATGCAGCTTTTAAAGCTGACGCCTAAACATTTTTCACATATCCCTTTGCTGTTGTAAAGCATATGATTCGGGCAAATAAGCTGATAGTCATGGGCGGTGTAAACAATTTTGACTTTTGAAGCCGTTTCCTTTTCCCATTTCATTATTTCAAGAATTATTGAAGGAGTAAGCTGATAGTTAAAGTTATTAAGATGAACAACATCAGGCTTGAAATCATCAAGAACAAGCCGTATCTTTTTTCTTGCTTCGACCGAATAAATTGTTTTAAGTGACATATGTATTTTCTTAAGCGCGCTGCTGCTGTGAAAATCCATATTTTCGGTATAAGCGTTTGCTTTGTTGAAAACACGGTTATCGGGATGCTCCATACCGAAGTACTGCACCTCGTTCCCGCGTGATACAAGGTATTTTCCGAGCTTCATCATATATGTTTCCGACCCGCCGTTCGGATACAGAAACTTGTTTACCATTAATATTTTCATTATTTACCTCTGTAAAGCTCGACTGTTTTTATGCATATATCCTGCCAGTTGTATTTTGAGCATACATATTCCGACGCTGATTGTTTATATTTCAAAACAGTATTTTTATTATTTATGAGTTCTTCAAGCTTTGTCTTAAGCTCTTTCTCATTTGAATGTTCAAAGTAAACCGCCTTATCACCGCAAACCTCCGTACATTCAGGAATGTCTGAGGTAAGGCAGCAGTTGCCGTAGCTCATAGCTTCAAGCAGACTTATCGGCATACCCTCAAGGTCGCTTGGCAGGCAGTATATATATGCGTTTGAATAAAGCTCCTCCAAAACCTCGCCCTGAACAAAATCCGTAAAAATTATTCTTTTATCATTTCCCGCAAGGCTTTTCAGGCTTTTCATATAATCGTTTGTGTGACTTGAACCGCCTGCGATTACAAGCTTAAAATCCGTGTCAATATTTTTATAAGCGTTGATTAAATAGTGAATACCCTTTTCGGGAACTATTCTGCCGAGGTAAAGTATATATTTATCCTTTTCAAGGCCAAAGGCTTTTTTGATTTCGTTACAGTCCTTAAGCTGCGGCTTTGAAATACCGTTTGGAATATAAACTGTTTTTCTGTTATATTCCTCATAAAAATACTTTTGAATATTTTTTGAAAGAACTATTATTTCATCTGCATATTTGACTGCGTTTTTTTCTCCGAATTTAAGAAATCTTGCGGCAAAGCCACCCCATTTTGAACGCTTCCAGTCAAGCCCGTGTATGGTTACAATAACCTTTTTGCCGAAAAGCTTTGGCAAAAAACACATGGCGGCAGGCCCTTCGGCGTGATAATGCACAACATCAAATTTTCCGAGGCTTGCTCTTACAGATGCAAAAAAGCTATATACTGCTGCATTAAGCGCGCTGTTTTCAAATGTGAAAACATTTTTTAATTTAATGCCGTTATATTCGTTTGAGGAACAGCCTGTTTTAAAATTTTTACCTGACACATGATGCCCCTTGCGGTTATAGGCCACTACGCGGTGATTATTCCTGACAAGCTGTGTGGAAAGCTTATCCACGACAATTTCAATTCCGCCCTCCCTTGAGGGTATTCGTTTATGGCCTATCATTGCGATTTTCATATCTATTCGGCACCTCTGTGTGTAAGAACCACCCAAACGGTTTTAAATAATATTTTAATATCAAGCCAGAATGACCAGTTATCTATATATTCACAGTCGAGTTTTACAACCTCATCAAAGTTCTGAATATCGGACCTTCCCGATACCTGCCACATTCCTGTGATTCCCGGCTTGAGCGAGAGCCTCCTTTTATGGTGACTTTCGTATTTTTCAAATTCGTCAATAGTGGGAGGTCTTGTTCCCACAAGGCTCATATCTCCCTTTAATACATTCCAAAACTGCGGCAGCTCATCAATGCTCAATTTTCTTATAACCCTGCCCACCTTTGTAATCCTCGGGTCATTGTCCATTTTAAACATATAGCCGTCCATTTTGTTTTTTTTCATCAGAGCCTGCTTTCGCTCCTCTGCGTCAGCATACATCGAGCGAAGCTTGTAGATATTGAATATTCTTCCGTTTTTGCCTACGCGCTGCTGTTTGAAAATAAGCGGACCGGGACTTTCAATTAGAAGGGGAACAGCGGTAATAAGAATTATAGGCAGTGAAATAATTGTTCCGACTATGCCGCCGAGTATATCAAATATTCTCTTTATAATAAGGTCGGTATCCTTAAAAACGGCAGGAGAAAATACAGCCATCGGCAAATTCGCTTTAACTGCACAGTTTATGTTGTCAAATTTGCTGTTTTCCACTATATTTTCAAGAGAGGGAAGATTAATGTTTACAACAATGCCCATGTCTTCAAGCTCCTCTATAAGCTTGCTCGTTTCATTGCTGTTTGACGAATACGGCAAATTTATATATACCTCGTCAAGTGATGCCGTTTTTATCCATCCGATTAGGTTTGACCTGTTTGCAACCACAGGAACACCGGCAATATCGTTTATCGGTGTCAGCTCGCTTTTTACCGTTACCGAACCGTTTTCGCTGTAGGTTTTATATTGCTTATAAATTCCGTTTTCACACACAGTGTCAACAAGTGCTACGGCTTTAACATTAACCGACCAGTCCTCGATAAGCTCAGGTATGAATTTTTCACCGCGCTCAACATTTGTGATAACACCCGCTATGGTGGAATACCTGCTGGTTGACACATATCTGAAAAGCAGTTTTTTTAATATGTATCTTCCGACGAGTGACATAATGCAAAAAAGCAGAAAACCGATTAATAAAAAGTACCGTGCCTGCATAATCTCATTTTTTGTAATAACAAGCATTACCGCGATTATACCGTATGTCAGTGCGCAATCCCGCAAGGCTGCGGCTGTTTCCATAGGTCTGCTGCGCTTCGTAAGATTAAGGTGTGTCGTAAAGCACAGCGACACTATTGTAAAGGAGAGAGCAACTATTGCAATATATGTACGCCAATAAATAAATTGAAAATCAGGAAGCTTTTCATCAAACAAAAGCTTCAGGAAAAACACACTTATAAGATTTGAAAACAAAAGTGAAAAAATACCTACTAAAAACTCACCTGTATTTTGAATTCTTTCACGAATTGTCATTTAAAAGACCCCTGCATTATTTGTATTTATAATAATTTCCATAGTTATAGTTGTAGTTATAGTTGTAATTATAATTATATCTGTATCTGTATTTGTATTTATACCCGTAATTCTTTTTATAGTATCCTGCAAACTGCTTGCTTGTTGCGTTGACATCGTTTACCACAAATCCGAT
The DNA here is from genome assembly GCA_964646445.1 of uncultured Bacteroides sp. Taxonomy (GTDB): domain Bacteria; phylum Bacillota; class Clostridia; order Oscillospirales; family Acutalibacteraceae; genus Eubacterium_R. The sequence continues at coordinate 31,323 of CAZYDW010000006.1, forward strand.
AATTTTAGCGTCAATCTGGTTAAGCGAGTTGACGGCGGTTCTTACATCGGAAACATCTGTGGTTTCTGTCTTTACAACAATTATGTAACCGGTCGCTTTTGAAGCGAACGCTGTTGAATCCGTAACAAGATTTACAGGCGGTGTGTCAATGATAACGCAGTCATAATGTGCCTTTACAAACTGAAGGAGCTTATCCATACGCTCGGAGGATAAAAGCTCGGCAGGATTGGGAGGTATCTTGCCTGCAGTCAGAATTGACAGATTTTCAATATCTGTTTTTGATACGGTAATGTTGTCTGTCAAATTGGCAAGTATTTCGGAAAGCCCGTTTTTAACGGGTATTGAAAACATACGATGCACTGTGGGGTTACGCATATCGGCGTCAATCAGCAATGTGCGTTTGCCCATTTGCGCAAATGATATTGACATATTAATTGCATTGATTGATTTTCCGTTATTTGCGGTTGGGCTTGAAACAACAAATACAGGACATTTTTCACTCTGCTGAACAAAAAGAAGATTTGTTCTTAACGCGTTATAAGCCTCCTTAACTACGAAAGGGGAATCAGCCGAAAGCATTTTTTTCTGGTCTTCTCTTGTGAAATTTGACGCCCTATTGGATTTTTTGCTTTTCTTTTTTGAAATAACAGCCATAATCAGTCATTCTCCTTTCCGAAAGTAATTTTGTCAACTGGCGGCGGACTCGTCGGTTGTGATGCATCTGAGCTGTCAGGCTTTTTAACAGGCTCCTGCGCGGGAATAATCCTCGGAATTGAACCGATAATGGGCAGGTCAAATTCTTTTGCAAGGTCAGAGTTGCCGTGGATTTTCGTGTCAAACAAAATTCTGATGAAAAAGTAAAGGAATGAAATTATTAAGCCTATGATAAAGCCGACAAAAATATTTTTTTCAAGATTGGGCGATGACGGTGATGTAGGTTCGTTTGCGTAGTCTATTACCTCAACGCCGCCAACCTTTAAAATTCTTACAATTTCATCAGGGCATATATTGGCTACCGCATTTGCAATATCTGTTGCAAGCTTCGGATCGGTGTTTGTAACAGATATACTGAATGCGAGCGTGTCTTCAATCTGTGAGCAGCTCATCATACTGCGGATTTGATTTGCAGTCACCATATCGTTTCCTATACTGTCGGCAACCTTTTCGGTAAGAGTATTGCTCTTAACAACAACAAGATATGTATTTATAAGCTTTTCGGTAGCGTCATATTGGCTTGATGTGAAAGAACCGCTTGTTGTAATCCTGCTGTCGGAATCGCTGTATGCATGCAGCTTGACAGTCGCTGTATATTGAGGTTCTATAAAAAAGTTTGTATAACAGCCTGCAAGCGCCGCGCCTATTATTGAAAATATCACAATAAACACGGCTTTCTTTTTGAGCATTGTAATTATTTTGGTTAAATCAATTTCTATTTCTCTGTTTTCTTCCATAATTTCCTCCATATAGCTGCACGGGATATTCTTTTAAATTATAACAGTTATATTATAATAAGTCAACTTAAATAACTGTACATTCAGTCAATAAAATATTACAATTTTGTAAAAAATTAATAAAGTAATCAGCTTCAGCCTGATTTCGACAAAAATTTTAATCAAGGCCGCAGCCTCTTTCTGCGGCGGGATTACGGTTTCGCTGAAATAAAAAAGGAGAAACACGCCGCTTGCACAGGCATATTTCTCCTTTCAAAATGTCATATTCTATTCATTAATTCGGCAGTCAACTGCAACAGAGCTTTCCGCTGCCGAATGCATATGCTTTTTTACAACGCCGCAATGATACGGGTCATTTTGATAGGCTTCAAGTGCCTTTTCGTCATCAACCGTAACCTGCAGAATAATATCATATGAACGCTGCGAATGCAGAAAATCAATACCGACCTCAATGCTTTTCAGCTGCGGCACTCTGCCCTCCATTGATTTTAAAATATCCGCGGTTTCCTTACAGGCATTCTCGCTGTTGTCCTTAAGCTTAAAGCAAACAATATGTTTAATCATGGTAATCACCTTTACAGAAAAATGCCGGCACTTTTATATGCCGGCGTTTTTAATTATTTTATTTTGCAACATCACTGGCTCTTGATTCACGGATGATGTTCACCTTAATCTGACCGGGATATTCCATATCGCTTTCAATTTTCTTTGCGATTTCCCTTGCTATATACGGCATTCTGCTGTCATCAATGATTTCAGGCTTAACCATAACCCTGACTTCACGCCCTGCCTGAATGGCATATGCCCTTTCAACCCCGTCAAAGCCTGATGAGATTTCCTCAAGCTGCTGAAGTCTTTTGATGTAGTTTTCAATGTTTTCGCGCCTTGCACCGGGGCGTGCGGCGGAAACAGCGTCGGCAGCCTGAACAAGGCAGGCAACAACCGTTTTACATTCAATTTCGCCGTGGTGCGCTGCTATCGCGTGAATAACGCCTTCATTTTCTTTATACTTTCTTGCGTATTCAACACCGAGTGCAATATGTGAGCCTTCCATCTCATGATCAAGCGCCTTTCCGATATCGTGAAGAAGACCCGCGCGCCTTGCAAGCTTTTCGTCAGCGCCCAGCTCCGCCGCCATAAGACCTGCGATATATGATACTTCAAGGCTGTGCTTTAATACGCTTTGACCGTATGATGTGCGGTATTTAAGCTTACCGAGCAGCTTAACAAGCTCCGGATGTATCTGACCGCAGTTGGCGGAAAGGACTGCTTTTTCACCCTCCTGCTTAATAACAGCATTGACCTCTTTGGTGCTTTTATCAAAACATTCTTCGATTTTCGTGGGATGAATACGGCCGTCCTGAATGAGCCGTTCAAGAGTGAGCCTTGCAATCTCTCTCCTTACAGGGTCAAATGAGCTGATAGTGATAGCCTCGGGTGTGTCGTCAATGATGAGCTCAACTCCCGTAATCGTTTCAATCGAGCGAATGTTTCTGCCCTCTCTGCCGATAATCCTGCCCTTCATTTCGTCATTTGGCAGCGCCACAACGGAAACGGTTGTTTCGGCTGTATGATCGGCAGCACAGCGCTGGATTGCAGTGCCGATAATCTCACGGGCGATAACCTCGCTCTGATCGCGAATCATTTGTTCATATTCAAGAATACGCTTGCTCTTTTCGGTGTCAAGCTCTTCACCCAAAGATGCAAGAAGCTGATTTTTTGCTTCCTCCTGCGTAAGTCCCGATATGCGCTCAAGCATATCAAACTGGCTTTTCTTAATGCCGTCAATTTCGAGTAGCTTTTCATCAAGTGCTTTTTGCTTTTCAGCCAAAGCTTCATTTTTGTGTTCGATTGAATCCGCGCGCTTGTCAAGGTATTCTTCTCTTTGATTTAAGCGCGTTTCCTGCCTTTGAACTTCACTTCTTCTTTCACGGATTTCCTTGTCAGCATCCGAGCGCAGCTTGTGAATTTCATCCTTTGCTTCAACCAGACGGGTCTTTTTTGTAGCCTCTGCCTCGGTTAAAGCATTATTGATTATTTTTGTAGCCTCCTGTGTAGCGGAGCCTATTTCCTTTTCACTGGTTCGCCTGCGGTGTTCGCCGCCGAGGGTAAAACCGATAATGCCAAAAATAACGGCGCATACAACGCCTGCGATTATAGGAATGATTATACTACTCATTGGTCAACAGCACCTCCTTCTGTTTAAAATTCTCGAAAATATCATTCAGAAAAGGTACAGTTTAAATGCAATTAAACAAAGATTTCAAACAGCGTATGTACGCAAAATATATTACAATATCTGAAATCTCTATAATAATATACACCTATATCTTGTGTATGTCAAGTGCTTTTTGCCGGCAGCCGATATTGAAAAAATTTATTTATTGACAATTATGAAGTGCGGTGCTATGATATTTATATGCTTGATTATACAACAAAATGTTGACGGGGACACGGCCGGTTTTTCCTCGCTTTTCAGAGAGTGGGCGTTTGCTGAAAGCACACAGCAGGTTATCTCGGCTACCACCCTTGAGTGCCTTTAATACAGGCCGGTTTGCTGCCGTTATACAGCAATGAGCGGCACATATTTTTGTGCAATTCAGGTGGAACCGTGTAAATTCTGCACCCTGATTTATTCAGGGTGTTTTTATTATTTTTATGGAGGTATATTAATGATTAAAATTATCTTAAAAGACGGCTCTGTAAAGGAATTTGAAAATGCCGTTACCGCTGCTGAAATCACAAAGGATATTTCAATGGGGCTTTATCGCAATGCCTGCTCCTGTAAAATCAACGGTCATATTTGCGATTTGAGAACCGTTATTGACAGTGATTGTGATTTCGAGGTGCTTACCTTTGAAGATGCAGACGGCAAAAAGACCTTTAATCATACAGCTTCCCACATTATGGCGCAGGCTGTAAAAAGGCTTTATCCCGATGCAAAGCTTACTATCGGACCTGCTATCGACAATGGATTTTACTATGACTTTGATGTTGAAACCCCGTTTTCTCCCGATGACCTTGACAAAATTGAAAAAGAAATGAAAGCGATAGTTAAAGAGGGTCTTGAAATTGAACGCTTTGAGCTTCCGCCTGAAGACGCAGTCAAGCTTATGGAAGAAAAGGGTGAGCCTTATAAGGTTGAGCTTATAAACGAGCACGCCGGAAAGGGCGAGGCTATAAGCTTTTATAAACAGGGCGAATTTACGGAGCTTTGCGCAGGTCCTCACCTTATGGATATGAAGGTTGTTAAGGCATTCAAGCTCACGAACTGCACAGGCGCATACTGGAGGGGCGATGCTAAAAACAAAATGCTCTGCCGTGTTTACGGTACTGCTTTCCCCAAGGCATCAATGCTTGAGGATTATCTTACTATGCTTGAAGAAGCAAAGAAAAGAGATCACAGGAAGCTCGGCAAGGAATTGGAGCTTTTCACTATTATGGAGGAGGGTCCGGGCTTTCCGTTTTTCCTTCCAAAGGGTATGGTGCTCAAAAATACCCTTGTTGATTATTGGAGAGAAATTCACCGTGAAGCAGGATATTATGAAATACAAACTCCTATGATGCTCAATCGTGCTCTTTGGGAAAGGAGCGGTCACTGGGACCATTATAAGGAAAATATGTATACTACTGTTATTGATGACAATGACTTTGCAATTAAGCCTATGAATTGTCCCGGCGGAATGCTTGTTTATAAGACGAAGATGCGCTCATATAAGGATTTACCGCTGAGAATGGGTGAGCTCGGTCTTGTTCACCGCCATGAGCTTTCAGGTGCATTGCACGGGCTTATGCGCGTGCGCTGCTTTACTCAGGACGACGCCCATATCTTTATGACCAAGGAGCAGATTAAAGACGAAATCAAGGGCGTAGTAAGCCTTATTGACAGGGTTTATAACACATTCGGCTTTAAATACCATATCGAGCTTTCAACAAGACCGGAGGATTCTATGGGAGCTCAAGAGGATTGGGATATCGCAACAGACGCGTTGAGAAATGCAATAACAGAGCTCGGCTATGACTATGAGGTCAACGAAGGTGACGGTGCTTTTTACGGTCCTAAGCTTGATTTTCATCTTACAGACTGTCTCGGAAGAACCTGGCAGTGCGGTACTATTCAGCTTGATTTTCAGCTTCCCGAAAGGTTTGAGCTTGAATACACCAGCGCGGACGGTGAAAAGCACAGACCTATTATGATTCACCGTGTTGTATTTGGAAGCATTGAAAGATTTATCGGTATTCTTACGGAGCATTTTGCCGGAGCATTCCCCGTATGGCTTGCACCCGTTCAGGTTAAGCTTCTCCCCATTGCCGACAGGCATCTTGATTATCTTTATGATGTTAAAAAGGCTCTTGAAGCAAAGGGTATCCGCTGTGAAATTGATGACAGGTCGGAAAAAATCGGATTCAAAATCCGTTCTGCTCAGCTTGAAAAAGTACCGTATATGCTCCTTGCAGGCGATAAGGATATTGAAAATAATACAGTTTCCGTCCGCTCAAGAAAGCAGGGCGACGAGGGCGCAGCAAGCCTTGATGAATTTCTTGCAAGAATTATGGAAGAAATCGAAACAAAAGCGTTATAACCTGTTCGCCGATGCCCCGCCTCTTAGGCGGCGGGGTCCATTTCAGAATTTCAGAGATAACCGTAATCCGGCGCTTAAAGGGCATCACCCGGTCAATTATTACTTGACCGGGTGGTGCCCATGATTTGATTTACAGCGAATTTTACGGCGTTAATTTTTTTAATTCAATTTCAATAGGTGCAATATCCAGCTTTTTGAGGTATTTTAATGCATCGTTATATATTTTTTTATTTTGAAAGGCTTCGGGCGAGTGTGCGTCAAAGCCGATAACCACATCGTTTTTAACCTTGCTTACAATATTCCAAAATCTTTTGTCGGGATAGTTCCTGTGCTGTGCAAATCCCAAAAGATTAAATTCAACCGGATAACCGAGCTTTTTTATTTCCTCGCAGAAAAATGTCATTTTTTCAATATATATATCATCAGGACCCGTATATTTGAATAAATCGGGGTGGGCAATATAAAGAAATTTTCCTGTTGCAAGCCCTTCGAGCGCCTGATTGATATACTTGTCAAAAAGCTTTGTTTTGTCTGTAGGATTACCGCAGTAGAAAGAATAATTTTCATATTCATTGTCAGTGAAATGCTGCCCTAAAATTAAAAATTCATACCCTCCGTTTTTATTCAAAAATTCAAGAGTTTTATCAAAAAGCTTAGGAAGATATTCTATTTCATAGCCCAGGTGAATTTCAATTTTGTCTGCATATTCATCACGCAGCAGATTAATTGATTTAACATAGTCAGGCACATCGTGTAAAAACATTCTGAAATTTGAATAATAATCCTCAACGGGGAAAAGCATGGGCGCATGGTCGGAAAAACCAAGCTGTGTAATACCCGCTTTTATTGCCTTGGTTACATAATCCCTGTCCTTGCCGAACGCGTGGCGGCATCTGGTTGTATGTGTGTGATAATTTTTCATAGCTTTATTATTATAACACCGTTTCCTTTCAATAATCAATATGAACTGTTGACAATTTTTGCTTTAATATCTAAAATTTATTTTGGTGATAAAATGAAAATACTGTTGATTGCCGATGTGCATAATAAGCCGCACGGCAGTAAGAATACTCTTTTAAAAATAAAGAAAGCGATTGATGCCGACAGTGCGGATTTAATTGTTTTTCTCGGTGATATCGTCCACGGACCCGCCGTATATGCCGATTATGAAAAGTATTTGAGGCAGGTACTTGATTTAACGGGCGACATACCGTTTGCGACGGTATTCGGCAATCACGATGATGAATGTGAAACATCAAAAAAAGAAATTCTTGATATTATGATGAAATATCCTAATTGCCTTACAAAGGGACAAAATTACTGCCTTAACATTATGGGTGAATGTCTGCTCTTTATTGACAGCGGCTCATATTATCTTGGAAGCGGCAGCTTTTATGATACGGTAAAAAAAGAACAGATTGAATTCGCCGCAAATCAAATAAAGGGGAAATCCGCAATACTTTTTCAGCATATTATTTTTCCCGATATTACACAGGCTCTTGAGGAGCTTGACCATGCGGAAAAAGGCGCCGTGCCTGATGACGGTAAATATTACCGATTTAAGGAAGGCATAATATACAGCGGCAAATTAGGCGAAAAGCCGTGTCCGCCGGATATAAATACGGGCGAGCTTGACAGTCTTAAAGCAAATCTTAAATGCGCGGTTTTCGGCCATGACCATAAAAACACATTTGAGCTTATGCTCAAAGGCATTAAAATCATACAGTGCGGCGGGAGCGGCAATAATTCCTATGATAAGCGCTGCCGTTCTTCTGTAAAGCTTCTTGACACAAAAACGCTTGAAACAAAAACCGTTATGCTGTAATTACGGGGCTGCCGGACGGCAGCCTGTATTTTTTTGATTATGTCATAAAAAAGCAAAAAAAGTCAGGACAGATTGTTTTTTATTTGTTATTATTGGTTTAAAACCCTGTAAAATTTCGGGAAAGGGGATGGATACATTGAGATACATTCAGCTTCACGAGCAGGTTAAGGTTCCTGTTTTCAAAAATACAGTGTACGCCTTCAAGCTTATATGGAAGGCGGATAAAAGGCTTATACTCGGATATATGCTTTCTTATGTTGCCTCAAGGGTGTTTGCGCTTTTTATTCAAAACATATTGTTTTTAAAGGTTTTGCTGACTGTCATTGACGGCAGCGGTGATTTTAAGCTGTATATAAAATATCTTGTTTGCTTTCTGCTCGTTTCCGCATTGGCAAAGGCGCTTGACTGGTATGGCGAATATATGCATCAGTATGCGACAAAAAGAGTTTTAAAAAATCTTAATAATAAAATATTTGAGAAGGCATACAGTCTTGATGTCAGCTGCTATGAGGACCCTGATTTTTATGACAGGTATCAAAGGGCAACTCTTGTTTTATCGGCAGGATATTTTGATATAATCTCCTATGATATGGCGGATATGCTCGGCGCGTTAGCTGCATTTTTGTGTGTGGTTACAACGGTTTCGGCTATTGACCCTGTTTACCTGCTGTTTCTTGTTCCGGTGCTTTTTGTGTTTGTTATAGAAACGGCTAAAAGCAAATGCGTGTATAAACGCGACCTTGAAATGACCTCGAACAACAGGGTGAAGTCATATGTCCAGAGAACTGTGTTTTTAAAGGATTTTTCAAAGGATATGAGAACATCAAATATATTCGCCGTGCTTATGAAAAGATTTGACGCAGCAATAAAATCAAATATTAAGATACTCAAGCGCTACGGCTTAAAGCTGTTTTTATACAGTATGATAAGCTCAACATTCAGCGAATTTATACCTATTATAGGCACATATGCATATGCAGGCTTTCAGTTCATATACAAAAACACAATGACGGTTTCCGGCTTCAGTGTTGTTTTGTCGTCAATCAATTCTGTCAGAACGGCAACGCTTGATATTGCCGAATGCTTCGAGGACCTCAACCAGATGGCGCTTTACTTTCAAAATCTGCGTGATTTCTTCAGCTATGAGTCTAAGGTGATTTCAGGCAATAAAACAGCCGATGATTTTGAGAGCCTCGAATTCAGGAATGTATATTTCAGATATCCGTCGTCCGACAAATATTCACTTGAGAATGTCAGCTTTAAGATAAACAAAGGGCAAACTGTTGCCGTTGTAGGAATGAACGGCGCCGGAAAATCAACTCTTGTTAAGCTTTTGCTTCGCTTTTATGACGCCGAAAAGGGTGAAATTTTTTATAACGGCGTAAATATAAAAGAATATGATATAAGCTCATTGAGAAATCGCTTTGCAACCGTATTTCAGGATTATAAGAATTTTGCCGTTTCGGTTTTTGAAAATGTAATATGTCACGAATGCAGCGAAAACGACAGGGCTTTTGCAAAAAAAGCGCTCATCCAAAGCGGTGTGTGGGATAAAATCAGTACATTTGAAAAAGCGGGAGATACCGTTTTAAGCCGTGAGTTTGACGAAAACGGCGCAGGTCTTTCGGGCGGTGAAAATCAAAAGATATCTGCGGCAAGGCTGTTTGCAAAAAGCTTTGATATTGCGGTTCTTGACGAGCCGAGCTCTGCCCTTGACCCGGTAGCGGAATATAAAATGTATGAAAATCTTATAAATGCCACAAAGGACAAAACGGTAATTTATATCTCGCACAGGCTTTCAAGCGCTGTTTTGTCAGATGAAATATTCGTTCTTGAAAACGCAAGGATAATTGAAAGCGGCAGTCACAGTGAGCTTATGGCAAAGGGCGGCAGCTACAGCAAAATGTTTGCGCTTCAGGCTGAAAGCTACAGAGAGGAGGGCGGAAGCTGTGAGTAAAATCAAAGAGAAAAGCGAGCATTCCATGCTTTCAAACATCATATATTTTATAAGACTTTTATTTTCGGTTTCGCCTCTCCTTGTAATAGGTGAAATGATATGGGGCGTAATACTTGTTCTGCCTGAAAGGCTGATAAGTGTTTTAGGAGTTAAATATGTAATAGACATTGTTTTAAGCGGTGAAAGGCTTGACAGAATATTTATTGCGGTGTTTACTGTAGCGGCGGTGCTTGTTATAAGCAAGCTTGCCGCATGGCTTTTCAGAGAGTTTTTCTGGAACACCGAAAAGGAAAAGGTGTATAAAGGCCTTAATACAAAGCTTTATGAAAAGGCAAAGTCGCTTGATTTGCAGTCTTATGACGACCCCGACTTCTATAATAATTTCATTCTTACGATTGAATCATCATCTGAAAATATACAGAATATGCTCGGTCTTGTAAGAAATTATGTCGGCAATATCATTTCGCTTATAACCATATCGTCAATTCTCTTAACCATAGACCCGATTTGTCTTATAATTATTCTGATTTTTGTTCTTGGGTTTATGCCTTTGAGCAGGAAAATCGGAAATCTTCAAATGAACAGGAGGATTGATAATACAAAATACCATAGGCGTTCCGATTATTTCCAGCGGATTTTTTATCTGCGGGATTATGTTAAGGAAATAAGGATGAACGATGTAAAGACGTTGCTGATTGACAGATATAATGATGCCGCAGATGATGTGGTTAAAAATCAAAAAAAATACTGGTCAAAAATTTCCATACTCTATTTCATTCAGGAATTTGGCGTTCAGGTGCTCGGATTTATGTTTGTTCTTCCGCTTTATCTCGGATATAGCGTGCTTGTAAAAAAGAGCATTTCAGCAGGCGACTTTGTCGCAAGCTTTAACGGCGCTTATTCAATAGCAATGTCCGTGAACTTTCTGACTGTTTGGGCGCTTGCCCGTTTTTCGGAACACGCGAAAATGATTGAAAAATATCGCGGATTTTTAAAAACAAAAAGCAGGATAAGGGACGGTGAAAATATTGTTTTGCCGGATAGGCCGAAAGAGATACAGATTAAAAATCTGACCTTTACATATCCCGGAAACGACAAGCCTACGCTTAAGGATATTAATCTCACGATTAAGCCTTATGAAAAGATTGCGCTTGTCGGCTTTAACGGCGCAGGGAAAACAACGCTTACAAATCTTCTTTTAAGGCTTTATGATGCCGACAGCGGTCAAATCCTTATCGGCGGCGATGATATTAAAAATGCTTGCGTAAATTCACACCGCGACAGGTTTTCGGCGGTGTTTCAGGACTTTCGGATTTTTGCCTGCTCAATAGGCGAAAATGTTGCGCTTGATGTTGACCCTGACAGGGAAAGAATTCGGCGTGCTCTTAATAACAGCGGCTTTGACAAAACGCTGAAAAACGGCGCTGATACAGAGCTTCTGCGCGAGTTTTGCGACGACGGAATAATGCTCAGCGGGGGTGAAAGCCAGAAGGTTGCAATAGCAAGAGCTTTTTATAAAAAATGCCCGTATATTATTCTTGACGAGCCGTCGGCAAATCTTGACCCGATAGCCGAGTATAATCTTAATCAGGCAATGCTTGAGGCTGCAAAGGATAAAACCGTAATATTCATATCTCACAGACTTTCAACCACAATCAACGCTGATAAAATATATGTTATGGAAAACGGCAGGATAACGGAAAGCGGCTCGCACCGTCAGTTAATGGAGCAAAACGCAGCATATGCAAAAATGTTTAAACTCCAGGCGGAAAAATATAAGGCATAACAAAAAAGCACAACAGTATCATTACCGTTGTGCTTTTTAACATCTGCGGTTTATTTGGATAATTGCAGACTTTTATTTCCCGTAGGCCCTGATAAGAGCGTCATATTCCTCATCGGTTATGCTGATAACACTGCCATGACGCTGATTCATATTCATAACAAAATCACCGCTTTTGATTTTTGTGAAATTTTCAAAATCCGTTGTCTGCTCTGCTCTAAATCGGTTTTTGCCGTATTCATCCATAATCATAACCCATGTGTCGGTGCCGGTAATATTATACATCTGACAGCCTTCAACGCCGCTGCCCGCGTGTGATACGACCGCAGGCTCCGTGTCATACGGCCCCGTAAGCTTATCGGATGTTACATAAGATATTTTTGAATCCTCATCATGCTTGAAATACATATAATATTTACTGCTTTTTTCGTTATAAACAATGTCGGCGTCTATCGTCTGAATATTTTCCCTTTCATAAAGCAGAACAGGGTCTGTTATTGTTTTAAAGTCATCGGTATATGCATAATAGATTGCGGCGGCGTCGTTTTCCTCGGTTGACATTGCCCAGTAAAGCATATACCGACCCTGCTCATTATCCCATATTGCCTGCGGCGCCCATGCTCTTGTCGTGTTTTCAAAGCCTTCAAAAGCCTTCATATTTATTATGGTCTCCTCACCCCAGCTGACAAGGTCTTCCGATTTCCATGTGACAAGGGAATAGTTTGATTTCCAGCCCTCCTCACAGCGCATATCGGTTCCGACTATATAGAAGCAGCCGTCATTACCTCTGATTATGTACGGGTCACGAACTGATTTCTTGCCGAGCGTCTGTTCTATTACAGGCTCATTGTTGTTAAGCGGTTCAAAGCTGTAGCCGTCATCGCTCACTGCAAAATGTATTCTTTCTTCTTCGGGTTCATTACCCGTGAAATAAACAAAAAGGTATTTACCGGACTGACTTTGGGCGGGCTCGGCATATTTTATAACGCCTGCTGCGTAAAGAACACAAAGCACGATTACGGTAGCCGCGGCAAGCAAGGCGGCAGCAATTAGGACGATTTTTTTGATTTTCATATTCATACCTCACAAATTTACTGTATGATAATTATCACACAAAACAAATTGAAAATCAATACCCGTAAACGCTTAAATAAATAATTATTGAAAACAGTTGCTTCGTAATTTATAGCTGTGCACTATATACTTTTTTCTGTTTTTTCATAAAAGTATGCACCTCCAAAAGTTATCTGACTGTTGTGGTGCATATCAGTTAAATTTATGAATAGCATAATGTATTATTTCTGCTTTTATTGACAAAATTTTAACAAATTTATTGCTTTAAATAAAATTGTTGTGTATAATATAACTTACAAAATTAATTCGGTAAGGTGTTAAAAATGAGCAAAGCAACAATTATAGCCCTTGCGGGAAAGGGCGGTGTGGGTAAAACCTCACTTTCGGCAACAATCGTCAGATGTCTTGTTGAAAAATATCCCCAAAAAAAGATACTCGCCATTGACGCTGACCCTGCGGTCGGACTGTCAACGGCACTCGGTATTGATGTTAAAATGACCATTGACGACATAAGAAAGGAAATAATAGCATCGGTTGACGAGGGCGATACAAGGGGCGCAATTGAGCTTCTCGGTGAAGCGAAGTACCGTATTTTTGATGCTCTTGTAGAAACTGACGGCTATGCGTTTATTGCCGTCGGCAGACCTGAAACGGCAGGCTGCTACTGCAAAATCAATTCATACCTTAAAGAGGTTATAGCCATTCTTTCAAAAGAATTTGATTATGTTGTTATTGACGGCGAGGCGGGCATTGAACAGATTAACCGCAGGGTTATGGAAAAGGTTACGCACCTTTTGCTTGTTACCGACCCGAGCAAAAAAGGCTGTCAGGTTATCAGCACAATTAAAAGCGTTGCGGATGAGCTTGTTATGTATGACAAAATCGGTGCAATAGTAAACCGAATGGCTGACGACTCACTTAAGGATTATATAGACACAAACGGCATTGAGGTTTTGAGCTATATACCCGATGATAAAAACCTGTCAGTGTTTGATATTCAGGGCAAAAACATTTTTAATCTGCCCGAAAATTCCAATGTAGTTAAGGGCGTTTATACTGCCCTTGAAAGAATAGGAGTGTTGTAATGAAAGATTTAAAGCATTTGATTTATTTTGAAAATCTGCTTCAGGACGCCAACAACGAGCTTGTTAAACAGGCAATAAGCGAGGGCAAAAAAGCGATTGCATATACCTGTTATCATATTCCCGAGGTCCTGCTTAATTTGGATAATTGCTTTTCTGTAAGGCTGCGCGCTCCGAGAACAGGCTCAATGGATATTGCAACATACTATTTAAGCTCGTATCTTTGCGGCTATTCAAAGGCACTTCTTGAGAGAGGAATTGAAGGGGGATATAACTTCCTTTCTGCGCTTATAGGCTCTGAATCCTGCTCTGAAATGAACAGAACATACGAGCATTTTGAAATTCTTAATCTTGTTAAAAACGATAAGTTTTTTGTTTCAATTTCAGATATACCCTTTAAAATAGCGCCTCATACAATCAAGCATTACAAAAATCAGATGCAGACAAGGGTGCTTGACAGACTGCATGAAACCTACGGAATTGATATAAGCGAAAAATCACTGCGCAAGGCGGTTGAGGAGCATAATGAGGTTTGCAGGCTCATAACCGAAATCGGTGAATACAGGAAAGAGGAAAATCCGAGAATTACCGGCTATGAATTTCATATTCTCAATCTTGTTACATATTGCTGTCCCAAATACCTTATAATTGACAAGCTGCGTGAAACCGCGCAGGAGCTTAAAACGAGGCAGCCTGATGAAAAGAAAAGCTACAGGGCAAAGGTCGTTGTCTGCGGCTCTGAAATGGATGACCCCGATTTCACAAAGCTTATTGAGGAAAGCGGGGCGCTTGTTGTAGCTGACAGGTACTGCTTTGGTTCGCTGCCGGGCAGGGAGGAAATCATACTTAACGATACCGACGATGTGCTTGAGCAGATAATTATCCACTATATGAAAACCTGCCAGTGCCCGCGCTATATGTCACAGGAAAAGGTGCACGGCAGAAAGGAATATGTAAGACAGCTTGTTAATGATTATCATGCTGACGGCGTTATTTACGAGCAGCTTAAGTTTTGTGAATACTGGGGTTACGAGCGCGCGCTTGCATCACATATTATGACAAACGAATACGGTATTGCGTCAGTAACGGTTGACAGGCAATATACGGCAAGTGCATCAGGTCAGCTTCGCACAAGAGTCCAGGCATTTGTCGAAAGCCTTGAAATTAAGAAAATTCAAAATGCGAAGGAGGTCAGGTAATGGGATTTTTCAGAAACGAGCCTAAAAATCTCGGCAATCTGCATAAGGATAAAACAGGTATTTTAAAGCATCGTGAATGGCGCGGCGTTATTGACACGATGTATGATTATTACAGATGGCTGATAACCTGGAAAAACATTATAGTTATGGCGCTCAAAGCACCGGTTTCAACTGTTAAAGGTCTTGTTAATTATCGCTGGATGGCGAGTTACCTTTCAGCGCCTGCGTGGGTTGACAGGCATACCGAGGGCTTGAGGGGAACTCATTTGAGGATTGCTCATCTTCATTTTAACGCAATGGTAAAGCATACTACTGACTTAATCAATATTCTTCTTGCAAATGATAAGCATTTTCATAAAAAGTCAAAAATGAGCGACAGGACAATATGCGTTGATGAAATCTTTTCATCCGAATTAACCGCAGGCTTCCCAAATCTGATTGATGTTCATGTTTCGACCATTCCGATCTTCCTGACTTCAATGGTCGACCAGCATATCACACCTCCTTATCTTGATATAACCGAAAGCTACGGCGTGCCTGCCGATGTTTGCCCGCTTCCTTCTGCAGAGGCAGGTGTTGCCATAAATGACGATTATCCGCTTTTGGGCAAATGCGCGATTACCTGTAATATGCCCTGCGACGGTTCGGTTGTAAATTCGTCATATATCGACAGAAGATTTAACATTCCGACTCATCAAATTAATGTGCCTTTAAGATATAATGCCGAGGATGTCCAGGAATATGCGGTTGACGAGGTTAAGGACTGCATAAAGTTTATTGAGGAGCAGACCGGGGAAAAATTTGATTGGAATGCATTTTTTGCGTCAATGAAAACATATAACAGGCAGCTTGAATATGAACTGCAAAAATGGGATATCAACAAAACCGATTATCCTCAGATGACAGGCGCGACATTCTGGCTTTACAGACTTTTCTATTTTCACCTGTCGGGCGGCTACAATAAGCTTTTCATTAAAACCGATAAAAAGGTAAACAAGCTTATGCTCAAGGGCTTTGAAAAGAAAGAAAAGGTTTCAAAGGAAATGCGACACAGGGCCATTGTCTGGTCATGCCCTGCCAACTATTACACGAGCCTTGCAAACTGGCTTGAAAACTGCTGGGGTATTAATGTCGTAATGGATATGGAAACTATGATTTCCTATATTATGTACGATACCGAGGATAAAGACAGGTCACTTTTAACATATGCAAAAACGCTTCAGCGCACAACAATGAGAAAGCACACAAAGGGCGGCTATCGGAATGTTGTTGACGAGCTTTGGAGAATAGTTGACGAATATAATGCGGATATGGTTATTATGTATGACCAGATTTCCTGCAAGGGTATGGACGGTCTTAACGGTATATTTGATGAGCAGGCAAGAGAAAGAAATGTAAGCTTCATATGGGTGCCGCAGGATCTTATGGACCCCCGTACCATTTCAAGAAGAGATATGCGTGAGCAGATTAACAAGTATATGACAACTGTTCTTCAGGAAACGCCTGTTGACTCTACACTTGTTGATTTTGATGACACTATGGCTTGGTAAAATATCATTGTTATAAAAGAAAGGCGAGCAATATATGAAATATTTTGGCGGATGTGATGTAGGTTCAACCTACGCAAAATGTGTAATTCTTGACGAAAACGGAAAAATGGTTGCCGATGCAACCGTGAGGAGCAAAATCAATCCCGTAAAAAGCGCAGAGCTGGCACTTGATGAGGCAATCGGCAAGCTTGACGATATTAGTTGCGCACAGGATTTAAGCTACCTTATAGGTACCGGCTACGGCAGAAATAAGGTTCCTTTTGCAGATGAAAACATAAGTGAAATAAGCTGTCACGCAATGGGTGTCCATGTAACAAACCCAAGCGTTAAGGCAATTATTGATATAGGCGGTCAGGATGTTAAGGGCATTGCCATTGACACCGACGGCACAGTTAAAAACTTTGCCATGAATGATAAGTGTGCCGCAGGCACCGGCAGATTTTTTGAAGCTATGGCTAATGCATTTGAAATGAGCCTGCCGGATTTTTGCAAGCTTTCACTTGAGGCTAAAAATACAATTCCAATCACGGCACAGTGCACGGTGTTTGCCGAAAGCGAGGTCATTTCGCTTGTAGGCGAGGGAAAGCCTATGGATGAAATTGCAGCAGGTATTCAGCTTGCCGTTGCAAAGAGATGCTTTGTTATGGCCAAAAAGGCAGGCGCGACCGACAGCATTACACTCACGGGCGGCTGTGCAAAGAATGAGGGCCTTAAAAAGGCTATTGAGCATGTGCTTAAAATCAAGGTTGTTGACCTTGATATTGACCCGCAGCTTATGGGTGCTCTCGGCGCGGCCGAATATGCAAGGCAGAAAGGAATGGCATAATGAAAGCATTAATAATTATTTTAATAGTTATAGCCGCTCTTTTTGTTATTACCTTCGGCATATACTTCTTTAATCTTGATATGAAGCTTGTGAGATTTATTTATGAAAAGCTTCAAAAGCATTATGATAATCTTGAAAAGGACAGAAAGCTGTAATGACTCTTTATAATCAGCTTATCAATCAAATTTTAAGCCTTTTGCCGAGTGAGTGCAAAAGGCTTGATTATAAACCCTCGTCATTGGAAAAAGCAGATAAAAACAATATTCTTTTATTAAAAGATACGGCATATGAGCTTGGCGGAAGCCAGAAGCCGTGCATAAGCACAATGGCTGTTTCGGGTACAATGCATTTTGAAAACAGTGTTCTGCTAATCGGTAAAGACATTTTTGAAATCAAGGATGACAGCGCCTTTGCCAAAATAGTTCTTATCGAAATTGATGATATTGACGAGGACGACGCGTTTAATAAAATAAAAGAGCTTGAGCTTGTGAGATACGGCTTTTGCCCCAAAGGCTTTATGACAAGAGCTTCGGCGCTTAATATGCGAGAGCAGATTAGGGTAAGCAAAAAAGCAGTCAGGGCACAGGTGGGATTTTCCGATTTCGGCAGTATGCTTATCGATGAATATTTGAAAAATCCCATTGTTAAGGGCGTTGAGGTTATATTTGTTACACAGCCGGACATTATCGGCGAGCTTGGCGTTATTGCCGAAAAGATAAAGGATACCACATCCGCGCTTAATCATATTTTTGACAATATACTTTTCGATTGCAAAAGCTGCACCCTTAAAGCCATTTGCGATGAGGTTGAGGGTATGAAGGAGCTTCATATGAAAAAGGCTGCAAAATAATAAAAAGTAAAAATAGGTTATATCATAGGGCAGGAGGACATCAACCGCCCGAAAAGCGTACACATATGTGCAAAGGCGGCTGCAACCGCCCGAAAACGCCGCTTACAAAGCAGCGAAGCGGGCGTTTACTAACCGCCTCTGTGATTTTATTACATTAAATATAAATAAATATTTTATTCGTTTTGGTTAAGACAACCTCTTTGCTTTTTTAATATGCTTTTCGTTATCGCAAAACCGCAAAGCCAAGGTCGATTGCTCCGCCGAGGAGCCTGCTTGTCTTGTGCATATTCAGGGTTTCCGCAAACCAAAGAAGAATAAGCGCAACGAGAATTGCTATAATTAAAGTTTTTTCTGTCATAAAACATCCCCCTTTGTGTTAATAATATTATATACTATTTTTTAAATAAATCAAGTAATTTTATGTAATTTGACAGAAATAAAAAAAATAAAAATTTTCGTTGAAATCCGTATCTGTATGTTTTATAATATCACTAATCATTTTATAATGGGGGATTTTGGTTATGAAGCCAGTTGCTTTATTAAGCTTTACCGCACCGAGTCTTTTTGATGCTACGGTAATTATAGCAGGCATAAGTATCGTAGTAGGTGTTTTGATATTACTTATTTTTGTTTTTTATCTTTTCGGGCTTATTGTTTCAAAGGCGGAGTCACGCGCAAGCAGTCGGAAAAATAAAAAGAAAAGCTTAGAGGATGAAGGCACAACAACAGTTAAGGCTACACCGATAAGCGAAATAAGGCCTCCTGTAAAGCCCGATGCTTCAGCTGCCGAAAACGGCATAAGCGGCGAGGTTGTTGCCGCGATTGCGGCAGCGGTTGCGCAAACAGAGGGCGCGAACGCGGTTGTTCGCTCAATTAAAAAGAAAAATGTCAGCGGCAGAAATCCCTGGGCGCAGGCAGCAGCTGTTGACAATACAAGACCGTTTTAGTCAGGGGGGCAGATAAATTATGGAAATACTTCAGGGCGTTTGGGATGTTATCGTAACCATATTTTCAAATTCGGGTTACGCTTATTTCTTTACGGCAGACGGCGGATACAAAAATTTAATTATGCTCCTTGTGTCTTTTGTGTTCCTTTATCTCGGTATCAAAAAAGGCTTTGAGCCGCTGCTTATGATACCTATTGCATTCGGTATGCTGCTTGCCAATATACCGGGCGCGAACCTTGCCGTTCAGTATCACGACTTACAGGGCTTTATAGAGCTTGTTGCAAGAAACAGAGTTCTTGACGATGTTACAAATGAATGGATTGCGGCGACGCCGGGGCTTATGGATTTTCTTTATTTCGGGGTTAAGGCAGGCATTTATCCGCCGCTTATATTCCTCGGTATCGGTGCTATGACCGATTTTACGCCCCTTATCGCAAATCCGAAAAGCTTTATACTCGGCGCGGCGGCACAATTCGGCATATTCTTTACCTATATCGGAGCGATTATTTTAGGCTTTGCACCAAACGAATCCGGCTCGATTGCAATTATCGGCGGCGCTGACGGACCTACGGCAATATTCGTTACATCAATGCTTGCCCCGGAGCTGCTGGGCACAATTGCCGTTGCGGCTTATTCGTATATGGCGCTTGTTCCGCTTATTCAGCCGCCTATTATGAGGGGCCTTACAACCAAAAAAGAACGCTCTGTTGTAATGGATAATCTTCGCCCCGTATCAAAGCTTGAAAAAATATTATTCCCAATAATGGTAACTGTTATTGTTTCGCTTTTGCTTCCTGATGCAGCTTCACTTGTAGGTATGCTTATGCTTGGCAATCTTCTTAAAGAAAGCGGCAGAACCGAGCGTATCGCGAAGGCGGCGCAAAATGAGCTTATGAATATCATTACGATTTTACTCGGCATCTCGGTAGGCGCGACAACATCAGCCGAAACCTTCCTCACCTTCAAAACAATAGGCATTATTATTCTCGGCCTTATCGCATTTTGCCTCGGCACTGCAAGCGGTGTTTTGTTCGGCAAGCTTATGTATGTGTTTACCAAAGGAAAGGTTAATCCGCTTATCGGTTCGGCAGGCGTATCCGCTGTTCCCATGGCGGCAAGAGTTTCGCAGAAAGAGGGGCAGAAGGAAAACCCTTCAAATTTCCTCCTTATGCACGCTATGGGTCCCAATGTATCGGGTGTTATCGGCTCTGCCGTTGCAGCAGGTATTCTTCTTACCCTGTTAAGATAATAACATATTCAGTTAAATAGGGTAACCAAGCGTTACCCTATTTTTTCACAGGAGAAAATATATGCCACTTAACGAAATGCAGCAAAAGGCTGTAAATACAACAGAAGGTCCCTTGCTCATTCTTGCAGGGGCAGGTTCGGGCAAAACAACCGTTCTTGTCAACAGGGTGCAGCATATTATTGAAAGCAATCTCGCAAAGCCGTGGGAGGTGCTTGCAATAACCTTTACAAATAAGGCTGCCGGCGAGCTAAAAGAACGGCTTGTCAACGCCATAGGTTTGCAAGCCGAGGATATTTGGGCTTATACCTTTCACAGCTGCTGCTCAAGAATACTGCGCAGATACGGCGAGCGAATAGGCTACACAAGTCATTTCACCATTTATGATACCGATGACCAGCGGCGGCTTATGAAGCGCTGCCAAAAGGAGCTTGGCATTGAGGACAGGTTTTTAAACCACAAAGCCATATTAAGTGAGATAAGCCGTGCAAAAGACAGCCTGATTTCATATAAGGAATACAAGGCTGAAAATGAAGCCGATTTCAGAAAAAACAAAATTGCTCAGTGCTATGAGCTTTATCAGAAAAAGCTCCTTGAGTCGGACGCAATGGATTTTGACGATATTATATTCAGCACGGTAAGTCTGTTTAACGAATGTCCCGATGTTCTTGAGCATTATCAGGAGCAGTTTAAATATGTTCTTGTTGACGAGTATCAGGACACTAATCATGCACAGTATGAGCTGACATCGCTTCTTGCCGGCAAATCAAGGAACATATGTGTTGTCGGCGATGATGACCAAAGCATTTATCGCTTCAGGGGAGCTACCATTGAAAATATTTTGAGCTTTGAGAAAAGGTATAAGGATGCGCAGGTTATAAGACTTGAGGAAAATTACCGCTCAACTCAAAACATACTTGACGGCGCCAATGCCGTTATCGCCAACAACAAAAACCGTAAGGGCAAAACATTATACACACGCCTTGGTGCAGGCGAAAAAATAATAATTAATACAGCTATGAACGAAAGCGACGAATCGGCTTTTGTTACGGATGAAATACTTAAAAACGTCAAAGCAGGCAGGAAATTAAGCGACCATGCAATACTTTACCGTATGAACGCTCAGTCGCGAAATCTTGAGATTATGCTGACAAAAAGCGGAATTTCCCATCGTATAATCGGCGGCCATCGCTTTTTTGACAGAAAAGAAATCAAGGACATCATTTCATACTTCGCGGTGATAAATAATCCGTCTGACACGATAAGGCTTCAAAGGATTATAAATGTGCCTAAAAGGCAAATAGGCGAAACAATGCTCGGCAATATTATGCAGATTTCGGCAGGGCTCGGCATATCCGCATTTGAGGTGTGCGAGCGTGCTGATGAATTTCAAAAAACCTCCCGCAGCGCTTCAAAGCTTATGGGCTTTGCCGATATGATTAAGCATTTTCAAAAGTGCTATGAGGATAAAATGCCTTTGAACGATTTGCTTCAGGAGGTGCTTGATGTCACAAAATATCTTGATTATCTAAGCGAGGACCCCGAAACATATGAGGACCGCGTTAATAATATCAAGGAGCTTTCCTCAATGTTTCTGAAATATCAGGAGGAAAATGAGGAGCCTGACCTTTCTTCATTTCTTGAGGATGTTGCGCTGATTACCGATATTGACGCATATAACGAGGATGAGGACAGCGTTGTTCTTATGACGCTCCACTCTGCAAAGGGACTTGAATTTCCGGTCGTATTTATTGTCGGTATGGAGGAGGGCATTTTCCCCGGCGCCCAAAGTATGTTCAGCGAGGAGGAGCTTGAGGAGGAACGCAGGCTTGCTTATGTCGGGATAACAAGAGCAAAGGAAAAGCTTTATCTTGTCAATGCCCGTCAAAGAATGATTTACGGTACAACCTCAAGGAATATGCCGTCAAGGTTTATAAGAGAAATTCCGATTAGCGTAACTGACGATGTTTCAGTCTCCGTTTATAAATCAGCCTCGTCGGACATTCAAAAAAGCAAAGCTTCAAACGGCAGCAAAAATGCCCACAGCTTCGGTCAGGCAGGCAACACTGCCGAAAAATCCGAAACCAAATACTCCGTGGGCGATACCGTTTCGCATAAAACTTTCGGCACCGGCACCGTCATAACCCTTAAGCCTATGGGCGGTGATGTTCTTGTGGAGGTTGCGTTTGATAAAGCAGGCACCAGAAAAATGATGGCTAACTATTCAAGGCTTGAAAAGAAATAAATAGCGGAAGATGTAAAAAATACGGTTCAATAATAAGCGAGCCTAAGCTTGCATAAAACAAAAAGGTGCAGATTGACTAATCATCTGCACCTTTTTCCGGTATTTGATTTTTGTTTACAGTCAGATAAACACGGTTATTACATATCCTATATATCCAACCAGCATAACAATACCCTGCCACCTGCTGAATTTCTTTGATATGATTGTCGGTATGATTGCAACGGCAATAGCCGCGAGGCAAACCACCATATCGATTGTAACCGACGACGCCGAAACCGCGAGCGCGCCCGTGCCCTTGCCCATTGATACGAAAGAGCATATAGGCAAAATCAAAGAAAGGTCAATGATGTTTGCGCCTAAAATATTTCCCACGGAAAGAGCGCCCACCTTTTTGCGAAGAGCCGTAATTGTAGTTACAAGCTCAGGTAATGATGTGCCTATCGCTATGGCAACTACGCTGATAACTCTTTGGGGAATACCGAGGCTTTGGGCAATCTCGGTTCCGTAATCAACAAGAAGGTCCGCACCAATAACTATTCCGGCAGCGCCGAGGATAAAGAAAGCTATATTCTTAATCCAGTCACCGGTTGTTGCCGTTTCCTTTGTAGGAACAATATCGTCCTCCTGCTGGATACCGATATTTTCAGGCGACGGCTCAATATGCTTATCCTCTTTTTTCATTGAAAGGAAGTTTTCGATGAAAAATGCAATGAATATAGCAATGAGCACCGCAAGGCCTATTGTTGAAAGCGAGTAATACCAGTTGGTTTCGCCCTCAAATTCAAGCTGACGCTTAGCAGTGAAGATACAGCCTAAAACAAGCGTGGCGGACGCGGCAAACATTATAAGCGCTTTCGGCGCGAATTCCTTTCGCTTGACTGCAAACGGCATACAAACAATGAATATGCCCAGAATCATTGCAGTGTTAGCCGTTACCGAGCCTATGGCATTGCCTGCCGCCATATCAACATTACCCTTTGCGGTTGCCTGAATGCTTACAATCATTTCGGGTAGAGTTGTTGCAAGCGACACTATGGTTGCACCGATAACAAATTTCGGAACACCGAGAACCTCCGCAATCCAGCTTGCACTGTCAACGAACCAGTCGCCGCCCTTGATTATGAGAACAAGGCCGACAATGAACAATACATACATTAATACTGTTTCCATTTTTTAACCACCTTATTAAATTGTAATAAAATAATACCTTATATTACATAATTTTGTCAATATAAAATCAATATTGTGTTAATACTATTTTTATGATAAAATAAGATTAATATATTCGCGGGGTGATAATTTGTCAGAAAAATTAAAAAAATTTAAATTTATAATTCCGGTTGTAATCGCGGTTTTTGTGCTTGTTGTTTTTGCAGTTATCGGCAATGCGGCAAAAAATTCCGATAAGGAAAAGCCCACGGCTCAAACCTCCGCGTCAGCGGTTAATTCAGATGAAGAAAGCACATCAAAAGAAATTACCGACAGCAAAGTAACGCTTGTCGCGGTGGGTGATAATCTTATTCATAATACCCTCATAGCCGCCGGTGAGCAGAGTGACGGAACATACGATTATTCCTCACTTTATGCAAACATAAAGCCTGAAATAGAAAATGCGGATATAGCGATAATCGACCAGGAAACCATACTCGGCGGCAGTGAATTTGAATATTCCGGCTACCCTCTTTTCAATTCCCCGCAGGAGATTGGCGACGCTGCAATCGCGGCAGGCTTTGATGTGTTTAACTGCGCGACAAACCATACTATGGATATGGGCTACAGCGGTATTCAAAATGAAATTGAATACTTTAAATCCAAAGAGGGCGTTGTTCAGCTCGGCGTTAATTCAAGCGAGCAGGAATATAACGAAATAACCTATTATGAAAAAAACGGCATAACCTTTTCGCTTCTTAATTATACCTACGGTACCAACGGCATTTCACTGCCGCAGGACAAGCCGTGGTGCGTTAATCTGCTTGAAACCGACAAGGTAACAGCCGATATAAAAGAGGCGAGAGCAAACAGTGATGTAGTTGTGGTTTTCCCGCATTGGGGAACGGAATACAGCTTTGGCGTTTCCGACTATCAAAAGGAATATACCGAGCTTTTCAGCGAGCTTGGCGTTGATATTGTTATAGGCTGTCACCCTCATGTTATCGAGCCTGTTGAATGGGTGACAAACGAAACGACAGGCAAAAGGATGCTTGTTTATTACTCGCTCGGCAATTTTATTTCTCACCAGATTGACCCCGAAAATCTTGTGGGAGGTATGGCGCAGATAACGGTTGAAAGGAAAAACGGCGAAATTGAAATTTCATCGGCAAAGCTTGTGCCGATAGTTACGCATTATAAAAGGTCTGATACCAACAGCGATAAATTTGTATTTAATGTGTATAAGCTCAGCGATTATACCGACGAGCTCGCGGCATCGCAGGCGCAGGACGGTGTGACGGTCGATTACGCGACAGAGCTTGTCAATGATATTGTTGACGAAGAATTTATAAGTATGAATTAATTAATGATTAATATTGCGGCGGCGTATATCGCCCTGTCTTAATTAAAAAAGCGGCTTGAATTTTTCAAGTCGCTTTTGCCGTTCATTTTTTATCTGAAATGCCCAATATATAATCGGTTGAAACCTTATAATATTTGGCAAGCTTAATAAGTATATCCGAAGGTATGTCGCGCAGTCCGTTTTCATATCGGCAATACTGCGGCTGTTTCATTTGCAGATAATTTGCAATATCGGTCTGGGTTTTGTCATTGTCCTCCCGCAAATCCCGTATCCTTTTGTAATATGCCAAAATATCACCTCAAAAATATAACTGTTTGGTTATTGACATTTTAACATTGATGTGTTATGCTTTCTTATGTTATAACCATTTGGTTATAATTATTCATAATTCATAACAGGAGGCAATAAATGGAACAAACAAAAACAAATTGTATTAAAAAAGGGCGTTCGCGCGCCGAAAAGATTCTGAGTCTGCTTTTGAGCTTTGCAATGCTGCTCTCAATCACCGCGGGCTTGGACCTTTCCGCCTGCGCCCAAACGAGCGGCGATTTTGAGTATGAGCTGCTTGACGACGGCACGGCGGAAATTACAGATTATACCGGCTCGGCGGAGGATTTAACAATTCCGTCCACACTTGACGATTATACCGTAACAAGTATAGGCGATAGTGCATTTGAAGAATGCACAAGCTTAACAAGCGTAACAATCCCTAACAGCGTAACAAGTATAGGCGAGGATGCATTTTATTATTGCGAAAGCTTGACAGATGTAACAATAGGAAACAGCGTAACAAGCATAGGCAATTATGCATTTGAATTTTGCACAAGCTTAACAGATGTAACAATCCCCGACAGCGTAACAAGCATAGGTCTGGGGGCATTTGAATATTGCGAAAGCTTAACAGATGTAACAATCCCGGACAGCGTAACAAGCATAGGCGATAGGGCGTTTAGTTTTTGCACAAGCTTAACAGGCATAACTGTTGACGAGGATAATCAGTATTATTCCTCACAGGACGGAGTGCTGTTCAATAAAGATAAGACCGAATTAATTCAGTATCCTGCCGGAAATACAAGAACATTATACACTATCTCGGACAGCGTGACAATCATAGGCGATAATGCATTTTATGATTGCACAAGCTTAACAGATGTAACAATAGGAAACAGCGTAACAAGTATAGGCGATTCCGCATTTGGGGATTGCACAAGCTTAACAAGCGTAACAATCCCCGACAGCGTAACAAGCATAGGCGATGGGGCATTTTTTGATTGCACAAGCTTAACAAGCGTAACAATCCCTAACAGTGTAACAAGTATAGGCGATTGGGCATTTTATTATTGCGAAAGCTTAACAAGCGTAACAATCCCCGACAGCGTAACAAGTATAGGCGGTGGTGCATTTTATGTTTGCACAAGCTTAACAAGCGTAACAATCCCCGACAGCGTAACAAGCATAGGCGATGATGCATTTGCAGAATGCACAAGCTTGACAGATGTAACAATCCCCGACAGCGTGACAAGTATAGGCGGTAGTGCATTTTATGATTGCAGAAGCTTGACAGATGTAACAATCCCCGACAGCGTGACAAGCATAGGCGAGGGGGCATTTTACGATTGCGAAAGCTTAACAGGCATAACTGTTGACGAGGATAATCAGTATTATTCCTCACAGGACGGAGTGCTGTTCAATAAAAATAAGACCGAATTAATTCAGTACCCTGCCGGAAATACAAGAATATTATACACTATCCCGAACAGTGTGACAAGCATAGGCGATTATGCATTTTATGATTGTACAAGCTTAACAAGCGTAACAATCCCCGACAGCGTAACAAGCATAGGCTTTTGTGCATTTGAATTTTGCGAAAGCTTGACAGATGTAACAATAGGAAACGGCGTAACAAGCATAGGCGAGTATGCATTTTATTACACAGGATATTATAATGATAAAAATAATTGGGTTAATGATGTTCTGTATATTGATAATTGTTTGATTCGTGCAAAAGATACCATATCAGGCAGTTACAATATTAAAGAAAATACAAGAGTTATTGCTGATTTTGCATTTTATGATTGCACAAGCTTAACAGATGTAACAATCCCCGACAGCGTGACAAGTATAGGTGATAATGCATTTGAAGATTGCACAAGCTTGACAGATGTAACAATAGGAAACAGCGTAACAAGCATAGGCGATGGGGCATTTGGAT